>JANYJL010000280.1 GCA_025361845.1 Rhizobacter sp.
TTCGAGCGCGGCCTGCACCATGCGTTCGCTTTCGGCATCGAGCGCGCTGGTCGCTTCGTCGAGCAGCAGCAGCGGCGGGTTCTTCAGCATCGCGCGGGCGATGCTGATGCGCTGGCGCTGGCCGCCCGAGACGCGTACACCGCGCTCGCCGAGGAAGGTCTGGTAGCCCTCAGGCAGGGCGGTGATGAAGTCGTGCGCGAACGCGGCTTTCGCTGCCGCGATCACCTCCGCATCGCTCGCATCGGGCCGGCCGTAGCGGATGTTGTCCATCGCGTTGGCCGAGAAGATCACGCTGTCCTGCGGCACGATGCCGATGCGCCCGCGCAGAGCGTCGAGGTCGAGCGAGGTGAGCGGCACACCGTCGAGCAGCACGCTGCCCGCGGCCACGTCGTAGAAGCGCAGCAGCAACTGGAACACCGTGCTCTTGCCGGCGCCGCTCGGGCCGACGAGGGCGACGGTTTCGCCGGGCCGGATGTCGAGGCTGAAGTGGGCCAGCGCAGCCTGGTTCGGGCGCGAGGGGTAACGGAAGCTCACGTCGCGCAGCGCGACCGACGAGCCACCTTGCGCCGCGGGCAGTGCCACGGGCTTGGCGGGCGAGACGATCGGTGAACGTGTGGCCAGCAACTCCATCAAACGCTCGGTCGCACCGGCGGCGCGCAGCACGTCGCCATACAACTCGGCGAGCACGGCCACCGACGAGACGAGGATGATCACGTAGACCACGGTCTGCCCGAGGTGCCCCGCGCTGATCTTGCCCTGGATCACGGCTTGCGTGCCCTGGTACAGCCCCCACAGCAGTGCGCCGAAGGTGGCGGTGATGATGAAACCGACCAGCAGCGAACGCATGCGTGTGCGTTTGACGGCGGTGCCGAACGCATTCTCGGTGGCGACGTTGAAGCGCTGCGCCTCGCGTGTTTCCTGGGTGTAGCTCTGCACCACCGGAATCGCGTTGAGCACCTCGACCGCGATGGCGCTCGAATCGGCCACGCGGTCCTGGCTCGCGCGGCTCAGCTTGCGCACACGCCGCCCGAAGTACAGGCTCGGCAGCACGACGACGATCAGGATGCCGAGCACCTGGGTCATCACGTAGGGGTTGGTGACGATCAGCATCGCCATCGCGCCGATGCCCATCACGGTGTTGCGCAGGCCCATCGAGAGGCTGGAGCCGACGACCGTCTGCACGAGGGTCGTGTCGGTGGTCAGGCGCGAGACGACTTCACCGGTTTGCGTGGTCTCGAAGAATTCCGGGCTCTGCTGAACGACGTGGGCGTAGACCGCGTTGCGCAGGTCGGCCGTGACCCGTTCACCGAGCCAGGTGACCATGTAGAAGCGCGCGGCCGAAAACCCACCGAGCGCAGCACCCACCGCGAACAGCGCGAAGAAGTGTTCGCGCAGCGCCATCACACGTTCGCCGGGGTCGGCGGCGACGAGGCCCTGGTCGATCAGCGTCTTCAACGCGACGGGCAGCACCAGGGTGCTGATCGCGGCCATCACCAGGAAGACGACGGCGAGCGCGATGCGGCCGCGGTAAGGCCGCAGGAAGGGCACGAGGCCGGACAGGGAGCGTGGCGATTTGGCGGCGCCTGCCGGTGCGGGAGTGTGGGGGGCGGCCAGGGGCGGCGCCACGGTGCTGGAGTCGGTCATGCGAGGAGTCTATGTGGGGTCGGGGCGGCTTCTTGCAATCGTCTACAGACGCAAACTTCCGGCGTAACCCGTCATTTCAAGGTAGCCGTGGCCGACGATGCGGCCCGCGGCGTCGCGCAACTCGGCAAGACCTTCCCAGTAGATCGAGCCGGTGCTGGCGCGGCTGTCGAGTTCCTGGTCGTCGAGCAGGGCTTGTACGGCGTAGCGGCCGGCGGGTGTCTGTACCGTCCACTGCACCGGGTAGTTGGCGCGTGAGGCTGGGCTGGCCCAAGTGCGGCCGGGGGTGAAGCTGACTTCTCCATCGCTGAAGTTGCGCGTGATGCCACCCGCGGCGCGGAAGCTGCCGCCCGTGTACAAGGCCGAGCCGTCGGCACGCCGCAGACAGAAGGCGGTGAGGGCACTGCCGTCGGCGAGGTTCATGCCGATCCAGTCCCAGCCCACGGCCTGAGGATCGAGCAGGGTGTCGCTCCACTCGTGGTCGAGCCAGGCGCGGCCGTGCACGGTCTGCGCTGCGCCGTCGAGCGTGAGGGTGCCGCTCACGTCGAGCTGCGGCTGGCTGTAATAGTGGCTCGCCTGCTCGGGCTGCGGGCCTTTGCGCGACCAGCCTTGCACGCCTTGCAGCAGCAGGGCCTGGGTGGTGGCCAGTTGAAAGCCGAAGCCGAAGCCTGCGCTCTCGCTGTGGACCTGGGTGCGGTAGCGCGAGGCATCGGCCGCGCCGCCGCGCACGAGTTGCCAGTCGCGCAGCGTGACCGCGGTGTCGGGCTCCGACGCACCGGCGATGCCGAAACCGCTGCGCGCGATGCGCTGGTCGTGGCGCAATCGGCCGCGCGCCAGATCGGTGACGGCGGCGTGCGCGAAGACCAATTGGCTCGCGGCGAAGCGGCTCGGGTGCGCGGCATCGACCTCAGTGCGCGAGCGAAAGAACGTCACCTGAAATCCGTACGCGGGTTTCGCTGCGGCATCGGCCGTCGATGCACTGGCGAGCCAGCCGGTCGCGTACCACCACTCGGTGCGCGTGGCGGGATGCGCGCCGAAGTCGCGCGGGAACGCGAGGGTGCGGGTGCTCGATACCGCCTCACTTGCGGCATTCGCCTCGAACGATGCCAGCGGCAAGGCACCGAGCCACATCAGCAACGGGCGTCTTTGCATCACGTGCCTCACCAATCCTGCTTCACCGCCAGCGCCGCATCGCGCCCCGCCGCGGCGCGGCCCGCGAGCCAGGCCGTCAGCGTGCCCGCCAGCAGCACCGCGGCCGAGAGCAGCGCGAGGCGACCCCAGGGCAACAGCAGGTCCATCGTCCAGTGAAAGCTCTGCGGGTTGACCACCTCGACCAGCACCACGCTGACCGCGAGGCCCAGTGCCAGGCCGACGAGCACACCCGCCGCCGTCCACACCGCGCCCTCGGCCGCGACCACGCCGAGGATCTGCCGGCGGGTGAGGCCCAGGTGCGCCAGCAGGCCGAACTCGCGCCGCCGTGCCAGCACCTGGGCCGAAAAACTCGCGGCGATGCCGAACAGGCCGATGCCCACCGCCACCGCCTGCAACCAGTAGGTGACGGCAAAGCTGCGGTCGAAGATGCGCAGCGAGAGCGTGCGGATCTCGCCGGGCGAGGCGAACTCCAGCAGCGCGGCCTCGCCCGACAGCGCGCGGATGCGCTTTTGCAGCGCGCCCGCATCGGTGCCGGGTGCGAGCCACATCGCGAGATCGTTGACACGCTGGTCGCCGGTGAGGCGCGAGAAGTCCGAACTGTCGAGCACCACCGCGCCGTGCTGGCGTGCGTAATCGCGCCACACACCGCGCACGAACACCGTTTCGATGCGGCCATTCGGCAGGGGCAGGTTCAGGCGGCTGCCTGCTTGCGTGCCATACACGTTTGCCATCGGCTCGCTGACGTAGGCCGACACCACGCCGGTTTGCGCTGCGACCAGTTCACCGATCAACGGCAGGCTCTTCGTCGGGTCGTTCATCGGCCGTGCGATCAGGCCGATGGCAGGCCGGTCGGGGTCGAGCTGCACTTGCGAGACACGCGCCGTCTCCAGCCGCGCCACGCCGGGCAGGGCGCGCACGGCCGCGACCAACTCGGGTGGCACGAACACCACGTCGCCGGCGGCTGTGCCCGCCGCGCTGCGGGCGTACAGATCGGCGGGCAGCACGGTATCGAGCCAGCTCGTCACCGATTCGCGAAAGCTCGCCACCATCACCGTCAGTGCCACCGAGAGCGCCAGGCTGGCGACCACGCCGGCCACCGCGATGGTGGCGCTGTAACGCTGGTGGCGCGCACGTTCGACCGCCAGCAGGGCGAGGGCGTTGTCGGGCGGCGGGATCATCTTGAGCAGCCAGCCCACACCGGCCGGCACGCAGACGATGCCACCGAGCAGCAGCAAGGCGACCGACACATAGGCCGCGAGCGGTATGCCCATGATCGGCGGTGCGAGCGCGAGCAGGCCGCCGACGAGCAGCAGCGCCGGGCCCCAGCCGATGTGGCCGCTGCGCACGCCGATGTCGCCCAGGCCTTTCAGCGCCAATGCCGGTGCGATGTTTTGGGCTGCGCGTGCCGGCAACCACCCACCCGCGAGTGCCGCGACCACACCGAGTGCGCCATACACCGCGGCGGCAAGGGGGCTGAAGTGCAGCGTCGGCGTGACACCGGGGAAGTAGCCGCCGCCCATGTCGCCTGACAGCAGTCGCAAGGCGAGTGCGGCGAGTCCAGTGCCCAAGGCCAGGCCGGTGATGCTGCCGGCAATGCCGAGCAGGGCCGACTCTGCGAGCACGAGCGTCAGCCGCTCGCGCGCCGTGAGCCCGAGCACCGACAGCAAGGCGAGTTGTGGCAATCGTTTGGCGACCGACAAGGACAGGATCGAGAACACCAGGAAGGCGCCTGTGAACAGCGCTACCAGGGCCAGCACGCTCAGGTTCACGCGGTACGCGCGTGAGAGGTTCGAGATGCGCTGCGCCGCTTCGTCCGGCGACGCGGCACGCACGCCGGCCGGCAGCGCGAGTTCGCGCAGCACGGCCTCGCGGTCGGCACCGGGCACCAGGCGTACGTCGATGCGGCTCAGGCGGCCGAGCCAGCCGAAGGCGGCCTGTGCGCCGGCGATGTCCATCACGGCGAGTGGCGGGCCGTCTGCACCGATGCTGCCTTGCCGTTTCAGGGTGAGGCTGCGGTCGGCCGTCTGCACTTGCACCTCAGGCGCATCGCCGAGACTGCGCCGTGCGGCCGCGTTGATGAACACGGCGCCCGGATCGAGCAGGGCCAGGCGATCGGCCCCGGCATCGGGCCGTGGCATCAGGCTCGGCGAGAGCGGCGCAGCGACCAGGGCATCGAGCCCGACCACGCGCAGCGGCACGCGTGTGCCGGCTGCATCGAGCGCGAAGGTGTCGATCTCGATGACCGGGCTGGCGACGGCCACACGCGGGTGCAGCGCCACCCGCGCGTACAGCGCTTCATCGAAACCACCGCGCTGCGCGCGCAGTTCGAAGTCGGGCTGGCCATTGACCTGTCGCACCGCCGAGCTGAACTCGCCGAGCGCCGATTCGTTGATGAGGTGCACCGAGAACGCGAGTGCGACACCGAGCACCACCGCGAGCCAGGCCGTGGCGTGCCGCCAGGCGTGGTGCCGCAACTCCGGCCACGACACGTGACGCAGCAGCGTCGCGAGCGTGGCCTTGGGGCTCAAACGATCTTTTCGCCGGGGTGTGTGATCTTGCGCATCGGCTCGAACCGCGCCGATGGCACGCACAGCGGCGCGGCGCTCATGCCGCCATCCCACTGCGGGTCCTCGATCGACTCGAACACCTCGCGCAGCTTGTGACCCCAGTTGCCGCGGATCATCTGGAAGTAGGGGTTGTGCTCGTCGATGCAGACGATCTGCTGCGTCTGCAAGCGGCCGGCTTCATACACCAGCAAGTCCAGCGGCAGGCCGACCGAGAGGTTGGATTTCAACGTCGAGTCCATCGAGACCAACGCGCACTTGGCGGCTTCGTCGAGCGGCGTGGCGGGCGTGATCATGCGATCGAGCACCGGTTTGCCGTACTTCGATTCGCCGACCTGGAAGTAGCAGGTCTCGCGCGTGGCTTCGATGAAGTTACCGGCCGAGTAGACGAGGAAGAGGCGCATCGCCTCGCCACCGATCTGGCCACCGAAGACCATGGTCGCGTTGAAGTCGATGCCGCTCTGCTTGAGCGACGGGCCGTCCTGGTCGTAGACACGCCGCATCGCGCTGCCGAGCACACGCACCGCGTCGTACATGCTGGTGGCGTTCCAGATCGTGATCGGCGGCTGGTCGCCGTTGTCGAGCTTTTCGACCTGAAGAATCTCGCGCACCGACTGGCTGATCGACAGGTTGCCGGCCGACAGCATCACCATGAAGCGGTCGCCCGCCTTCTCGTAGACGATCATCTTGCGGAAGGTGCTGATCTGGTCGAGCCCGGCATTCGTGCGCGAGTCGGAGAGGAACACAAGGCCGGCATCGAGCTTGATGCCCACGCAATACGTCATGGCTGGCTTTCGTTGTGGTCGTCGCTGAGGTGGATGGCCTTCAGCCGGTACAGCGCTTCGAGCGCTTCCTTGGGGCTGAGCATGTCGGGCTCGATCGCGGAAAGCGCGTGGTCGAGTGCCGATCGTTCGAGCGGCGCGGGTGCGGTGGCCGGCGCGAAAAGATCGATCTGCGCCTCGCCCGCGCGCTGCTGGGTTTCGAGCGCTTCGAGTGTCTTGCGCGCCTGCCGGATCAACGCGGCGGGCATGCCGGCGAGGCGCGCCACCTGCACACCGTAGCTGCGACTCGCGGGACCGGGTTGGATGTCGTGCAGGAACACGATGTCATTGCCGTTCTCGGCCGCCGACACATGCACGTTCAGCGCGTATTCGTGTTCGCGCGGGAATTCGGTCAGCTCGAAGTAGTGGGTCGCGAACAGCGTGAAGGCGCCGTTGCGGTCGTGCAGTTGGGTGGCGATGGCGCCGGCCAGCGCGAGGCCGTCGAAAGTGGAGGTGCCGCGCCCGATCTCGTCCATCAGCACCAGGGACTGTTCGGTCGCGCTGTGCACGATGGCGGCGGCCTCGGTCATCTCGAGCATGAAGGTCGACTGCGCGTTCGCCAGGTCATCGGCCGCGCCGATGCGGGTGTGAATCGCGTCGATCGGTCCGAGCCGGCAGGCCTTCGCCGGCACGAAGGAGCCCATGCCGGCGAGCAGCACGGTGAGCGCCACCTGGCGCATGTAGGTGCTCTTGCCGCCCATGTTCGGGCCGGTGATGACGAGCAGGCGGCGGTTCGCATCCAACCGGCAATCGTTCGCCATGAAGTTGCCGGCGCCGGTTTCCGCGAGGCGCGCTTCGACTACCGGGTGGCGGCCGGCGGTGATGTCGATGCAGGGCTCGCGCACGAAGCTCGGGCGGCACCAGTTCAGCGTGGCGGCGCGTTCGGTCAGTGCGGCCAGGGCGTCCAGGCTCGCGAGCGCGCGGGCGAGGCCGCTCAAGGGTTCGAGGTGGCCTTGCAGGTGGTCGAGCAGCTGGTCGTACAGCAGCTTCTCGCGCGCCAGCGCGCGGTCTTGCGCGGACAAAGCCTTGTCTTCGAAGGTTTTCAGTTCGGGCGTGATGAAACGTTCGGCGTTCTTCAGCGTCTGGCGACGCTGGTAGTCGGCCGGCACCTTGTCGGCCTGGCCCTGCGTGACCTCGATGTAGAAGCCGTGCACCTTGTTGTACTGAACACGCAGGTTCGGGATCAGGGTGCGTGCGCGTTCACGCGCTTCGAGGTCGAGCAGGAAGGCATCGCAGTTCGCGCCGATGCCACGCAGCTCGTCGAGCGCGGCATCGAAGCCCGGTGCGATCACGCCGCCATCGCGCAGCAGCACGGCGGGCTCGTCGGCCAATGCCACGGTGAGCAGATCGACGATGTCGTCCGGCGGCGTCAACGCTTCGCCCAGCATGTCGAGCAACACGGTCGCGCCCAGCGGCACCTGGCGGCGCAGCGCGGGCAGGGCGTGCAGCGTGGCGCGCAGGCCGCTCAGTTCACGCGGACGCACCTGGCGCAAGGCGATGCGCGCGGTGATGCGTTCCACATCGCTGATGCCGCGCAGCGTGTCGCGCAGACCCTCGACGCCGATGCTTTGCAGCGCGTCGATCGCATCGTGGCGCTGCGAGGCCACCGTGCGATCGCGCAGCGGGTGCGTGAGCCAATGGCGCAGCGCGCGGCTGCCCATGCCGGTGCGGCAGGTGTCGAGCAGGGAGAGCAGGGTGGGCGATTCTTCGCCGCGCAGGGTCTGCGTGAGTTCGAGGTTGCGGTGCGTGGTGGGCGGCAGGTCGAGCAACTCGCTCGCACGCTGGACCGAGAGCGTTCGCACGTGCGCGAGCGCCTGGCCCTGGGTGTGCTCGGCGTAACTCAGCAGCGCGGCGGCGGCGGCTTGGGCGGCCGTCATCTCCTGCGCGTTGAAGCCGGCAAGGCTCGCGACCTGAAGCTGTTCGCACAACTTGCGCGTGCCAAGCGAGGCGTCGAACTGCCAGCTCGGGCGGTGCGTGATCGCGGTGCGGGTGGCGTTGTTCAAGGACGTCAGGGCAGCCGGCACATGCTCGCGGTCCACCAGCACCTCGGCCGGGTTCAGGCGCGCGAGCCAAGTGCCCAGCTCGCCGGTCGTGCATTCGGTCAGGCCGAGTTCGCCGCTCGTCAATGCGAGCCAGGCGAGGCCGTGGACCTTGCCTTTCGGATGCACGGCGAGCAGCAGCGCATCGCTGTTGTCGGCCATCAATTCCGCATCCGTCAGCGTGCCGGGCGTGACGACCCGCACCACCTTGCGTTCGACCGGACCCTTGGCCGTGGCCACGTCGCCGACCTGTTCGCACAGCGCCACCGGCTCGCCGAGCTTGACGAGTTTGGCGAGGTAGTTCTCGACCGAATGCACCGGCACGCCGGCCATCACGACCGGCTCGCCGGCGCTCGTGCCGCGCGAGGTCAGCGTGATGTCGAGCAGGCGGTTCGCCTTGCGCGCGTCGTCGAAGAACAACTCGTAGAAGTCGCCCATGCGGTAGAACACCAGCGTGTCGGCGAACTCGGCCTTGATGCGCAGGTACTGCTGCATCATGGGGGTGTGGGCACTGAAATCAGCGCTCGTCGCTCGAACGTCCACGGTGCTCATCAGCAGGCGGCCGGCCGGGTCAGAACGGCGCGGCGTCGGCCTTGCGGATGCGGACCGCGACCTTCTTCTTCGGGGCCTCGGCCTGTTCCACCGTGGTGGCGGCGAGTGCCGCTTCGGGCGTCAGGCCCTCAGCCGCCGTGGTGCCTGCAGGCGCCGCATCGTCGCCCTTGATGACATGCGTGAACGGCGCCAGCATCGTCACCAGTTGGGCATAAATCTTCGGGTTGCCAGCCACCACTTCGCGCTGGTGCAGGAAGTCGGCTTCGCCGGTGAAATTGCCGACCAGGCCACCGGCTTCGGTGACGATCAAGGCGCCAGCCGCCACGTCCCACGGGCTCAGGCCGGTCTCGAAAAAGCCGTCGTAGTAACCCGCCGCGAGATAGCACAAATCGAGTGCCGCCGCGCCCGGCCGGCGCACACCGGCGCAGCTTTGCATCACCAGTTCCAGCATCTGCATGTAGCGCTTGAAGCTGTCGCCACGGCGGAAGGGGAAGCCGGTGCCGATGAGTGCGTCCGCCATGCGGATGCGCTTGGAGACGCGCAGGCGCTTGTCGTTCAGGAAGGCGCCGCGGCCCTTCGACGCGTAGAACAGGTCGTTGCGCGTCGGGTCGTAGACGACCGCCTGCTGGATCTGCCCGCGGTACTCCAGCGCGATCGACACGCAGTACATCGGCAGGCCGTGGATGAAGTTGGTGGTGCCGTCCAGCGGGTCGATGATCCAGACGTACTCGCTGTCCTTCGCGCCGCTCGTGCGGCCCGACTCTTCGGCCAGGATGCCGTGGCCGGGGTAGGCGGCGAGCAGGGTGTCGATGATGGCGCGTTCGGCCATCTGGTCCACCTCGGTGACGAAATCGTTCGGGCCCTTGGTGTTGACCTTGATGAGGTCGAGGTCGCGAGACGCTTGGTTGATGATGCCCCCGGCGGCGCGTGCGGCCTTGATGGCCGTGTTGAGCATGGGGTGGAGCGCTTGCGACATGGGCAGCCTGTTCGTGGAGCGGGTGGACGCGACGGGGGATAAGAGCGGTGTGCGGCCAGAGCCGTACGGATAATCGCGATTTTACCCGTCGCTACCCGTCGCCCACGCAACCCCCGTACCCGCCCCCATGCACCGCACCCGCTTCATCCTGATCGGCAGCAGCCACCCCGGCAACGTGGGCTCGGCCGCGCGTGCGATGAAGGTGATGGGCTACACCGACCTGGTGCTGGTGGCGCCGCGTTTTGCCGATGTGCTGACACGCGACGAGACGATCGCGATGGCCAGCGGCGCGACCGATGTGCTGGCCGCCGCGCGCGTCGTGCCCGAGCTCACGGCCGCGCTCGACGGCATCAGCTTCGCCTGCGCCACCGCGATGACCCCGCGCGACTTCGGCCCGCCGACCTTCGCGCCGCGTGCCCTGTTCGAGACACTCGCGGCGAGCGAGCACCACGTCGCTTTCGTGTTCGGCTCGGAGCGTTACGGCATGAGCAACGAGGACGTGTACCGCTGCCACGCGACCCTGAGCATCCCGACCCCACCCGACTACGGTTCATTGAACCTCGCGCAGGCGGTGCAACTGATCGCCTACGACTGGCGCCAGGCGCTCGGTGGTTTTGCTGTGGCGTCGCGCACGCCGGACCCGACCTATGCCGATGGTGTCGCCGTGCAGGGCCTGCTCGATCACTGGCAGCGCGCGCTGGTTCAGATCGGCTTTCTGAACCCCGCCGCGCCGAAGAAGCTGATGCCGCGGCTGCGCGGGCTGGCGAACCGCGCGCAGCTCACGCACGAAGAGGTGCACATCCTGCGTGGCATTGCGAAGGCGATGGAAGAGCGTTCCTGAGGCCGGCGGTGCACGACCGCGCGGCCAGCAGTTTCATCGCCTCGCCGCTACACTGGCCCGGACCGACGGGACCCGCACCATGTTCGAACGACTCCGAGAAGACATCGCCTGCATCCTCGAACGCGACCCCGCGGCGCGTTCGGCCTGGGATGTTCTGACCTGCTACCCCGGCCTGCACGCTCTCGTGCTGCACCGTCGCGCGCGCTGGTTCTGGACGCACGACTTGCACTGGCTCGGCCGCTTCACCTCGAACTTCGCGCGCTTCCTGACCGGCATCGAGATTCACCCGGGTGCCACGATCGGCCGGCGTGTCTTCATCGACCACGGCATGGGCGTCGTGGTCGGCGAGACGGCGGTGATCGGCGACGAGTGCACGATCTATCAAGGCGTGACGCTCGGCGGCACCTCGCTCGCCAAGGGCGCGAAGCGGCATCCGACACTCGGCCGCGGGGTGATCGTCGGCGCCAATTCGCAGGTGCTCGGTGGCTTCACCGTGGGCGATGGTGCGCGTGTCGGGTCGAATGCGGTCGTGTTGAAAGAAGTGCCTCCGGGCGCGACCGCTGTTGGCAACCCGGCGCGCATCCTGCATCGCGAAGCGGATGCGCAGCGCGAGGCCGCAGCGGCGAAGATGGGCTTCTCGGCCTATGGCCTGACGCAGGGCGACGACCCGGTCGCGCAGGCGATGAAGGGTCTGATCGACAACGCTTCAGGCCACGAGCACCAGATTGCGCTGCTCTGGCAGGCGATCGAAAAGTTGTCGGCGCGTTCACGCGAACTGCCCACCGCGGACTGCGTGCCGGAGGATGCCCAGACCGGCGAACACTTCGACGCCGAGCGGCTCAGCCGCTTGGTGAAGTGAGCACTACAAAAACAGCAGGGGCGTGAACAGCCACAGCCAGCGCCAGTCGCGTGGCACCTCGATCTTCAGCGCCTGGCTGTTCGGGCTGACAAAGCCGTCGGGCTCGACGCTGCGGTAGCGGAAGAAGTAGAGGCCGGCGCGCGAGGGTGTCGGCACGGCCCATTCGGGCTTGTTCAACTCGTCCTTCGCGACGATCGTCTTGAACTCGGGGTCGCTCGCCAGCTCGACCTGTTGCTTGTCTTGCGGGCGCCCGCTCCAGCTCAGCACCAGTGATTTGCCGTCGGGTGCGACGCCACCTTCCGGCGTGGTCGGCAAAGGCCGCAGCTCGAAGGACTGTGGGTCGCCGAAGGGGCCCTGGTCGCCATCGGCGCGCACACTGGCCATGCGCCAGTAGTAGTCGCCTTCTTCGGCGAAGCTGCTGTTCGTGGTGCTGGCGGTGATGCCGGCCTGGTCGAGCAGCGGTGTGGCGAACGAAGCATCGCGCGCGACCTGCAAACGCACGCTGCTTGAATCGACATTCGGTGCCCACGAGAACGCCACCTCGCCGACCGTCTGCTTGGCTTTGACACGCGGTGTGTTCGAAGCCGGCGGTTCGGGCCGTGCCTTCAGCACGAAGGCACGCTGTGCGTCATAGCCTTCGATGCCTTGCGCGTCCAGCCGCCGCGCGCGCAGGTACCAGCGTGCATCGGCCAGGCCGCCGATGCGGATGTCGGTGCCTGCGGCGACGCGCTGATCGCTGACGATCTGATCGAAGGCTTCGTCCACAGCGACCTGCACGCGCACGGCTGCGGTTTCTGCGGGCAACTGGAAGCGGATCAACGGTCGCTCGAAGCGCTCGGGTACGGCCGACAAGTCGGGTGCGACGGGCAGCTTCACCACGTTCGGCGGTGCGGCCGTGG
>JANYJL010000284.1 GCA_025361845.1 Rhizobacter sp.
GACATGGCGGCGCACATCCTGATCACCACACCCTTGTTCCTGCCGCTGGCGATCCAGATGGGCGTCGGGCCGGTTCAGTTCGGCATGATGCTGCTCTTGAACTGCGCACTCGGGCTGGTGCATCCACCAGTCGGCACGGTGCAGTTCGTCGGTTGCGCGATCGGCAACATCTCGATCGGCGAGGCGACCAAGACGGCCTGGCCGTACTACCTGGCGATCTTCATCGCGATCACGCTGGTGACCTATGTGCCCGCGTTCTCGACCTGGTTGCCGACGTTGATCACGGGCCACGTGGTGCTGTGAAGTCGAGGCGGGAAAGGGCGGCGCCGACATGAACCTGGTCGTCTACGTTTCCAACGCCGACAGTCAGGAGATCTGCGTCCTCGGCTTCGACGCCACCCGCGCCGAGCTGACGCTGCGGCAGCGGGTGCCGCTGCCCGGCGCCGTGATGCCGCTGGCGCTCAGCCCGGACCGCTCGCGGCTCTATGCCGCGCTGCGCTCCGAGCCCTTCTGCGTCGCGAGCCTGCGGATCGATCCACGCGATGGCAGCCTGAGCTTGCTGGGCACGAGCCCGCTGCCCGACAGCATGGCGAACATCGCAACCGACCGCAGCGGGCGCCACCTGTTCGCCGCCTCCTACGGCGGCGATTGTTTGAGCGTCGGCTCCATCGGCGCCGATGGCGTGGCGGGTCCGGCCACGCGTTCGCTGGCAACCGGGCGCCACGCACACGCCGCGCTCACCGACCCGTCGAACCGTTATCTGTTCGTCACCACGCTCGGCAGCGATGAAGTGATGCAGTGGCGCTTCGATGCCGCCACGGGCGCGTTGACACCGAACACGCCGCCGGTGTTCAAGGCGCGGGCGCTGTCCGGCCCGCGCCATCTGGTGTTCCATCCGGACGGGCGATACGCCTACCTGCTGGGCGAACTCGACGCGACGGTCGAGGTGCTGGCTTTCGACGCCGCCGGTGGCACGCTGGCAGCGCTACAGACCGTGCCGACGCTGCCCAGTGATTTCAGCGGCAAACCCTGGGCGGCCGACCTGCATGTCACGCCGGACGGGCGCTTTCTCTACACCAGCGAACGCAACAGCAGCACGCTCGCCGCGTTTGCGATCGATGGGGCCAGCGGGCGGCTGAGCGCGATCGGCCACGTGGCCACGCAAACCCAGCCGCGCGGTTTCCGGATCGAACCGCGCGGGCGCTTCCTGTTCGTGGCGGGGCAGTTGTCGAACCGCGTCGGCGTGCACGCCATCGACGGCGCCAGCGGTGCACTCACCGCGGTGAGCAGTTGCGCCGTGGGCAGCAACCCCAACTGGGTCGAGTGCGTGGAACTGGCCTGACTGACTAGCGGGCGTCTGCCTCGGCAATGCGCTGTTCCAGACGCAGCGGCGCCTTGCCGGTCGGGTCGGCCCAATAGCGGTAGTGCGGCAGATCGCCCAGGCCGCTGTCGATCTTCTGGCCAGCGAGCTTCGCGACCATCGGCGCTTTGCCAGTCGGGTCGGCCCAGTAGCGGTAATGCGGCAGATCGCCGAGACCACTGTCGATCTTCTGGCCGGCGGCGGCGAGCGCCGGCGCTTCCTGGGCGGAGACGGCCGAGGCCTGGAGCCAGAGCGCGGCCGCGGCGGCCAGGCAGAGCGAGGTACGGGAGATCGGCTTCATGGGGTCGGTTCCTTCAACGTCAGGGGTTCGGCGGCGCGTCGGTTGGCACGCATGGCGGAACTCTAGGAGTGCAGCGCCCGCCGCGGGTGGCACAAGCGCACGCCGACCGCTGCGTTGCGACGCCACACAGGCGCATCGGCGTGACGAAGTGCGCGCAGAGGCCCGCAGAGCACGCCGCACCGCTCGTGTATCTTCGCGGCCATGCCCTGCGCCGCCCCCTTGCAACGCCCTCGCCGGCGGCCCCGCGGGCGGGTGCTCGGCGTGCTCGCGGCCCTCGTGCTCGCAGCCTGCGCATCGAAGCCGCCCGAACCGGCCCGCAGCCCGCGGCCCGCGCCGACGACATCCACGACGCCCACCGCCGTGCCGCCAACACCGACCGCGCCGGTCGCAGCGCCCAGCGACCGCGACGGTCCCGAAACGCGCCCGCCGCCCGACCTCGAACGTGTGCCCGACGCCGAGCCGACGCTCGAGCCGATCCGCAACAGCGGGCCGAATAAGCCCTATGAAGTGGCGGGCCAGGCCTATGTGCCACTCGTCAAGGACAAGCCGTTCACCGAGCGTGGCCTGGCCTCCTGGTACGGCCGCAAGTTCCACGGCCGGCGCACCGCGAGCGGCGAGGTCTACAACATGTACGCGATGACGGCGGCGCACAAGACGCTGCCGATCCCGAGCTACGCACGCGTGC
>JANYJL010000372.1 GCA_025361845.1 Rhizobacter sp.
GTAACCCATCAGCGCGACGACGGTCTGGTCGATGTCGCGCGCCGTGAACGCGCCGTAGTGGTAGAGCACCGCGACCATCGGCTTCGGGAACACGAGCAGGGCCACGGCGCAAGGCAGCGCCAGCAGCAGCACCAGGCGCAGGCCCCAGTCGAGCAGGCCGGAATAGGCCTTCACGTCGGACTTGGCTTGCGCGGCCGAGAGCTGCGGCAGCAGGATGACGCCCAACGCCACACCGAGCAGCGCGGTCGGGAACTCCATCAAACGATCGGCGTAGGTCAGCCAAGAGACCGCGCCGACCCCTTGGTGCGAGGCGATCTGTGTGTTGACCAGCAGCGAGAGTTGCGCGACCGAGACACCGAGCAAGGCCGGCGCCATCTGCTTGAGGATGCGGCCCACGCCGGGATGCGAGCGCGCTGCCCGCAGCGCGGCCCACGACAGCCCGATGTGCGGCAAGTTGCCAATGCGCCGCAGCGCCGGGATCTGCACACCCAGTTGCAGCACGCCGCCGAACATCACCCCGACCGCCAGCGCGTAGATCGGCTCGATGCCGTGGCGTTTGAACAGCGGCGCGAGCGCGAGCGCGGCGCCGATCACGGCGAGGTTCAGCAGCACCGGCGTAACAGCCGGCACAGCGAAGCGCTTCCAGGTGTTGAGTACCCCGGCCGACAGCGCCACCAGGGACATGAAGCCGATGTAGGGGAACATCCAGCGCGTCATCACCACGGCACCGTCGAAGCGCTCCAGGCCCGAGGCCATCAGCCACACAATCGCCGGGGCGGCGGCGACGCCGAGCACGCAGGTCACGAACAAGGCCCAGAACAGCACCGTGGCGACCGCGTCGATCAAGCGTCGCGTGACCTCGTCGCCCTCGGTCGCGCGGGTCGCCGCGAGGATGGGCACGAAGGCTTGCGAAAACGCGCCCTCGCCGAACAGGCGGCGCAGCAGATTCGGGATGCGGAAGGCGACATTGAATGCATCCGTCCAGGCGCTGGCGCCGAAACTCGCTGCCACCAGCAGTTCACGCACCAGGCCCGTGATGCGAGAGGCCAGGGTCAACAGGGAAACGATGGAAGCGGCGCGCAGCAGGTTCATGGACGGGGAATGCCGCAGGAACAAGCGGGCCGAAGCAATGGGACCGATAAATTATAGGGAGGCCAAAGCCGCGCCATCTCGGACCCTGGCTCGCGCCCGTCCGCAAATGCTATACTCACCGACTTCGCTCCACCCCAACACAGCTACAGCATGGCCACCACTTCCAAAGCCAAGAAAAAGACAGTCCGCATCGCCTCGGGTCTCAAGCGCGTGCGCCAGGACGTGAAGCTCAACGCCGCCAACACCGCGCTGCGCTCCAAGTTCCGTACCGTAGTCAAGAACGTGCAGAAGGCCGTGCTGACCGGCGACAAGGCCAAGGCAGCCGAGATCTTCAAGAGCGCCCAGTCGGTGATCGACTCGGTGGCCGACAAAGGCCTGTTCCACAAGAACAAGGCCGCTCGTCACAAGAGCCGCCTGTCGGCCAAGATCAAGGCACTGGCTGTCGCCGCCTGATCCAGGTTTCTGTTCCAAGCAAAGAGGGCTCGCATTGCGAGCCCTTTTGTTTTGGTGCCAGCTTATTTCTTGACCGGCGGATCGGGGATCAGGCAGGCCTCGGCCACTTGCAGGTGGTTGTCGCGGGCGAAGTGCATCACGAAGTCCCAGGCCATGATCTCGATGTCGCGCAGCGCCTCATTCACGATCACGCACTTCACACCGTTTACCGTGGTCGGCACGCAATACGGCGAGTAGCCGATGAAGGCGGCGATGCCGCCCGCCGAGCCCTCGGGGCGGAAGCAGGACATCGCGCCCGCCAGCCGTTCGGCCCAGTCGCTGGGGCGGAAGGCCTTGCCTTCGAGCGTGATGCCCTGGATGAAAAATTCGCGTGGCTTGGGCGCGGTCATGGGTCGGGTTGAAGGGGCAAGCTGCATTGTGCCGCGTTTGTATTGCGGTGCAGCATGTTCCATGCCGAGTGCCATCGTTTCCATGCCTGGTCATCGGCCGTTTCACCCTGCGCCTTAGAATCGTTTCGACGCTGGACCGCGCACAAAACAGCATCCGGCCCCCGCTCTTGATGGAGATCGCATGAACGCCCCCGACAAACTGCCCGCATCCACCGAACCGCATGTGATGAAGACCTACGGGCGCCTCGCCCTGGCCTTGTCGCACGGCCGAGGCTGCTGGGTCTGGGACACCGAGGGCAAGAAGTACCTCGACGGCCTGGGTGGCATCGCGGTCAACACGCTCGGCCACGCGCACCCCAAGCTGGTGCCGGCTCTGCAAGACCAGATCGGCAAGCTGATCCACAGCTCGAACTACTACCATGTGCCGCTGCAGGAACAGCTCGCCGCCAAGCTCTGCGAACTGTCGGGCCTGACCAACGTGTTCTTCTGCAGCACTGGGCTGGAAGCGAACGAAGCCGCCCTCAAGATCGCGCGCAAGTTCGGCCACGACAAGGGCAACACGCGGCCCGAGATTGTGGTCTGCGAGAAGGCCTTTCACGGCCGCTCGATCGCCACGCTGTCGGCCACCGGCAACCCGAAGGTGCAGGCCGGTTTCGGCCCGCTCGTCGAAGGCTTCGTGCGCGTGCCGCTGAACGATGTGGCGGCGCTCGAAAACGTGGCGAAGACGCACCCGAACGTGACTGCCGTGTTCATGGAAGTGATCCAGGGCGAAGGCGGCATCAACCTCGCGACCATCGACTACCTGCGCGCCGCACGCCGCATCTGTGACGAACAAGGCTGGCTGCTGATGCTCGACGAAGTGCAATGCGGCATGGGCCGCACCGGCAAGTGGTTCGCGCACCAGTGGGCCGGCATCCTGCCCGACGTGATGCCGCTCGCCAAGGGCCTGGGCTCGGGCGTGCCGATCGGTGCGGTGGTGTGCGGCCCGAAAGCGGCCAACGTGTTCGGCCCCGGCAACCACGGCACCACCTTCGGCGGCAACCCGCTCGCGATGCGCGCGGGTGTGGAGACGCTGCGCATCATGGTAGAAGACCACGTGATGGAGAACGCCGCGACGGTCGGCGCCGCGCTCAAGGCCGCATTGATTCGCGAACTGGCGGGCGTGAAAGGTGTGGTCGACATCCGCGGCCAGGGCCTGATGCTCGGCATCGAACTCGACCGCAACTGCGGCGAGCTGCTCGGCCGCGCGGCCGAAGCCGGTCTGCTGCTCAGCATCACCGCAGATCGTGTCGTGCGCCTCGTGCCGCCGCTGATCCTGACGGCCGACGAAGCGGCGCAGATCGTCGCCATCCTGTGCCCGCTCATCAAGGATTTCCTCGCTACGACTCCAGCCACGACCTCGGCCACAACGGCAGCGCCATGAAACCCGGCATGAGCCTCATCAAGCACTACCTCCAGTTCAAGGATTTCCGCGCCGAGGAATATGCCTACCTGTTCGAGCGCGCGGCCACGATCAAGACGCGCTTCAAGAACTACGAGAAGTACACGCCGCTGGTGGACCGCACGCTGGCGATGATCTTCGAGAAGGCCAGCACACGCACCCGCGTGAGCTTCGAGGCCGGCATGTACCAGATGGGCGGCTCGGTGGTGAACCTCACCACCGGCGACAGCCAGCTCGGTCGCGCCGAGCCGATCGAAGACAGTGCGCGGGTGATCAGCCGCATGGTCGACATCGTGATGATCCGCACCTATGAGCAGACCAAGCTCGATGCCTTCGCAGCCCACTCGCGCGTGCCGGTCATCAACGGCCTGACGAACGAATACCACCCGTGCCAGATATTGGCCGACGTGTTCACCTTCATCGAACAGCGCGGCAGCATCAAGGGCAAGGTCGTGGCCTGGGTCGGCGACGGCAACAACATGGCCAACACCTGGCTGCAGGCGGCGGACATTCTGGGCTTCACGCTGCACGTCAGCACGCCGGGCGGCTACGAGATCGACGCCAAGCTCGGCAGCGTCAACAACCCGGCCTGCGTGAAGACCTTCAACCACCCGATGGAGGCCTGCGAAGGCGCGCACCTCGTCACCACCGACGTGTGGACCAGCATGGGCTACGAGGCCGAGAACGACGCGCGCATGAAGGCCTTCGTCGACTGGTGCGTGGACCGCGACATGATGGCCGCGGCGCGGCCCGACGCCCTCTTCATGCACTGCCTGCCCGCGCACCGCGGCGAAGAGGTCGAGGCCGAGGTGATCGACGGCCCGCAGTCGGTTGTCTGGGACGAGGCCGAGAACCGCATGCACGTCCAGAAGGCCCTCATGGAATACCTGCTGATCGGCCGCATCGGGTAGATATGCACCCCCACGTCGCTGCGCTCCTGCCCCCCCGAGGGGGCGCTCGGCCTGCTTGGGGCGGCCCGGCGCTGGCCGAGGTCTAGTCAGTGAAACTCGCCGTCCTCACCGACCTGCACGCCAACCGTGAAGCGGTCACGGCGGTGATGGCGCATGCCCGCAGCCACCGCGCCGAGCGGTATGCCTTCCTCGGCGATTTCGTCGGCTACGGCGCCGACCCCGGCTGGGTGGTCGACCTGGTGCGCGAGCATGTCGCCGGCGGCGCCGTGGCGGTCATGGGCAACCACGACCAGGCCGTCGTTCGCGGCCCGCTGCCGACGATGATCCCGGAGGCACGGCAAGTGGTCGAATGGACGCATGCGCAGCTGAGCCCCACGCAGCTCGATTTCCTCGCCAGCCTGCCGATGTCGGTCATCGACCGCGACATGCTCTTCGTGCATGCCAACGCCTGGGCACCGAAGGAGTGGGGCTACATCATGACCCGCACGGACGCGGTGCGCAGCCTCTACGCTACCGACGCGCGCTACACCTTCTGCGGGCACATGCACCTGCCGATGCTTTACCACCTCACCCCCACCGGCAAGACGGGCGATTTCACGCCCTCGCAGGGTGTCGACATCCCCTTGTCGGAACAGCGCCGCTGGCTCGTCGTTCCCGGCTCGGCGGGCCAGCCGCGGGATGGCAATCCGGCGGCCTGCTACGCGATGTTCGACACGGCCTCGGCCACCCTCACATTCCACCGCGTGCCCTACGACCTGGAAGCCGCAGGTGCCAAGATCATCGCCGCCGGTCTGCCGCTGCGACTGGCCCAGCGCCTAGCCCATGGAGAGTGAAGAGGTCCTGCGGCCCAGCGCGCTCGAAGCCGGGCAGGTGCTCGACGGCTTCAAGCTCGAAGAGCGCACCCACCAGGGCGGCATGGCGCACCTCTGGCGCGTCAGCTTCGTCGATCCGCCAGCCGCGGGCGCGACGCCGATGACCTCGCTGCCGATGATCATGAAGGTGCCGCGCATCAAGGGCGGCGAAGACCCGGCCACCATCGTCGGCTTCGAGGTCGAGCAGATGATCATGCCGGCGCTCAGCGGCCCGCACGTGCCGAAGTTCATCGCCAAGGGCGACTTCACGCGCCAACCCTACATCGTGATGGAGGCCATCCAGGGCGCGTCGCTGAAAGCGCGCTTCGACCTGGCGCCGCTGCCCGTCAACGAAGTGGTCGAGACCGGCTGGAAGGTGGCGACCGCGCTGCACGAACTGCACCGCCAGCACGTGGTGCACCTCGACGTGAAGCCGAGCAACATCATGTTCCGCGCGACGGGCGAAGCGGTGCTGATCGACTTCGGCCTGTCGCGCCACGACCAGCTGCCCGACCTGCTGGAAGAGGAGTTCGAGCTGCCGATGGGCACCGGCCCCTACATGTCGCCGGAGCAGATCCAGTTCATCCGCAACGACCCGCGCAGCGACCTCTTCGCGCTCGGCGTGATGCTCTACCACCTCGTCACCGGCGAGCGCCCCTTCGGCGCGCCGACCAGCGTGAGCGGCCTGCGCCAGCGCCTGTTCCGCGACGCGGTGGCGCCGCGCACGCTGCGCCCCGATTGCCCGCCGTGGTTGCAGGAAGTGATCCTGCGCTGCCTGGAAGTCAAACCCGAACGCCGCCACCAGACCGCCGCGCAACTCGCCTTCGAATTGCAGAACCCGGATCAGGTGGTGCTGACCGAACGTGCCGAGCGTGTGGCGGGCACCAGTACGCTGAACGTCGTGAAGCGCTGGTTCGCCGCGCTGGGTACCGAAGCGACGGAAGGCCTCAGCGCGGGCGACCAGACCGTCAAGAGCCCGATCCTGCTCGCCGCGGTGGACGTCACCAACGCCGAGCCCGCCTTGCTCGAAGCCGTGCGCCACACCGTGCAGCGCCTGCTGCAGACCGAGCCCGGCGCGCGCCTGGCCTGCCTGGCCGTGATGAAGACCAACCGCATCGGAATGGACGAACTGGTCGAAGCCGACGGCAGCAGCAAACACGTCAACATGCTGGTGCAGTTGAAGCACTGGGCGCGGCCGGTGGTGCAGTCGCTGGCGAGTGGCCACAAGGACGGCCTGCAAGCCGGCCGTGTGACTTTTCATGTGCTCGAAGCACCGGATGCGGCCAACGCCATCACCGAGTACGCGCGCAAGAACCAGGTCGATCACATCGTGATGGGCGCACGCAGCAGCGGCGGGCTGCGACGCTACCTGGGCAGCGTGTCGGCCCAGGTGGTGTCGGAGTCGGCCTGCAGCGTGACGGTGGTGCGCGCGGTGTCGTCGGGCGACTGAACCAACGAGGCGCTTGGTCATGCAGATGCCGCCAGCCCGCGTCGTGACGCTCGTGCTGGTGGACGCTGCGGGCCGCGTGCTCGGCACGCTGCCACCCTTCGAGGCCGAGACGCCCTGGTGGATGGACATCGGCCCCGTCGTGCGCGCGGTGCGGGCGCGGCACGGTCTGCGCGTGATCGTGCTGCGGCTGCTCGACACCGAGCGAGCTTCGGCGCATGGCGGTGCGGTGAGCTACCTCGCGCAAGTGGATGCGGGTGCCGCGCTTCCGCCACTGTCGCCCTGGCACGGCACGCTGTCGAACGATCCCAAGCGGCACCCGTATGCGCGCATCGGCGGGCCGCAGGCTGACCTGTCCTGGGCCGTGTCCGTATTGCAGGCACGAGGCGATGCACCGGCCGGCGAACCCGAACAAGTCCGCACCTGGAACCTGTCGAGCATCTGGCGCCTGCCAACGCGCAGCGGCTGCGCCTGGCTCAAGGTCGTGCCGCCCTTCTTCGCGCACGAGGGCCGCATGCTGCAGGCGCTGGCCGGTGCGCCGGTGCCGCGCCTCATCGGCCACGACGGCGGGCGACTGCTCCTCGCCCACATTGCAGGCGAGGACTGCCACGAGGCCCTGCTCTCCGCGCGGCTGAAGATGATCGACCTGCTGGTCGCGCTGCAACGCCGCTGGCTCGGCCGCGACGATGAATTGAAAGCCCTCGGCCTGCCGGACTGGCGCGGGCCGGCGCTGAGCGCCGCGTTCACCGCCCTCGTAAAACGGCGCACGGATGCCATCCAGCCTGACGACCATGCACCGCTCGCCGCCTTCGTCACCGCCCTGCCCGCGCGCTTTGTCGCATTGGCCGAATGCGGCATCGCCGACACCCTCGTGCATGGCGACTTCCACCCCGGCAATGTGCGCAGCGACGGCCGCGCGCAGACCCTGCTCGATTGGGGCGACTGCGGCATCGGCCACCCGCTGCTCGATCTGCCAGCCTTCCTGGACCCGACGCCCGACAAGGAGCGCGAGGCCACTCGCACGCACTGGTTCGCCGCGTGGCAAGGCGCGCTGCCCGGCGCCGATCTGCCCCGCGCGGTGCGCCTGCTCGAACCCATCGCGATGGCGCGCAAGGCCTTGATCTACCAGACCTTCCTCGATGGCATCGAAGCGGCCGAGCATCCGTACCACCGCAGCGACGTGCCCGACTTCCTGCACCGCACGGCCGAGGCGGTGCGCGCCGAAGCCAGCGGCTGAACGCTCGCAGCGCGTGTTTGAGAACTGTGCGATTTAACCGACACCACGGCCAGGATCGCGGTGCTACTTTTCGGCTGCCATGAAAAAACTCTGGGACATCTCACCACCCGTCTCTCCCGCCTCGGCGCTGTTCCCTGGCGACCGCGCGTATTCGCAGGAATGGACCGCGACGCTCGGCCCGGGCTGCCCGGTGAACCTGAGTGCCGTCACGCTGTCGCCGCACGTCGGCGCGCATGCCGATGCGCCGCTGCACTACGGCGCGGGCGCGGCGACGATTGGCGAGGTCGATCTCGTTGCCTACCTCGGCCCCTGCCGCGTGATCCATGCGATCGACTGCGGCCCGCTGGTGCGCATCGAGCACCTGCAACACGCGATAGCCGACCTGCCCACACGCGTGCTGGTGCGCACCTGCCACACCGCGCCGGTGGCCTGGTCGCCTGAGTTCAGCGCCTTCGCGCCCGAGACCATCACCTGGCTCGCCGGCCTGGGGGTGCGCCTGGTCGGCATCGACAGCCAGTCGGTCGACCCCGCCGACAGCAAGACGCTGCCGAGCCACAAGCAGTTGCTGAAACTCGACGTGCGCGTACTCGAAAACCTCGTGCTCGACGACGTGCCCGCCGGCGACTACGAACTGATCGCCCTGCCCCTCAAATGGATCCTGGCCGACGCCTCCCCGGTGCGCGCCGTGTTGCGAGAACTGTGATGACGACAAGACCCGATTGCCTGGCCCTCGACGCGGCCGATCCCCTCGCGCCACTGCGCGCGCACTTCGACCTGCCGGCCGACGTGATCTACCTCGACGGCAACTCGCTCGGGGCCTTGCCGAAGGCCACGGCCACGCGCGTGCAGCAGGTGGTGCAACAGGAATGGGGCACCGACCTGATCCGCAGTTGGAACAGTGCCGGCTGGGTGACGCTGCCGCAGCGCCTGGGCGACAAGATCGCGCCACTCGTCGGCGTGGGTGCGGGCGAATTGCTGGTGGGCGATTCGACCTCGGTGAACCTGTACAAGGTGCTCAGCGCTGCGCTCGTCTTGACAAAGGCCGACGCACCGCAGCGCAAGCTGATCGTCTCGGAGCGCAGCAACTTCCCGACCGATCTCTACATCGCCGAAACGCTCGCACGCGACCTGGGCTTCGAGCTGAAGCTGATCGATGCCAACGACCTGCCAGCGCACCTGGACGAGCATCTCGCGCTGCTGATGCTCACGCACGTGAACTACCGCACCGGCCGCATGCACGACATGAACGACGTGACGCGCGCCGCGCATGCCGCCGGTGCTTTGGTCGTGTGGGACCTCGCCCATTCGGCCGGCGCCGTGCCGGTGAATCTCACCGCAGCGGATGCTGACTTCGCCGTCGGCTGCGGCTACAAATACCTGAACGGCGGCCCCGGCGCGCCGGCCTTCGTGTGGGTGCATCCGAAGCACACGCAGCGCATGGACCGCGAGGGCGCGCGCCAGCCGCTCTCGGGATGGTTCGGCCATGCCGCGCCCTTCGAGTTCACGCCCGAGTTCCGGCCCGCCGCGGGCATCCAGCGTTTTGCCTGTGGCACGCCGGCGCTGCTCTCGATGAGCGCGCTCGAGTGCGGGCTCGATGTGTTCGGCGCGCTCGATGCACACGGTGGCTTCGCTGCGCTGCGAACGAAGTCGCTCGCGCTGACGGATCTCTTCGTCGCGCTCGTCGAAGCGCATTGCAGTGGCCACGGCCTCTCGCTCGTCACCCCGCGCGATGCGGCACAGCGCGGCAGCCAGGTCAGCTTCGCGCATGCCGATGCGGGCTATCCGTTGATGCAGGCGCTGATCGCCCGCGGCGTGATCGGCGATTTCCGCGCGCCCGACATCCTGCGCTTCGGCTTCACGCCGCTGTACACGCGCTACGTCGATGTGTGGGATGCCGCCTCCCATTTGCAGCAGGTGCTGCAGAGCGGCGAGTGGCGTGAGGCCCGCTTCAATCAGCGTGCGGCCGTGACCTGAGGAGCTTGGATGAGTACCGAAAAGATCGTCGCCGACGAAGGCGCCCAGCTCGACTTTTCGAAGGACATGAGCTACGGCGACTACCTGCACCTCGATGCGCTGCTGAACGCGCAGGCGCCGCTCTCGCCCGACCACAACGAGATGCTCTTCATCGTGCAGCACCAGACCAGCGAGCTGTGGATGAAGCTGATGCTGCACGAACTTTCTGCGGCCCTCACGGCCATCGCGGCGGACGACCTGCGAACGGCCTTCAAGACGCTGGCGCGTGTCAGCAAGATCATGGAGCAGCTCGTGCACGCCTGGGACGTGCTGGCGACGATGACACCGCCGGAATACTCGGCGATCCGCCCGTACCTCAGCAACAGCAGCGGCTTCCAGAGCTGGCAGTACCGCTGCATCGAGTTCATGCTCGGCAACAAGAACGCGGCGATGTTGAAGCCGCACGCGCATCGCCCTGAAATACTGGCGCGTGTCGAAGCGGCCTGGCGCGCGCCTTCGCTCTACGACGAATCGCTGCGCCTGCTCGCACGCCGCGGCATCGCTGTGCCGGCCGCGAACCTGGAGCGCGACTGGACCCAGGCTCACACCGTCAGCGATGCCGTCGAGCAAGCCTGGCTCGTCGCCTACCGCGACCCGAAAACGCACTGGGATCTGTACCAGCTCGGCGAAGAACTCACCGACCTCGAAGACGCCTTCCGGCTCTGGCGCTTCCGCCACGTGACGACCGTCGAGCGCGTCATCGGCTTCAAGCGCGGCACCGGCGGCACCAGCGGTGTGGGCTACCTGCGCAAGATGCTCGACGTGGTGCTGTTCCCCGAGATCTGGCGGCTGCGCACCGCGCTGTAACCCCGCGCGACGAGCATCGACGCGGCTCGGGGTATCGTGCAGGCTCACTGCATTGCGACACCATGCCCCGAGTCCTCCGCAACACCCTGCTTTCAGTCCGCGACCTGGCGGTCACGGTCGGCCCTTTCGTGCTCATCACCCTGGTGCTGCTGGGCGCCGCCTACTGGCTGCTCGACCCGAGCCCGCCACGCCGCGTGGTGCTCGCCACGGGGCCGGAGCAAGGCGCGTACGCCGAGTTCGGCAAGCGCTACGCCGAGTTCCTGCGCCAGCACGGCATCACGGTCGAACTGCGCAGCACGCAGGGTGCAGCCGAGAACCTGGGCCTGCTGCGCGACCCGAACTCGACCGTCGACATCGCCTTCGTGCAAGGCGGTGCGGGTGACCAGGCCGACGGCGATGTCGACCCCGACGCCGGCCTCGTCTCACTCGGCAGCCTGTTCTTCGAGCCAGTATGGTTGTTCTACCGCGAAGACTCGGCGTTGCGCCTGCTCAAGCACCCCGATCTCGGCGCGCTGTCGCAACTGGTCGGCTGGAAGCTCAATATCGGCGAACCCGGCAGCGGCGTGCCCAACCTGGTGTATCGCCTGCTCGACGCCAACCACATCGAGCGCAAGACACTCACGCTCCTGCAACAGCCCGTCACGCCTGCGGTGGTGAGTTTTCTGGGCGCGCAGACCGATGCGATCGTGTTCGCCTCGGCGCCCGAATCGGTGATGGTGCAGATGCTGCTGCAAACCCCCGGCGTGCGCCTGTTTGACTTTGCTCAGGCAGAGGCCTACTCGCGCCGCTTCCCCTTCATGAGCCCGGTGACGCTGCCACGCGGCGTGGTCGATCTGGCCGGCGACCTGCCGCCCGCCGACGTACACCTGGTCGCACCCACCGCAACCTTGGTCGCCAAGGGTGGCACGCACCCGGCGCTGATCCAGCTGTTCGTGCAGGCCGCGCACAGCATCCACGGCGAAGCGGGCTGGTTCCAGCGCAAGGGCGAGTTTCCAAAAGCCGCCAACAGCGAACGCCCGCTGGCCAAGGAGGCCGAGCGCTTCTTCCGCACCGGGCCGCCCTTCCTGCAAAGTTATCTGCCGTTCTGGCTGGCCAACCTGTTCGACCGCATGTGGCCAGTGCTGGTGACGATCGTCGCGATCCTGCTGCCGCTGTCGCGCATGCTGCCGCCGCTCTATGCGTTCCGGATTCGCTCGCGCATCTTCCGTTGGTATGCGCAACTGCGCGGCGTCGAAGACGCGATGGGTTCGCGGCCGGCGGCGGAGTTGGTGCGCGAGCTCGACGCCATCGAACTGCGCGTCGAGCGCGTCACCGTGCCCTTGAGCTACAGCGACGAGCTGTACTCGCTGCGCAGCCACATCAACCTGGTGCGGCGGCGGTTGCAGACGCCCACCGCTGATGCCGGGGCTGCGGCCTGATCCGCTCGCGCTTCGCTGCCATTCGAAAGGACTTCGCCATGGACACCCGAACCTCACCGTACCGCCTGCGCATCGAGCGTGTGCGCGACACCCTGAAGCAGCAAGGCCTGACCGCGGTGCTGGTGCCGTCGAGCGACCCGCATCTGTCGGAATACCTGCCCGAGCGCTGGCAGGGGCGGCAATGGCTGTCGGGCTTCACGGGGTCGATGGGCACCCTCGTCGTCGCACTCGACCGCGCCGCGCTCTTCGCCGACAGCCGCTACTGGGTGCAGGCGGAAGCCGAGCTGGCGGGCTCGGGCATCGAGCTCGTGAAGATCCCCACCGGCACCGCCACCCATCACGTGAACTGGCTCGCCACGAACGTGCCTCGCGGTGCGGCGGTCGGGGTTGATGGCAGCGTGCTCGGCCTGGCCGCAGCCGCGCAACTGCGCAGCGCGCTCGATGTGGCCGGCATCGTGCTGCGCACCGACATCGATGTGCTCGATGCCGTGTGGCCCGAGCGTGCCGGCCTGCCGATGGCGCCGGTCTACGAACACCTCGCGCCACAGGCACCCTTGTCGCGTTCGGCCAAGCTCGCCCAGGTGCGCGAGGCGATGGCCCGGCACGGCGCCACGCAGCACTTCATCTCGACCGTCGACGACATCGCCTGGCTCTTCAACCTGCGCGGTGCGGACGTGAGCTACAACCCGGTGTTCCTGGCGCATGCCCTGATCACCGCGACAGGTGCGGCGCTGTTCGTGGCCGAAGGCAAGATCGACGCCGCCTTGCGGGCCGTGCTCACTGCCGATGGGGTGGTTGTTGCACCGTATGCGCAAGCCGCTACCGCGCTGCGCGGCCTGCCGAGCGATGCCGTGCTGCTGATCGACCCGCGGCGTGTCACCCTTGGCCTGCGTGAAAACGTCAGCTGCCGCGTCGTCGAAGCCATCAACCCGAGCACCTTGTTCAAGAGCCGCAAGAGCGCTGCGGAAGCCGCACACGTGCGCGAGGCGATGCGTCAGGACGGCGCGGCGATGTGCGAGTTCTACGCCTGGTTCGAAGCCGCGCTGGCGCGTGGCGAACGCCTCACCGAGTTGACGGTCGATGAACACCTGAGCGCCGCGCGCGCACGCCGGCCCGACCTCAAGGGCCTGAGTTTCGGCACCATCGCCGGCTTCAACGCGAATGGCGCGATGCCGCACTACCACGCCACACCCGAGTCGCATGCCGTGATTGCCGGTGACGGGCTCTTGCTGATCGACTCCGGCGGCCAGTACCTCGGCGGCACGACCGACATCACGCGCGTCTGGCCCATCGGCACGGTCAGCGAGGCGATGAAACGCGACTACACACTGGTGCTGAAGGGCACGCTGGCGCTGAGCCGCACGCGCTTCCCACGCGGCACGCTGTCGCCGATGCTCGATGCCATTGCGCGCGCGCCGCTGTGGGAACACGCGCTCGACTACGGCCACGGCACCGGCCACGGCGTCGGCTACTTCCTGAACGTGCACGAGGGCCCGCAAAGCATCAGCAAGGCCGTGCCCGATGTCCACATGGCGATGGAGCCGGGCATGATCACCTCGATCGAACCCGGGCGGTACCGGCCCGGACAGTGGGGCATCCGCATCGAGAACCTGGTGCTCAACGTGCCGGCGCAACGACCCGATGCGACGAACGAGTTCGGCGAGTTCCTCGAATTCGAAACCCTCACGCTGTGCCCGATCGACACACGCTGCATCGCGGGCGAACTGCTGCGCCAGGATGAGGTGGATTGGCTGAACGGCTACCACGCGACGGTGTTCGAACGCCTCGCGCCCTTGGTGAGCGGAGACGCCCTAGCCTGGTTGCAGGAGCGCACCCTGCCGTTGTAACAGCGCCAGCTCAGGGCTGAAATCGAAACACTCTTAAGCGTCGTTTAATCGGGCGCACGAACAATCACAGGTCAAGAAAGTGCGTATTGATGCGCATCAAAGACGTCGTTGAAAGGTGCGCCATGCCCGAAGTTTCTGCTTGGTGGTTGTTCGTGACCCTGGGACTGGGCGCGATGTCGGGCGTGATGCTGGCCTGCCTGGGCGCCATCGGTCAGAAGTGCGACGGCAATCGCCAGGTGCTCGACGCCTGAGCGGCTGAGGTTCCCTCGCCCCGTTTCATCGACGCGGTGGGCATCTCGGGCCGACGCAGGTGCAGTTCATCGCAAGCCGGTGTCTTTCGAGCGGCGTGACTTCTAGAGTTCGTTTCATCGCTGACGCAGCCGCGTCGCCCGAAACGCTCAGGAGCCCGCCATGATCGACAACCTGTTCACCGCCGCACTGGCCATCACTTTGCTCGTCGGTGGCACCGTCGCCATCGGGTCGGCGCTACAAGAAACTCCGCGGCCAAGTGCGCGGACTGCGCAAGCCCTGGCCCCGGTTCAACAGCAGGCCGCGGCGCAGGCCGATGCCTTGAAGTCCACCCTGCGCTGAAGCGCCCTCAGGCGCCGGGGCGAAGCACGCGGGCGGCCAGGGCTTGGCCGAGGGTCTCGGCACCGTCTTGCAGATGGGCCAGCGCTTCGGCGCTCAGCGCGGGCCGTTTGGCCGCGACGTTGATGCGCGCCAGCAGCGCGACCGCCTGTGCACGCAGCAGGCTGCGGGCATCCGCCCGGCTCGAAGACGAAGGTCGCAGCAGCAGCGCCGTCAGCCGGTTGAGGTGGTCGCGCTGCAACTCGCGCCGCGCCGCGGAGATGTCGCCCTTGCCGGTCAGTTCACTCCACACCGCGCCGTCCAGGCGCCGGTACAGCTCGGACAGACGCAGCGCGTCCGGTGCCTTGTTTTCACTGTCGAGCAGGCGCCCGGCAACGGCATCGCTCATCAGCGCGCCGAGCAGGCCGCGCTGGATGTCGAGCACCAGGGCCGCGGGCGAGAAGTCGGTCGCGGCCGGGGTGTCGCCGCCGAACAGGGCGTCGGCACGTTCGTCGAAATCGACCGCCAGCTTGCGTTGCAGGCCGGCCGACACGTTCAGGCTGTCGGCCGACAGGAAGCCCGCCGCCAGCAGGTCGAGCGCTTCGCGTTGCAGCGCGGCGGGTACGGGCTCGAGCGGGTCGCGCCCGCTGCCGGCGTGGTCGCGCAGGGTGCGCACGCCGCCGATCTGGCGTGTCAGCGCGCCGGCGGCACGCCCAGCATCGCGCAAAGCGTAGACGACCGAACGGCGCAGCAGGTTGTAGTCCTGGTCGGGCTTCAGCACGCGGGTTTCCTGGCGGCGCAGCAAATCGCGAGCGATTGTCAGGCGCTTGCCGGCGAAGGCCAGCACATCGTCGCCCAGATCGAACTGCAAGGACTCGGGGTCGATGCCGAGGAAGCTGTCTTCGTCGGTGCCGTAGGCCAGCAGCGGCTCGGCGCTGCGCGCAGCGATGGCGGCCAGTTCGGTACTTTCCTGCGCCGCATCGATCGGCTTGTAGGCGTACTCGATGGCCCAGTAGTCATACGGCCCAAGCGTGGTGCTGAAGGGCGCGCCTTGGGCCTCGAGCGGCACGCCGGGCGCCGCCAGGTTGATGGCGGCGTACTCCATCACCGAGCCGGTGATGCCGTTGGCCGCGGTGAAGGCCGGGTCGGCGAGCTGCTGCTCGGTGTAGACCCGCGACGCGCGGAAGTTGTGGCGCAGGCCGAGCGTGTGGCCGACCTCGTGCATCGTGGTGTCCTTCAGGTAGGCCTCGACGAACTGCTCGGCCTCGGGGCTGGCGGGGTCGATGTCGCCGCGCGCTTCCATCACGTCGAGCGCATAGCTCAGCTGCTCGGCGGCCTGCTCGGCGTAGTCGCAGAAATCGATCGCGCGCAGGCCACGCAGGCCGTGTGCCGAGAAGTCCGGCGCGCTGGGCAATTGCACGCCGACCGTGCCGAGCACCTGGGCCTTCGCGGCGCGCAGGCTGCGCGACGAGAGGCTTTCGATGCCGATGTCGGCGTCGAGAATCTCACCCGAGCGTGGGTCCTTGTGGCTCAGGCCGATGGCGCCGAAGGACGGTTCGCTGTTGGTCATCCAGCGGATCGTCGCGCGGCCGAAATCGAGTGTGTCGAAATCGGCGTTGTCAGCCTGCACCTCGACGTGGATCGCGTCCTTGAAACCGATCTTCTCGAAGGCCTTGTTCCATTCGAGCACGCCGGCCTGGATCGGCGCGCGGTACTTCTCGGGGATCGTGCGGTCGAGCCAGAAGGTGATTGGCTTGACGGGTTCGGACAGGGCCGCCGTGGGGTCCTTCTTCTCCAGCCGCCAGCGGTTCACGTAACGCTGGCGCGGCGAGCGGGACAGGTCGTCGGTGAAGTCGGACACGGTGGTCGTGAAGTAGCCGACTCGCGCGTCCGAGCGGCGCGCAGGCATCACCTGGGCGGGCAGGCGCGCGATCGAATAATTCAGCGTCATGAACAGGCTGCGCGCATCGGGCACCGCGCGCGGCAGGCTCGGCGCCGGCGTGCCGGGCGGGGTGCCGGGCTGCGGCAGGGAAAGCGATGAGGTGGCGAAATGGTTCAACACTTCGAGCACCACGAGGTCCGGCGTGGCGCGCACCGCGGTGATCGCCGAATTGCGTGCGTCGAAGGAATAACCCTGGCGGAACTGGCGCTGCAAGGCCATGCCGGTGCCGAGCAGGTCGGTCACGAACAGCGCGTTGGCTTCGACCAGCACCGACTTGCGTTCCGGGTGCGGCAGGCTCAGCACCGCGGTGCTCGCGAGCAGGCTCGGTGAGAACGCCGCTTCCACCGCGCGCGCGGCCGGCGTGCCGGCCTGGGCGAGAAAGTCGGTGTTGCGCGCCAGCATCTGCAACTGGTTGTGGATGCGGCGGAACTCGATCACGCCCTCGTTGCCGAACAGGCCACCGAACAGGCGCCCTTCGCCGATGCCACTCTTGTAGCGCGGCGAAAGGAAGAAGGGCTGGTTCAGGTCAGCGGGTTTGAGTTCGAGCCAGACCTTGTCGTCTTTCTGCCAGAGCGTGAAGAGGCCGTCGATCTGCTTCGCATCCTTGATGACCTCGGCGAACGGGCGCAGCGGCGAGGCCGGCGCGGCGGCAGCAGCGCCACTCGCCGCCCCGCTGGGCGCACGCGCCGCGGACGAGGCTGAAGGTGCTGCGCCAGCGGCCTTGGCAGCACCGCTGGCGGCAGACGCCGCTGCTGCCGGGGCGTTCGGCGTACCGGTGCCGCCAGGGGTCGCGCAGCCCGCGAGGACACATGCCGACAGAACGAGCGACGCGGGCTGACCCGAGATCGACAAGGGCAGGCGAAGCAGGCGATACGTCATGGTGTGTGCGGCGCGATGTGGAGGAACACGGTGCGCCCCGAAGGCGCCACCGCCAGGCGCTGCAACAAGCTGGCGCGCCGCAATTCTGCGCCAGCGCGCCGCGTCAGCTGCGCCGGTCGCGATCCGCCCAACCTGCAAGTGTGGCGAACAGCACAAGGCTGGCCGCCCAACCGAGCAGCGCCTCGAACACGCCGACGCCTTGCAGCAGGCTGTCCCAGCCGGTCGGTACCGCGGCCGTGGCCCACGTGCGGCGTTGCAGCAGATCGAGCAGGGGCAGCAGCCGCTCCAGCGAGTAGAGCAGCGGGTTGGCCGGTGCCGAGGCGCCCTGCATGGCGCCGAACTGGTACACCGAGGCGCAGGCCAGCCAGACACCGAGCGTCCACATCAGCAGGCGGGCCGGCCGGTGGCCGTAGCCGGCGACCAGCCCGAACAGCCGGTGCCCGAGCCGAGGCAACCAGCGCCAGGCCGGCGGCATGCCGTCGCCAATGCGGTCGATGCGGCGCAGCCAGGTCTCGCGACCGACCGCCACCGCCCCCGCTTCGTGGTCATGGCCCATGCGGCGCAGCACCTTGATGACGCGGCGCCACGGGTCGGGCCGGAAGTCGGCGTCCAGATGCGCCGGCCGCTGGCGCCCCAACCACGCGAGCCGGAAGGCCGCCGCGGTCGGTGCGCCTTCGGCCAGGCGCGCGAAGCGGAAGCCATCGAGCACATGGCGCTGGCCCCAGGTGGAGTCGTCGTCGACCAGGGCACCGACCCGCGCATGCGCGAGCGAAGCGCCGAGCAAGGGCGTCTGCAAACGGCACAGGCGCAGCGCGCCCTCGATGCGGGCACCGTCGAGCAGCAAGGCGGCACCGCTGCGCCAGGTGGCGTCGCCCACGACATCGAAGGCGGCGTCCGTTGCATCGAAGTCACCTGCGATGCGGGCACGTTGCAAGCGCACCGTGCCGGCTGCGGCAAAGCCGCCGCTCAGCATGACGTTGCCAGCCACACGAACCCGGTCGAGGTTCAGCGCGACATGGCGCACGCCCTCGGCATCGACACAGCCATGCAGGCTGGCGCCGCTCGCGTTCAGGTCGCCGTCGATGCGGGTGCCGAGCAGGCGCACTTCGCCGGCCGCTTCGAAACCACGGCCCAGCAACACGTCACCGCTGATGTGCGCGCCTTCGGCCACGAGCGGGCGTTGCCCCGGCCTGGGCGAGTCGAAGCCACCGCCGAGGCGGGCGCGTTCGCAGTTCAGATCGCCTTGAATGATGGCCCGAGAGAGCCGCACTTCGCCCGTCACGCGGCAGCCGGAATTGAGTGTCAGGCTGCCTGCGATGTGGCAGCCGTCGGCACGCAGACCCGGCAACGCGCAATCAGGGAAACCGACGCTGCCAGCCACACGCGCACCGTCGAATTCAAGTGACTGCTCGAACACGCAGCGGAACAACCACAGGCTCACCGGCACGCGCGCACCTTGTACGCTGAAGCGGCCCTGAACCCAGGCGCCGAGCACTTCGATGCGGCGGTCTTCGGCAGCGGCCGGCTCATCGCCACCGCGGGCCAGGAAACTCAGGAACTCGGCGCGCAGCGTGATGTCGGGGGAAGCGGCAGGGGGCCGGCGATAGGCCACACGCGCAATGCCGTCGGCTCGAAAAGCGTCTAGCAGCAGGCGTTCGGCGCGCGAGAGGGGTTCGAACTCGGACAACATCATCAACGCCGATTGTCACGGCGCCGCGTGGCCCTTGTCACCACCATGAACGCGGGGAAATCGGCCCGCGAGCGCGCGGGCCGCGTCCGGTCACGGTGTCACTTCAAGGCCTTGTAGCGCAGGCGGTGCGGGCGCGCACCCTCTTCACCCAAACGCCGCTTCTTGTCGGCTTCGTACTCCTGGTAGTTGCCATCGAAGAAGACCCATTTCGAGTCGCCCTCGCAGGCCAGGATGTGGGTCGCGATGCGGTCGAGGAACCAGCGGTCGTGGCTGATCACCATGATGCTGCCGGCGAATTCGAGCAGCGCATCTTCGAGCGCGCGCAGGGTTTCCACGTCGAGGTCGTTCGACGGCTCGTCGAGCATCAGCACGTTGCCGCCTTGCGCCAGGGTCTTGGCCAGATGCAGCCGGCCGCGTTCACCGCCGGACAGGCTGCCGACGAGCTTCTGCTGGTCGTTGCCCTTGAAGTTGAAGCGGCCGATGTAGGCGCGCGAGGGCATCACGAACTTGCCGACGACGATGTTGTCCAGCCCGCCCGACACGTCCTGCCAGACCGTCTTGTCGGCTTCGAGCGAATCGCGGCTCTGGTCGACGAAGGCCATGCGCGCGGTCGGCCCGACCTTCACGGTGCCGCTGTCGGGCTGCTCCTTGCCGGCGATCATGCGGAACAGCGTGGACTTGCCCGCGCCGTTCGGCCCGATGATGCCGACGATGGCGCCGGCCGGCACCTTGAAGCTCAGGTTGTCGATCAGCACGCGGTCGCCGAAGCTCTTGGTGACGTTCTCGAACTCCAGCACTTCATTGCCCAGGCGTTCACCGACCGGGATGAAGATCTCGTTCGTCTCGTTGCGCTTCTGGTAGTCCACATCGGACAGTTCTTCGAAGCGCGCGAGACGTGCCTTGCTCTTGACCTGGCGGCCCTTCGGGTTGGCGCGCACCCATTCGAGCTCCTTCTTCATCGCCCGGGTGCGGGCGTCTTCGGTCTTCTGCTCTTGCTCGATGCGCGCTTCTTTCTGCTCCAGCCAGGTGCTGTAGTTGCCCTTGTACGGAATGCCACGACCGCGGTCGAGTTCGAGTATCCACTCGGCCGCGTTGTCGAGGAAATAGCGATCGTGGGTGATCGCGACCACGGTGCCGGGGAAGCGTTGCAGGAACTGTTCGAGCCAATCCACCGACTCGGCGTCCAGGTGGTTGGTCGGCTCGTCGAGCAAGAGCATGTCGGGCTTGGACAGCAGCAAGCGGCACAGCGCCACGCGGCGCTTCTCGCCGCCGGAAAGTTTGCCGATCACGGCATCCCACGGGGCGAGGCGCAGCGCGTCAGCGGCGATCTCGAGTTGAAGGTCGGTGTTCTCGCTGCCCGCCGCGGCGATGATGGCTTCAAGCTCGGCCTGCTCGGCGGCGAGCTTGTCAAAGTCGGCATCTTCGGCGCCGTATTCGGCATACACCTCGTCGAGCCGCTTCTTCGCGGCGAGCGAGCCGCCGATGCCTTCTTCGACGGCCTGGCGCACCGTCTGGTCCGGGTCCATCACCGGCTCCTGCGGCAGGTAGCCGATCTTCAGGTTCGGCATCGGCGTGGCCTCGCCCTCGATCTCCTTGTCCAGCCCGGCCATGATCTTGAGCAAGGTGCTCTTGCCCGAACCGTTGGTGCCGAGCACGCCGATCTTGGCGCCGGGGAAAAACGACAAGGACACGTCCTTGAGGATCTGGCGCTTCGGCGGCACGATCTTGCCGACGCGGTTCATGGTGAAGACGTACTGAGCCATGGTGTTCCTGGAGACTGTCTGTCAGGGGTGGGGCCCGCACCGCAGAACGCGGGAGCCGATGGCAGTATTGTCGCCGCTCTTTGCGATGCACCTGCGCGCGGGGCGGCTTTCTGCTACGGTCGCGCGCTTCTTTCGAAAGCAGACATGCCCCGTTTGCTCTACTTGCTGGCCCTGTGCAACCTCGTCATCGGCACGGGTGCGTTCGTGCCGGCCGGCATCCTGGCCGAGATCGCGGCAGCCCTGAACATCAGCGTGGCCGCGGCCGGGCAGATGATGACGGTGTACGCCCTGTCGACCGCCGTGCTGGCACCGCTCGCGCTGGTGCTCACCGGCGGCTGGCCGCGCCGGCGCGCCTTGTGGGTCGGCATGGCGATCTTCGCGGCTGGCAAAGCGGCGTGTGCGCTGTCCGATGCCTTGCCCATGCTGCTGCTGGGCCGCGTGCTGATGGGCGTCGGCGCGATGTTCACGCCCGTGGCCGCCGGCATTGCGGTGGCCCTGGTCGATCCCGCACGGCGCGGCCGCGCGCTCGCATTGGTGTTCATCGGCGTCAGCATGAGCTACGTCATCGGCCTGCCGCTGGGTGCGTGGCTGGGCCTTCGCTACGGCTGGCACGTGCCCGTGGCCGGCATTGCCGCAGTGTCGTTGTTGATGGTCGCGCTGCTGCTGGCCTTCCTGCCGCGCGACATCGCCGCGCCGGGCGCGAGTTTCAAGGGGCTCGGCGCTTTGTTGTCGCACGCAGCGGTGCTGTGGACACTGGGCCTGACCCTGCTTTATTTCATCGCGATCTTTCTGGTGTTCGCCTACATCGGTCCGGTGCTGCAAGCCCTCGTGCCGATGAGTGGCGAGCGCTTGTCGTTCACGCTGATGCTGTTCGGCGTGGCGGGCGTAGCCGGCACGGTGCTGGGCGGCTGGGCGAATGACCGCTACAGCGCGCGGCGCACGCTCACGCTGCAACTCAGCGTGCTCGCCTCGATGATGGCGCTGCTGCCCTTCACGCGCGGCAACTACCCGCTGCTGGTGGCGGTGTTCTTCGTCTGGGGCATCGCGGGTTTCGGGATGATGACGCCGCAGCAATCGCGTCTGGCGGCCTTGTCGCCCGCGCAGGCACCGATCCTGTTGTCGCTGAACACCTCGATGCTCTACTTCGGCACCGCGCTCGGCGCGGCGATCGGCGGCGCGGTGTCCGGCGCGGTCGGCTTCGACCACATGGCCTAGGTCGGTGTGCCGTTTGCGCTCGCCGGGCTGCTGACCCTCTGGATCAACCGGCGCAACACCGGGCTTCTTCAAGCGGCCCGAAGTTGATCGACGGTTAGAATGCGGCACCAGCCCAGTCACCAGTCACTGCGCTGCCGTCATCCTGACCCGAGCGGCCGCCTTCAGCGCGGCACTCATCGCACCTTCTGCCTGCGACTGGCGCTTTGAAGTTCGAAGCGACAGGCCGATCTTCCTTTTTGGAACCCCATGTCCTTCGACACTCTCGGCCTCGCCGAGCCCCTGCTGCGTGCCATTCACGAACACGGCTACACCACGCCGACTCCTATCCAGGCGCAAGCCATTCCTGCCGTGCTCGGCGGCGGCGACCTGCTCGCCGGCGCACAGACCGGCACCGGCAAGACCGCCGGCTTCGTGCTGCCGATGCTGCAACGTCTTTCGGTCGTTCAGCCGGTGCTCACCGCCAAGGGCCGCATCCCGATCCGCGCGCTGATCCTCACGCCGACACGTGAACTCGCCGCGCAGGTCGAAGAGAGCGTGCGCGTCTACGGCAAGTACATGAAGCTCAGCTCGATGGTGATGTTCGGCGGTGTCGGCATGCAGCCGCAGATCGACCGGCTGCGCCGCGGTGTCGATATCCTCGTCGCCACACCGGGCCGTTTGCTCGACCACGCGCAGCAGCGCACGCTCGACCTCTCGCACATCGAGATCTTCGTGCTCGATGAAGCCGACCGCATGCTCGACATGGGCTTCGTGCACGACATCAAGAAGGTGCTGGCACTCGTGCCCGCGAAGAAGCAGAGCCTGCTGTTCTCGGCCACCTTCAGCGACGAGATCAAGAACCTCGCCGACAAGCTGCTCAACAAGCCCGCCCTCATCGAAGTGGCGCGCCGCAACCAGACCGCTGAGCTGATCGAACAGAAGGTCCACCCCGTCAGCCGCGAGGCCAAGAAAGACGTGCTGGTGCACCTGATCAAGAAGAACGACTGGGACCAGGTGCTGGTGTTCACGCGCATGAAACACGGCGCGAACCGCCTGACCGAGCACCTGAACAAGAGCGGCATCACCGCGATGGCGATCCACGGCAACAAGAGCCAGAGCGCACGCACCAAGGCGCTGGCCGAGTTCAAGACCGGCGAACTGCAGGTGCTTGTCGCGACCGACATCGCGGCACGCGGCATCGACATCGACCAGTTGCCCCACGTCATCAACTACGAGCTGCCGAACGTGCCGGAAGACTACGTGCACCGCATCGGCCGCACCGGCCGCGCGGGCTCGACCGGCGAGGCGATCTCGCTGGTGTGCGTGGACGAAGACGGTTTCCTGCGCGACATCGAACGCCTCATCAAGCGCAGCATTCCGCGCGAGGTGATCCCGGGCTTCGAGCCGAACCCGAACGAGCGCGCCGAGCCGATCGTGCTGGGCCGCATGGTCATCGGTGAAGGCGCAGGCCGTGGCGGCCAGCGTCACCACGCGGGTGGTGGCGGTGGTGGCGGTGGTGGCCGGGGCGGCAATGGCGGTGGTGGCGGCGGTAGTGGTGGCGGCCGTGGTCGCAACGACTCGCGTTCCGGCGCGCCCGCAGCGCGCCCGCAAGGCCCGCGCCCCGATGGCCAACGCAGCGGCAAGCCGCCGGCACGCCTGGGCCAGCCGAAGCGCTGAGCAGACCCCCGTAAGGACGATTGCCTGGCCCCAGCCCACGCGGCTAAGGTCCGGGCCATGGCAACCGTTCCGTCCGTCCCCCGCTCTGCCCTGCTCGTCGGCGCCACCGGCCTGGTGGGCCGCGAGCTGTTGCCGCTCCTGCTCGACAACGAACGCTATGTGCGCGTGCAGGCGCTGGTTCGGGCCTCGTCCGGACGCATCAAACCGCACCCGAAGCTCAAGCTGCACAGCGTCAACTTCGCGCACCTCGTGGTCGATCTGGGCAAGGTCGACGATGCCTACATCGCGCTCGGCACCACGCTCAAGCTGGCCGGTTCGAACGCGGCGTTTCGCGAGGTCGATTTCGATTTCGTGCTGGCCAGCGCACGCGCTGCGCGGGCCGCTGGCGCGCACCGCCTGGCCGTCGTCTCGACGCTCGGTGCCGACCCGACTTCGCGCGTCTTCTACAACCGCGTGAAGGGCGAGATGCAGGCCGCCGTGAGCGATCTCGGCTTCGACAGCGTGGTCTTCGCGCAGCCTTCGCTGTTGCTCGGCGACCGCGCCTCGCTCGGGCAGGCGCCGCGCAGTGGCGAGGTCTGGGCCACACGTCTGCTCGGCCCGGTGATGGGCCTGGTGCCCAAGGGCGTGCGGCCGATCCAGGCCCGCGCCGTGGCGCAGGCGATGGTCGAGGCCACGCTTTCTGCCACACGCGGTGTGCGTGTGCTGGGGTCAGCCGACATGCAGGGCGGCCCGCCCCGCTGAGTTGCCCCGAGGCGACCGCCGTCGCCCGCGTTCGAAATGCCGGATGATCGAGGCTGAATGATGCTTCGCGTTCCGCCCCTCTACGCCTGCCCGGTACTGGCCGTTCTCGTTTGCGCGATGCCTGGCTGCAAGCGCCCGGCGCCGATGGCCGCCGCGCCGGCCGCCTCCGAGGTCATGCCTTCGGCGCAGGCCGCGATCAAACCTCCGGCCGCACCGCGCGAACCGGGGCCCTACGAATCACCGCGGCCCGCCGCACAGCACACCGCCACACCTCTGCCCGACCTGAGCGAGGCGGCCCCGGGCGAGCCCGCGCCGAAGGCCGGCCGCCAGGTGCTGCGTTGCACCTTGCAAGGCCGCATCACCTACCTCGACCTGAACGCCAGCTGCCCCGAAGGCCCCGGCGAGCGGGTCACCGTGTTCCCGACCGAAGGCGTGGAGAAGCCGCATTGACCGACACTTTGAACGAGCTGTCGAACGCTGCCGACAGCGCCGACCTCACCACCGCCCCGCTGCGCAGCTTCCCCGCCTTCATCCGCTTCTGGTGGGCGCGCGTGGCCGCAACGATCGGCAACCAGATGCTGATGGTCGCAGTCGGCTGGCAGATGTACGACCTGACCGGCAGCGCGTGGGACCTGGGCCTCGTCGGCCTGCTGCAATTTGCGCCGGCGCTGGCCCTGGTGTTGGTGGCGGGCCATGTGGTGGATCGCTTTCATCGCGCGCGCATCCTCTCGCTGTGCATGCTCGGGCAGGGACTGATCGCGGTGGTGCTCGCGCTCGGCTCGCTGCGCGGCTGGGCGAGCCGCGAACTGCTGCTCGGTGTGTCGGTGCTGCTCGGCACCGTCAAGGCCTTCCAGATGCCGGCACAACAGGCACTCGCGCCCCTGTTGGTGCCGAAGGAAGTGCTGCCACGCGCACTCGCGTTCAGCTCGGCGGGCATGCAGGGCGCCATCATCTTCGGGCCGGCGCTCGGCGGTTTCATCTTCGTGGCCGGTGCGCACGCGGTCTACGGCGTCTGCACACTGGCGTTCGCACTGGCAGCGGGTCTGCTCGCAGGCGTGCGGTACGAGCACGCGCCGCGGCCTGGGCAGACGATGTCGCTCGACACCTTGCTGGCCGGCGTGCGCTTCGTGTTCCAGCGCCAGGTGGTGCTGGGCGCCATTTCGCTCGACCTGTTCGCGGTGTTGCTCGGCGGCGCGACCGCGCTGCTGCCGATGTTCGCGAAGGACGTGCTGCATGTCGGCCCCTGGGGCCTCGGCCTGCTGCGCGCGGCACCGGCAGTGGGGGCGCTGAGCCTGTCGATCGCGCTGACGCGCTGGCCGATCCGGCGACGTGCCGGGCATGTGTTGCTCGGCGCGGTGGCGGTCTATGGTTTGACGACCTTGGTGTTCGCGCTGTCGAACGTCTTCATGGTGTCGCTGGTGGCATTGGCAGTCGGCGGCGCGGCCGACATGGTGAGCGTCGTGATTCGCCAATCGCTCGTGCAACTGGACACGCCGGACGCGATGCGCGGCCGCGTGAGCGCGGTCAACTCGGTGTTCATCGGCGCCTCCAACCAGCTCGGCGAGTTCGAGTCTGGCGTCACTGCCGCGTGGCTCGGGCCGGTGGGCTCGGTGCTGCTGGGCGGGTTCGGCACGCTGCTGGTCGCCGCGCTCTGGTTCCGCCTGTTTCCGGGGCTGGCGAATCGTGACGCCTTGTCCGAGCGACGTTGACATCGATGGTGCGCAAGCAGGCCTCACGGTGCTGCATGCCGACACCACCCTGCTCGCCTTCGACAAACCCGCCGGCCAGCTCTGCGTGCCCGGCCGCGGCGCCGACAAGCAGGATTGCCTGGCCAAACGCGCACAGGCCCGCTGGCCCGATGCCTTGGTGGTGCACCGGCTCGACATGGCGACCTCTGGCGTCGTGCTGATGGCACGCGGCGCGCTCGCGCAGCGGCAGCTGAGCATCGCCTTCGCGCAGCGTGAGACCGACAAGACCTACATCGCGATCGTGCACGGCCAGGTTGCGGACGACAACGGCGAGATCGACCTGCCGCTCGCGGCCGACTGGCCGAACCGCCCACGGCAAAAGGTCGATGGCGTGCACGGCAAGGCATCGCTCACACGCTACCGCGTGCTGCAACGCGATGCGGTGGCGAACACCACCCGCGTCGAGCTGCAACCCGTCACCGGCCGCTCGCACCAGCTGCGTGTGCACCTGCTGGCGCTCGGCCACCCGATCCTCGGCGACGCGCTCTATGCGCCGCCTGAGGTGCACGCCGCTTCTTCGCGCTTGATGCTGCACGCGCAGTCGCTGCGGCTCGTGCACCCGGCGAACGGCGAGCCGATGTCGATCGAATGCGCAGCGCCGTTCTGAGCGCGTAGGCACTCAAACGTCGCCGCTCTTGTCCTTGTGCCGCGCTCGCGAGGCCTTCGTGCGCGCCTTCCACACCGCCACCTGGCGCTGCCGCTCGAACACGCTGAGCGTGTCGCGGCGCGCTTCGCGCAGCAGCTTGTGGAAGTTCTTCAGGCGGTCGGCGTCGATGCCCTCGCGCACCGCGCAGCCCGGTTCGTCGTGGTGCCGGCAATCGCGAAAGCGGCATTGCTGCGCGAGCGCCTCGACATCGGCATAACTCGCGCTCAGCGTCGCTTCGTCCACATCGGGGCGCAAGGCGCGCAGCCCCGGCGTGTCGACCACACACGCACCACCCGGCAGGCAGAACAGCGAGCGCGTGGTCGTCGTGTGTTTGCCGCGGCTGTCGTGCTCGCGCACGGCGCCGGTGTCTTGCGTCGCGGCACCGAGCAGGGTGTTCGTCAGCGTCGACTTGCCGGCGCCGGACGAGCCCAGCAGCACCAGCGTCTGCCCCGCCGCGGTGTACGGCGCCAGGGCCGCGGCGGCGCCGGCCTCGGTCGCGTTCACGGCGAACACGTCGAGTGCCGCCGAGACGCGTGAGCGCAGCGTCGCGATATGCTCGGCAACAGTGTCCGGCGCCACCACGTCCGCCTTCGTCAGCACGACGACGGGCAGCACGCCGCTGCTGTGCACCAACGCCAGGTAGCGCTCCAGGCGGCGCGGGTTGAAGTCATCGTCGAGGCCCATCACGAGCAGGGCGGTGTCGACATTGCTGACGACCGGGTGACGGCGCCCGTCGGCATCGCGCCGCGCGATGTGGGAGAGGCGCGGCACCGGCGCATGCACGGTGATGCCTTCGGCTTCGTCGACGGTGACGAGCACCCAGTCGCCGACCGCGAGTGCGGTCCGGGCTTCGTCCAGCGCACGCGCCAATCGGGGCGCAGCGCGTGCGCTGTGCTGCTGCGCACCGTCGTGCACACGCACCGATTCACGGTGCACTTCGGTCAGGCGCATGAGTTGCAAAGTGGCGGTGGCGCCGACGGGGTCTGTCGTGGTGGCCGCGCTCGCCAAGGCGGGAGTGAGGCCCAGAGCGCGCAAGCGCTCGAAATCGAACTCGATCATGGTGTGTCTGATCCTGCGTTTTCTGCGCAGCGCGTACAGCGCCGCGCCAAAGCACACGGGGTGTCAAAGACAGCCGTGCGACAGCGGAAGGAAAACGTCGGGCACGTGCCGGAGCGGCACGCGGAACAGGGTCAGGCGGGGAGAGCCAGGCCGGTGAAGTCAGGCCGCGACCGACGCGGGAGCAAGGGCAATGTTCTTCATGGCGTTCCTCCTGCAAGTCGGTGGATGAAACTTCGGCGCAATGTGAGACTCAAGGAGACTCCACCGCCCGCGGAGTGAGTTTTGCACTGGTCGACCGCGGCCGTCAACCTCACTTGCATTCGGGCCGCCGGCCCTGATATACCGCGATGTACAAATGCAGGCCCGCCGTGGCCTGACCGGGAAACACACATGAAACGCTTCATCACCGCTCTGACACTGGCCGTCGCCTTTGCCGCGCTGGCCCCCAGCTTCGCCGAGGCGAAGCGCCTGGGCGGCGGGGGTTCGTCGGGCATGCAACGCAGCATGCCTGCGCGCACCGCCCCCGATGCCCTGCCCGCGCGCCCCGCGGCACCTGCCGCCGTGCCGAATGCCGTGCCCGGCGCGCCGGCCGCCGTGGCGCCGAAACGTTCGTGGATGGGCCCGCTCGCCGGCCTGGCCGCCGGCCTCGGCATCGCCGCGCTGATGAGCCACTTCGGCATGGGCGCCGAACTCGGCAATTTCATGACGATCGCGCTGGTGGTGTTGATCGGCTTCGTCGCGATCCGCTTCCTGATGGCACGCTTTGGCCCCGGCGCACAGCGTTCTCCGGCGATGGCCCCGCAAGGCCTGCAGTTTGCCGGTGCCGCCGCGGGCGGCAATGCGCCGATCCCGATGGCCGCCCCCCCGTTCAGCGCCGGCTCGCCGAGCTTTGCCACGGCGCCGGCTGCGGCCTCGTCGGTGCCCGCCGGCTTCGACAGCGCCGGCTTCGAACGCATCGCGAAGATGATCTTCATCCGCATGCAGGCCGCGAACGACACTGCCGACCTGAACGACCTGCGCAACTTCACGACGCCGGAGATGTTCGCCGCCGTCAAGCTCGACTTGCAAGAGCGTGGGGCAAGCCCGAATCAGACCGACGTGGTGAAGATCGACGCGCAGGTGCTCGAGTTCGCGGAAGAGGCGGCACGCCAGATCGTCAGCGTGCGCTTCCACGGCTTGATCCGCGAAGAAGTGGGCGGCGTGGCCGCGCCGTTCGACGAAGTCTGGCACCTCGTGAAGCCGGTCGATGGCAGCCGTGAATGGGCGATTGCGGGGATACAGCAAACCGCCTGATCGAGCGGAAAACCGCCGATAAAATGCGAGGGGCTGCGGCCCCTCGCGGCGTTTCAGCGCTTTGCCGTAGCGCTCAAGGCAAGAGGTCGGGGCCTTTGCCGCGCGTGAGTTTCTTGACCATCGCCGCGCCGGTCAGCAGTTCGAGCTGGGCCTCGATGCGGATCACGCGCTCGGTCAGGTTCTCGATCTTGGTTTGCTGAGCCATCAGCGCATCGCTTTGCCGCGCGACCTTGTCTTCGAGCTTGATCATCGAGGTCAGCGCCGCCCAGACGCGTTCGGTGACCCCCATCACGCGGCCTTGCGCAATCTGGCCGCCGGCTTGGCCTTGGCTTCCATCGCCGCGATGCGCTTGTTGCTGGCGGCGATGAAGGCGAGCGCTTCGTCGATCGAATCGGCCGCGCGGTCGGCTGCGGCCTTGGCCGCATCGGCCAGCGTGGCCAACTCCTCGTCGGCTTCGGCCGAGTTGTAGGCGCTGGCGCCTCGGCGCATCAGTTCGGAGATCGGCAAACCCAGGCGCTTGGCCTTGGCGGCTATTGCCTTCTTTTCCTGCAAGGTGGCCTGGACCACGATTCTTTCGACGGCGACTGCACTCACGGGAGACTCCTTCAGCTCGACGGTGGACATGGACATTGTATGTACATCTCCGCGCGGGTCAAGGCGGACCCTGGAAACTGCCGCGGCGGAAAGTCAGCACCAGCGTGTCGCGGTGAGCCGGGGTCTGCGATGCGGGCGCCGCAACGAGCGGCTGGATCGGCGTGCTTTCGTGCACCACGCGCTCGTCGTCGAGCAGGAGCGTCGTCCAGGGTTCGCTCATCGTGAAGCGCAGGCCGTTCGGCCCGGCGGCTTCGAACACGCGTGTCTCGCCGCCCTTCACGCCGACCCGTGAGACGAGCAGCACGGCGACAAAATCGACGCCGTCGCGGTGCGCGCCTTCGGGCGTGGGCCGGCCGATGCCGTCGGTGGTGTCGATGCGGAACTGGTGGGCCTCGACGAACCAGGGCTGCGCGCCCTTCAACTCGCTGCACACGCCGGCCAATGCGCCCAGCAGCTTCGGCCAGGCCGGGTGCGCCAGCGTTGCGGCGGCCAGCGGCTCGAACCAGCGTTGCAAGCCGCCATGCAGCGCGTTGTACTCGAGCGGCTGCCAGTGCGCGCGGTGCGGCACCAAAGCCGCGCCGGTCGCATCGACGATGAAGCAGGAATGGCGCCTGCGCCGATAGCGGCCGCCGTCACGCAGGTAAGCGTCGGGCGGCAGATCGTCCCAGGAGGGGCGCAACGCATCGAGCTCGGCCAGCGCGGTCGACGCGATATCGCACAAGGCGTGCGGAGCGAGCACCGCATGGCCACGCTCATGCAGCGCGGCGCTGAGTTGCGGCACCGGGGTCAGAGGTGGGTTCAACAGAGTTGTCATGCCGCCATCATGCCGCGACACCCGCGGCCCGACGGGCGGCGCGCCGAATGCCCGGCGCGCCCGTATGCTCGGGGCACACCAAGGACTGGAGACTCCCCATGACGCTTTGCCCCATCGCCCTGGCCGTCGGCTGCAAGAAGTGCCCGGCCTTCTCCGTCTGCCCGCTGAAGGGAACGATCGGGGACTACAAACCCGACGACAAGGCCGGCAAGCCGGCCGCCGGTGCAGGGTCGAAACCGAAAGACAAGTAGCCGACGGCGCTCAGGCCGCGAACACCTGCGCCGCGGCGCGGAAGGCCTTGAACTCGAGCGCGTTGCCGGAAGGATCGAGCAGGAACATCGTGGCCTGCTCGCCCGCCTGGCCTTCGAAGCGCACTTGCGGCGGCAGCACGAAGGCCACGCCGGCGAGCTGCAGCCGTTTCGCCAGAGAGTCGAACTCGGCCCATTCGAGGATGGCGCCGAAATGTGGCATCGGCACCTGCTTGCCATCGACCAGGCCGAGGTTGGCGGGGTTCAGCGACGGATCGCCGAGGTGGGCCGAGAGCTGGTGCCCGAAGAAGTCGAAGTCGACCCAGGTCGGCGCGCTGCGCCCTTCCTTGCAGCCGATCAGATCGACGTAGAAATTGCGCGTCGCAGCGAGCTCGCGCACCAGGAAGGCGTAGTGGAATGCAGGCATGCGGCAATGATGAACGATGCCCGGCCGCCTGGAAAGTTCCCCAATCCGCGGCACTCGCTACGACTCTCACCGGCCCTTACCGCAGCGCACACAACTTCACCCAGACCCCGGACTTCGTTCACGCTGCACCGGCATCGTGAGAGCGTCGGTGGCGAACGGCCGCCGGCCTTTCTCACTCACAGGAGCAGTTCATGAAGAACCTCAACAAAGCCCTCGTCCTCCTTGCCACCGTCGCAGCCGTCTCGGCCCATGCCGAAGGCCTGTACGTGGGCGGCAACCTCGGTCTGTCGCACTACAAGGGCGACAGCCTCTTCGGCGCCTCGACCGACAGTTCCGACACCGCGCTGAAGGCCTACGGCGGCTACGGCATCACGCCGAACTTCGCGGTCGAATCGGGCTACGCCCGCATCGGCAAATTCAAGAGCACGGCGGGTGACTTGCGCGCCTCGGGCCTGTTCGTCGATGCGGTCGGCCTGCTGCCGCTGGGCAATGGCTTCACCGCACTCGGCCGCGCCGGCCTCTTCAACGGCAAGCTCGACAGCAGCTTTGCCGGCAGCGACCGTGGCACCAGTTTGAAGGTGGGCGCAGGTGTGCAGTACGACCTGGCGAGCAATGTCGGCGTGCGCGGCGAATGGGAGCGTTACCGCTTCGACGCGCTCAACACCAAGACGAATGCCGACGTGTACTCGGTGGGCGTGAACTACAAGTTCTGATCGGCCTCGGCCGACGGGGGTGCAAGGATCTTGATGCGCACCCCGGCCAGGCTGACCACCTGGCCTTCGCGCAGCTTGCAGGTCTTGCGCAACTCGTCGCGGCCATCGACCTGCACACGGCCATCGGCCACCATCGCCTTGGCCATCCCGCCACTGGGCGCGATGCCGGTGGCCTTGAGCAGGCGATCGAGCGTGATGAACTCGCCGCGCAGCGGGAAATCGATCAGGTTCACGCGGCCACCGTCTGGAGGCCGAACTCGCGCGCGAGCAGCGCATACGAATGCCGCCGCACCTGCGGGTCGTGCGCCCAGGTGTTGACGACGAGGTGGTCGAGTTGCAAGGCTGCGGCGAGTTGGCGCAGCTTGTCGGCCACCGTCGCGGCAGAACCGACGAAGGCCTTGGCGCGCATCGCATCCACCGTCGGCATGTCTTCGGCCGTGAAGCCGCGCGCCGCGATGAGGTCGGGCGCCTGCAAGGGCCCGAGCCGGCCGCGCTGGCGGTCCACACGCCAGCGCTCGCGGCTCAGCGCATGGTGCAGGGCTTCGGCGTCGCTGTCGGCGGCCAGGGCCCACACGCAGACGGTGGCCTCGGGCACCGGATGGCGCTCGCTCGGTTCGTAGAGGCGACGATAGAGATCGAGCGCCTGCTCGACACCGACCCCGTCGGTGAAAAAATACGCGAAGGCATACGGCAGCCCGAAGTGCGCAGCGAGCTGCGCACCGTAGTCGGAGCTGCCCAGGATCCACACCTCCGGCGCCTGCGGCCCGCGCGGGTGAGCGCTGATGCCCTGGTGCGAGGGCAGCGAGGTCCAGGCTTGCAGGTCCCGCACCTGCTGCGGAAAATGTTCGGCCGAGCCATAGGCGTTCGGGTTCAGCGCCTGCGCGGTGCGCATATCGCCACCCGGCGCGCGGCCCACGCCGAGGTCGATGCGCCCTGGCGCCAGCGCTTCCAGCACGCGGAACTGCTCGGCCACTTTCAGCGCGCTGTAGTGCGGCAGCATCACGCCGGCGCTGCCGATGCGGATGCGTGTGGTGCGCGCCGCAATCGCCCCCATCAAGACCTCGGGCGCACTTCCGACGATGGTCGGCAGGCTGTGGTGCTCGCTCAGCCAGAAGCGTTCATAGCCCAGGCGCTCGCAATGCGGCGCCAGTTCGAGCGTGTCGCGAATCGCGGCGTCTTCGCCCTGGCCACTGAGCGCGACGGACTGGTCCAGCACGGAAAGGCGCATCGCAGATCAGTCGCGGTGACCCTTGGCATGGCCCCGGCCATGCCCGTGCTCGTCGTCGTCATGCCGCTCGGGCCGGTAGCCCGGGTCGTATTCCGCGGATCGAACGAAATAGACCGGCCGGCCGCAAGCGTTGTACTCGCGGCAGTGCTTCGACCAATGCTTGGCGTGGCCGGGCGGTACGTGCAGGTAGATCGGCTCTTCCACCACCACCCGCGGGGGCGGGCGAATGATGGTCACCGGCCGGGGGTAGAAGACGGGCGGTGGCGGTGCGTTGCCGATCTCGACGCGACCGTAGACGCCCGGAGCGACTTCGCCCCCGACGATGATGTTGACGTTCGGCTGGGCCTGGGCCGATGCGGCGCACAGGGCCAGCGCGCACGCAGCCGCGATTCGAATGGGTCTCATGGGGTGATCCTTGCTGGACAATCCGCAATTTTGCGCGAAGCGCTCACCCCTCAAAAACAACAGGGGCAACGGCAACGCAAGTCTTCGTGTACATTCCAACCCACAGTTATACGCAAGACATTGGTTGCTCGTGATCTCCTTCTACCTGTCGCGGTTCTCGCGCCAGGCACGCTAGAAATCCCCTGATCGTGCTTGAGTGTTGCTGCATGCGTTGGCATGTGCCGGCGCATCCTTTGTTGACAGATAGATAGGATTTAGTCCATGACGACCCAAACCGGTACCGTGAAGTGGTTCAACGAGAGCAAGGGCTTCGGCTTCATCGCTCAAGATGCGGGCGGCGCTGACCTGTTCGCCCA
>JANYJL010000313.1 GCA_025361845.1 Rhizobacter sp.
TGCACGTGCACCTGCTCGAACCCGCACGCCGCTTCGGCGACACCGAGGCCACGATGTTCGGCGAGATCCTGGCGGCACCCGTGCCCGAGGGCATCCGCCTCGTCTGGCTCGACCTCAACCGCATCTACGCCGGTACCAGCCTGCCGGTGGTGCTGGGCCGCAGCCCGCAGGCCACGTATTGCGTCGACGACACCCGCGTGTCGCGTTCGCACGCCCGCATCGATTGGCATGGCGGCACCTTCCAGCTCACCGACCTCAGCTACAACGGCACCTTCGTGCGCTTTTCCAACGACACCCAGTCGGTGAGCCTGCGCCGCAGCAGTTGCACCCTGCACGGCAGCGGCGTCATCACGCTCGGCGCGCCAGTGTCGGACGCGACGGCGCCTTCGGTGCGTTTCGAAGTGATGAAATTTTCCGACACGCAGCCGCATGGTTCCCGCGAACTCGGCCTGGGCTGAGTCGACACCACGCAGCATGCCCTTCGCCCCCGAACCCCCGTACACGCATGGCCCTGGCGCTTCAGCGCCACGCACTGCCATCCTGTTGTGCAACCTCGGCACGCCCGACGCACCCACCGCACCGGCGCTGCGCCGCTACCTCGCGGAATTCCTGAGCGACCCACGCGTCGTGGAGATTCCGCGCTTGCTGTGGATGCCCATCCTGCACGGCATCATCCTGCGCGTGCGGCCCGCCAAATCGGCGCGCAAGTACGCCAGCGTCTGGATGAGCGAAGGCTCGCCGCTGCGCGTGTGGACCGAGCGGCAAACCAAGCTGCTCGCCGGCTACCTGGGCGAGCGCGGCCACCGCGTGACGGTGCGTTATGCGATGCGTTACGGCAACCCATCGATCGCCTCCGAGCTGGATGCCTTGCGAGCCCAAGGTGCGACACGTGTGCTCGTGCTGCCGCTCTACCCGCAGTACTCCGGGCCGACCACTGCGAGCGTGATCGATGCGGTGGCGGCCTGGTCGCTGAAGGCGCGCACGCTGCCCGAGCTGCGCTTCGTCAACCACTACCACGACGACCCTGGCTACATCGATGCGCTGGCCCGCAGCGTGACCGACCACTGGCAGAAGAACGGTCGGCCCGACCGCCTCGTGATGAGCTTCCACGGCGTGCCCGAGCGCACCCTGCACCTCGGTGACCCGTACCACTGCGAGTGCCTGAAAACAGCGCGCCTGCTCGGCGAGCGTCTGGGCCTGGCGCCGGGCAGCTACAGCGTCACCTTTCAAAGCCGCTTCGGCAAGGCCGCGTGGTTGCAGCCCTACACCGAGCCCACGCTCCAGCAACTCGCACGCGAGGGCGTGAAGCGTGTCGACGTGATGTGCCCCGGCTTCGCCGCGGACTGTCTGGAAACGCTGGAAGAAATTGCCCAGGAAGCGCGCGATGCCTTCCTGACCGCAGGTGGCAAGGAGTTCAATTTCATCCCCTGCCTGAACGACCGGCACGAGTGGATCGCCGCGCTCTCGGCCCTCGCCATTCAACATCTGCAAGGCTGGCCGACGACGGCCGAGCCCGACGTGGCCGCGCTCGAAGCGCAGCGCCAACGAGCGCTGGCGCTGGGCGCCAAGAGCTGACGCGCCGGTGGTCGAGAAGCGGTAGCTCGATCGGCCACAGCGGCCCAAGCTGTGCCACCCGAGCGGCACAACTTGACCCTGTTGTGCGCATGTCTGGATCAGTTGTGCCGCGCCGCGGCGGCGCACGGCAAGCCAGCGCCCCGTGGATACCCGCGCTTTCGTGCGTTCAAAACGCCTTGGACGATGGCTGCGCGCGTGGCACGAGCGCGGCACGCAACGGCGCAGCACTTGCGATGTGGGTGGCGGCGAACTGCACTGCGGAGTTGTTGGCGCGGTGCGGCTTCGTCTTTCCGCGCGCGCCTTGGTTTTGGGCACGCAAAACATCCACAACATGAGGAGACCGACATGACTGTTCTGATCGCACTGGCCTTATCCATCGGCGTGCTCGCCATCGTGGCGACCTGGTTGTTCCTGGGGCCGCTCGCGGCATTCGACATGCAGATCTGGCAAGCCTTCATCGCCTGGGCCTGCTTCTTTCACGCCGGTGGCAAGACCGAGGGGCTGACCAAAACCATCGTCTGCATGAGCTTCGGTGCGGTGGTGGGTGTGCTGTCGGTGATGCTCGCGGGGCAGCTCGGCGGGCTCGGTGCGTTGGCGGCACCGGTGGCGGTGGGCATCGGCGCGGCGGCCATCGTGCTGGCCGCGCATGTGGGCGTGCTGTCGACGATCCCCGCCTGCGTCTACGGCTTCGCGTCGGTCGCCGGTTTGATCCTGCTGAAGGGCGTGGCGCCGACGGCTGCGATCGTGCCGACGATCGCATCCATCGCGCTCGGCGCCGCCTTCGGTTGGCTGTCGCAGACGCTGAGCGGCAAGCTCACGAAGGCCTGAGTTTGAGTCGCCTGCGCTGCCCACTTGCAGAGGGGCCTCGCTTCGGCGACTCAGGCCGGAACGAAGCACCTGCGGAGTTGTGCAGAGGAGGCCTGAGTTTGAGTCGCCTGCGCTGCCCACTTGCAGAGGGGCCTCGCTTCGGCGACTCAGCGCGGGGCTTCGCCGGGCGAGAGGTGCGTGCGGTCGAACTCGATGCCGGCGCGCACCTCGGCCAGCGCCTGGCTCACCAACTGCTCGGCACGCGCGCGGTGCCCGCCCTTGTCGCGGTCGGCCTTTTCGAGGTGGAGCTTGGCATCGTTCAGTGACTGCAAGGCTGCGTGCATTTGCGGCTGGTCTGCATAACTGGCACAGGCAAAAGCGAGTACGGCCGAAGCGGCGATCAGGGGGACGGCGAAACGCATGGGAGTTCCTCTCTTCGTGGTTGATGGGTTCGAAAACTGAAGCGGGCGATCAAGGCTCGGCAAGCGTTCGGCGCCGGCGCCACAGCAGCGCGTTGGCCGTCACCAAGGCCGCGAGCCAACCCGCGCCGAGCGCGCCACCACCACCCGAACCGTTGCCCGCAGGCGGTGTCGTGGTCGGTGGCGCCGAGGCCACGACCCCGCTGAGCGCCACGCTGCGCGTGAAGTCGGTGGTCGATGTGCCCTGGCGCAGCGTGAAGGTCAGCGTGGCCGCGGCGCCGGCCGTATCGGGCGCCGAATAGGCCATCGTTACGCGGCACGACGCAGCAGGCGCGAGGACTTGTTGGTCGCACGCATCTGAACTGCGCGTGAAGCGCGCAGCATTCGCGCCGCTGACGGCGACGCCCATCACACGCAGGCTTTCGGTCGTGGCCACCGCGTGGCGCAAGTCGACGAACTGAGAGGCACTCGCAGTATTGGTCAAGGCCACCGTGAAATCGAGCTGACTCGCGCTGCGCGTCGGCGTGTCGGCGAGGTAGGCAGCGATGTCGTTCACCTGGGCCACGCTCAGCGCGTCGAACTGGTTCATCGCACCGATCGAGGCCATCGCCAAGCGAAAGCGTTCGGTCGCCGTGGCCAGGCTGATCTCGGCATAGCGGCTGCCGCCGATCTTGATGCGGCGGTTTTCCACCGTGCCGTGGCAACTGGTGCAGGCGCCGGTCAAGCTGTTGATGCCGGACACATTCGGCGTGTCCTCGAACAGCAGCTTGCCCATCGTGGCGTCTTGCGCCTGGGCACTGGATGCGGCTGCGAGTGCCACCGTCGCCAGCAACGCGAGAGAGCCTCGTCCGCCTTTCATGCAGCTCATGCCGTCGCTTTCATGAAGCCCAGATTCGCCGCGCCATAGCGCCCGATCCGCGGGATCACGTCCGCCAGATTCCCCGCCGGCACGCCGAACCAAGTCGCCAGCGTGGCCGCGTACTGGTCCACCGCGATGGCGGGCAACAGCCGGCCGCCGCCCACGTCGTCCGGGCCGTTCACCGCCATCGCGGGCAACTGGCCGTACCAACGCTTGCCTTCGACCGCATCGCCCATCACGAAGTGATAACTGCCCCAGCCGTGGTCGGAGCCATCGCCGTTGTTCGAGAGCGTGCGGCCGAAGTCCGAGGCGGTGAAGGTGGTCACCTTGTCGGCCAGACCGAGCGTGACGGTGGCGTCGTAGAAGGCCTTCATCGCGTCGGCCACCTGCCCGAGCTGGCCCGGGTGGTCGGCGATCAGGTTGTTGTGCATGTCGAAGCCGCCGAGCGAGACGAAGAACACCTGGCGCTTCGGGCCCAGCGTGCTGCGCGCCGCGATCAGGCGGGCGACGATCTTTAGCTGGTTGCCCAGCGAGGTGTCCGGGAACACCAGCGTCGTGCCGCCACCGATGGCCGCACGCACCTGCAAGTCGGCCGCGATCGACTGGCGCGCGACGGCCGCATGTGCCTCCTGGAACAGCTGCGTGCTGCCCTGCTGCATCACACGTTTGATGGCGGCGGTGGCGGCGTCGCTGCCGAACACTTTCGCCACTTCGGTCGAGCCGTTCGTGCCCACCTGATACGCAGTCGCGTGCTGGCCTGTGAGGAATAAACCACCGCCGGTGGTAATGGCGGTGAACAGGCCCGCGCTGCCATTGCCCGCCAGCATCAGGTCGGCCGCGCGGCCACCCCAACCATTGGGCGTGTCGGGGCCGCCGCTGTTCCAGGTGGCCTGCTGGTCGTTGTGCGAGAACAGCTTGGGCGGGTGATCCGCACCGGCGTTGTAGCCCGCCAATGTGAGCGGCGCGGTGAGCGTGCCGACGTTCATGGCGAGCGCGACATGGCCGCTGTCGAAGAGCGCCTTCAAAGGCGCGAGCGACGGGTGCAGCGCCATGCGCCGGCCATCGGGCCACGGATTGGTGGGCACGACCTCGGTGGCGGCGAGATCGGCCTGCGGCAAGGCGATCGTGGTGCGGATGCGCTGGTAGGCCGCATAGGTCGTGTCGTCGAACGGCACGATGGTGTTGTGGTTGTCGTTCGCGCCTTGCAGGAACACGCAGACGAGCGCGCGGTAGTCCTCGCCCGCAGCCTGGGCCGAGCCGGCCATCAAGCCGGCAGCGCCCGACAACGTGGCCAGGTTCAGTGCCCAGGGTGCGGCACTGCCGAGGCCGGCGAGCAGCGCCTGCCGGCGTGTGAACTCGCGGCGCGCTTGTGAGTTCATGGCGTGTGAGGTCATGGTCGGCTCCCTTACTTTTGCGTGATGAAGTCGGGCGCGGCCATCAGCATCAGCAGCGCGGTGCGCACGCGTGTGAGCTTCTGGTCGGCCGTCGTTGCCGGCATGGCGGTCAGCGTGTCGGTGATCTCGCGGCGCGTGGTGTCGGACAGCGATTCGTTGGCGAGCCGCAGGTTCAGGCTCGCGACCAGGGCCGCGGGTTGATCGGCCAGCGGCAGCTCATGCGAATAGTCGACCGTCATGCGCACCGGCGGCAGCGCCAGGAACTTCTGAAAGTAGTTCACGATGCCCGGCACCGAGACCTCGTTGACGAGCTCGAACTCCGGTGCCACCAGCTTCTGTGTCGCGATGCCCGACTGCGGTGGCGCGTACCCCGGGTGGTAGAAGTTGAAGACGGTCTCGGCGCGCAGCGGGCTTTGCCCCAGCTCGGTGGCCGGGCTCGACAGGTCGGGGATGAACCAGAGCTCGCTCGTCGTCGACAGGTTCAGCGCACGCGCCAGCGTGGTGAAGCGCAGCACCGGCTCGCGCAACTTGCCCCAGCCGGGCGCGGGCGCGGCGATGTTCAGTGGCGTGCGCGCTTCGGGGTCGTTCAGCACCTGGGTGATCACGGCCTTCATGTCGCCGCGCACGCCTGCGCCGTTGTCGTTGAAGCGCCCCGCCACGCGCGCCACGTAGGCCGGGCTCGGGTTACTGGTGACCAGCCGCTGGATCAGTTGGCGCCCGATGAAGGGGCCGACGTTCGGGTGATTGAAGAGCGTGTCGAGCGCGATCTTCAGACTCGCCGGCCCGAGCGTTCCGGGCGGGATCGTGACACCGAGAAACTTCTTTTCCTCGAGCGAGTGGTTCGCGGCGATGTGGCGCATCGGCAGGCGCAAGCGCTCCACACCCGCGCTGGCGGGTTGCCAGTCCCAGCCGGTGAACACGCGCGCCAGGTTGCTCACCTCGGCCTGCGCATAGGTCTCGACCGGCTGGCCCGCGACGAGCTGCGGTGTGCCGTCGATGTTGAGCAGCACTGTGCCGATGGTGAAGAGCTGCATCACCTCGCGCGCATAGTTTTCATCCGGCACGCGGGTCGCCACGCCATTGATGTCGTAGGCCGCCTTCAGGTTGCCGCGGTGCGAGAGGTAGGTGCCCATCGCCGGGCTCAGGGTCACGTCTTCCAGCAACTGGCGGAAGTTGCCGAAGGCACCTCGCTCCAGCACATCGAGGTAGCCCGCGGCCAGCCGCGGGTTGTTGGCGGGGCCGCTGGCGAGCGACGATACCGACAGCACCATGATCTGCGAGAGCGCGAAGCCCACGCGCTTGCGCAACTGGTCGGCACTGCTCAGGTAGGCCTGCCAGACCGCCCAGTCCCAGACCGTGTTGGGCAGGTCCGTGGCCAAGCGCGTGCTGTCTTCGGCGAGCCAGGCCGCCTGGTCGGCGAGCACGCCGTCCCAGTGTGTGCGCGCCACCGGCAGCGCGAACTGGCGTTGCAGCCAGCCGGTGCGCCATTCGCCGCGCAGGCTCGCCAGCTCGGCGTCTTGCGCGCCGAACGTGGCCTGGTTCAGGAAGCGCACGGCCGAGCGGGTGGGCATCAACACCGGCACGGCGCCGGGTGCTACGGGCTCATCCGCCGGCAGGGCCGCCAGTTCGTCCACCTGCTCGGCGTAGACACGGGCGTCCGGGTTGGCGCCGGTGGGCGGTGTCGTGGCACCGCTCGGGGAGTCACTGCTGCCCGAGCCGCAGGCTGCGAGGGCGAGTACCGTCAGGGCAGCAATGGAGTTGCATGTGTATTTCATCCATGTATTTGATGTCAGCATGGCATTCACTGTCCACCGGGATTTCAGTTCTTTACAAGAATACCCACTGAAGCTTGCCGTACACAACCCTTCCATTCACCGTCTGTGCTTCAATATGGATGAATTGCACTTGCTATTGAACACCCCCCGCCCTTGAACGACGAAACGGCCCCGGAAAAAGCGACGCTCGACGCCGCCATGGCAATGCTCGAGCCGCTGGCAGGTTTGCTGCTGTCCCGCCAACTGAGCTATGCGCAGGCGGAAGATTTGTTGAAGGCCGCCTTCGTGCAAGCCAGTGCGCGCGCCTTCGCGGCGAAGGCGAAGTTGCCGACGATCAGCAACCTCAGCGTGGCAACCGGACTGCGACGCCCAGAAGTCAAACGTGCGCTGGCCCAGAGCGTGCGGCCCGCGGCGCAGGCGCCTTCGGTGGCAGCGCAGGCGCGCCTGCGTTGGGCCACGGATGAGAGTTACCTCGATGCTGCCGGCCAGCCGCGCCGCCTGCCACGCACCGCGCCCGGGGACGAGCCGAGCTTCGCCCGCTTGGCCGCCACGGTCTCCAAAGACATGCACGCCCGCGCCCTGCTCGACGAAATGCTGCGCATCGGCGCCGTCGAGGAAGACGGCGAGTTCGTCACCCTGCGCCAGCGCGAGTACCAACCGCCCGAGTCCGAAGACGAACTGGTACGCATCGCCGGCGCGAACGTGGGCGACCACCTGTCGGCGGTGTTGATGAACCTGCTGTCGAGCCCGGCTCCCCTGCTGGAGCGCGCCGTGCACGCAGACGGTCTCACGCAAGCCTCGGCGCGTTACGGCACCGAGCTGGCACGCCAGGCCTGGACCGACACGCTCGGAGGCCTGCGCGAGAAGCTGCAAACCCTGACCGAGATGGATGCCGATGCGCCCGACAACCAGTGGCGCATGCGCATCGGCGTCTACGCCTACTACGCGCCGCAAGACCGCCCGGCCGCGCCGGTGAGTGCGAAGCCCCGCGCCAAACCGAAACCCGCGCAGAAACCCGAGCCGAGCGAGACATGACGACCACCACCCGCCGCTGGGCATCGGCCCTTTGCTTGAGCTTCACCCTGTGCGCCGCCGGCCTGCTGCTCGCGGCCTGCGGCGGTGTGGGCGAGGAAGGCACGGGCATCCAGCCTGCCTCCGCCAGCGTGGGCATGGTGCAGGGCCTGTCCGACACCAGCGTCACCGTGAACGGCGTGAGCTACGCGCAATCGGCCGCGACGGTGTCTGACGGCTTCGGCCAGCCGATGGCCAAGGAAGACCTGCGCCTGGGCATGTGGCTCGAAGTGCAAGGCAGCATCGATGACTCGGGCACCCAGGGCGTGGCGCATACCATCCGCGTGCGACCCGCAGCGCGTGGCATCGTCAGTGCGAAGGGCGCGGGCGGCGTGACGCTCACGGTCTTCGATTCCACCGTGCATTTGGACAACGGCACCGTGCTCGACGGCACGCCCGACGCGGCCTCGCTCGCACCCGGCGATCTGGTCGAGGTGCACGGCCCGCTGAGCAGCGTGGCCGGTGACGTGAGCGCGAGCCGCGTCGAGAAGTTGCACCCGACGCCGCAGACGCCACCGCGCTACGAACTGCGCGGCCGGGTAAGCCTGCTCGACAGCGCGCCCGGCCACCACAGCTTCACCCTCGGCCGCCGCGTCATCGACTACAGCGGGGCGAACATCACGCTGCGCCAGGCCCTCGCCAACGGCCAGATCGTGCGTGTCTCGGCCGCGGCCGGGCCGCTGCCTGGAAAGCCCTGGGCGGTCGAGAAGCTGACGAGCGACCTCGCCTTGCCCGACAACCTGGGCTTCCTCTACACCGAGGGGTATGTCGAATCGCTGCAAGCCGGTCCGGCCTTCGAACTCGAAGGCCTGGCGGTCGATGCCTCATCGGCCAACGGCAAGGCCGGCATCAATGCCGAGGGCTTGCGCGTCGCGGTCGTTGGCGCGCTCGTCAACGGCAAGCTCAAGGCCAAGTCGGTGGCCGTGGTGCAGCCGGGCGAGCCGGTCGTCTTCAGCTTGAGCGGGCCGGTGACGGACTTCGTATCGCCAGCCTCGTTCCGCTTGCGGGGTGTGAGCATCGACGCCAGCGGCGCGAGCTACCTCTCGCCGGCCACGCCCGGCGGCTTGGCCGATGCGGTGCGCCTGCGCGTCAAGGGCGCCGTGCTCGGGCGCCGCT
>JANYJL010000341.1 GCA_025361845.1 Rhizobacter sp.
ACGAGTACTACGTGATGCAGGGCGACTTCTACACGACCGGCAAGTACCGCGAGAAGGGCGCGCAGCCCTTCGACATGGAAAAGGCGATCGACGAGAAGCCGACCTACGTGCTCTTCAACGGCGCCGTGGGCGCGCTCACCGGCGACCGCGCGATCACCGCCAAGGTTGGCGAGACGGTGCGCCTGTTCGTCGGCAACGGCGGGCCGAACCTGGTGTCGAGCTTCCATGTCATCGGTGCCATCTTCGACAAGGTGCGCTACGAAGGCGGCACGAGCGTGCAGCGCAACGTGCAGACCACGCTGATCCCGGCAGGCGGCGCAGTGGCGGTCGAGTTCAAGGCGAAGGTGCCGGGCAGTTATGTGCTGGTCGATCACTCGATCTTCCGGGCTTTCAACAAGGGGGCGCTGGCGATCCTGAAAGTCAACGGCGCGGAGGACAAGACGATCTACTCCGGCAAGGAACTCGACTCGGTCTATTTGGGTGACCGCTCGGCCGCGAACCTGAACACGGTGACCACGGCGACGGCAGCCGCTGCCAGCGGCACGCTGACGCTGGACGATCAGGTGAAGGCCGGCCAGTCGCTCTTCGCTGGCACCTGCTCGGTGTGCCACCAGGCCAACGGCGCGGGCTTGCCGGGCGTGTTCCCGCCGCTGGCGAAATCCGACTTCCTGGCGGCCGACCCGAAGCGTGGAATCAACGTGCTGCTGCACGGCCTGACCGGCAAGCTCACGGTCAACGGCAGCGACTACAACTCGGTGATGCCGCCGATGAACCAGTTGAACGACGACGAGATCGCCAACATCCTGACCTACGTGATCAACACCTGGGGCAACCCGGGCGGGCGCATCCTGACCGAGGACGTGAAGAAGGTGCGCGCCACGAAGGCGACCACCGCATCGAGCTCGGAACACTGAGTGGCAATGAAGCTCCGGCGCGCCGCGCTGGCGGGATGGGCTGTGACCACGATGACGTTGGCGGTGGCCAGCCACGCGGCCGACTATGTGCACGTTCCTGCCGGCACCCTGTCGAGCGTGCTCGCAAGCGATGCCGACACCGGGCCGCTGCCGATCGCTGCCTTTTCGGCGCGCACGACACCGGTCACGCAAGGCGAGTACCTGCGCTTCGTGCTAGCCCACCCCGAGTGGCAGCGCGGGCACATCGCGAAGACCTTCTCCGATGCCGGCTATCTGCAGGACTGGCGCACACCCGTCTCGCTGGCCGGCGCGGCAGCGCAGCAGCAGCCCGTCACGAACGTGAGCTGGTTCGCGGCACAAGCCTTCTGCGAACTCTCCGAAGGCGCGCGTTTGCCGACCTGGGCCGAATGGGAATACGTGGCCGCGGCGGACGCGACACGTGCCGACGCACGCAGCGACCCGGCCTGGCTCGCACGCATCCTCGGCTGGTATGCACGCCCCGCAGAAGCCGTGCTGCCGGCCGTGGGTGGCGCCGCCAACCTCTACGGCGTGCGCGACGTGCACGGCCTGATCTGGGAATGGGTCGACGACTTCAATGCGCTGCTCGTGAACCCCGACAGCCGCTCCGGTGCCGATGCCGACAAGCTCAAGTTCTGCGGTGCCGGCGCCATCGACCTGAAGGACAAGCAGAACTATGCGGTGCTGATGCGCATCGCGCTGCTCTCATCACTGAACGCATCCGACAGCACCGGCAGCCTCGGTTTTCGCTGCGTGCGCCCGTCATCCACAGGAGATTCCCGATGAACACCACGGCCTTCGCCCACCGCTCGCGGCGCGCGCTGTTCGCCTTGCTCGCCGCGGCGGCCACCACGCTGGCGACGGCCGCGCCCTTGCCCACCGATTCGATCTACCAGCTCGCGGTGCCGCTGACCGATCAGGACGGCCGCAGCTTCGCGCTCGACAGCCGGCGCGGCCAGCCGATGCTGGTGAGCATGTTCTACACCTCGTGCCAGTTCGTCTGCCCGATGCTGATCGACGCGATGCGCGACACGACGGCGAAGCTGAACGAGACCGAGCGCGCACGGCTGAACGTGTTGATGGTGAGCTTCGATCCGGCGCGCGACAGCGTGGCTGTGCTGAAGAAGACCGCGGATGAACGTGCGCTCGACACGCGGCACTGGTCGCTGGCGCGCACCGAGGCCGGGCCGACACGCAAGCTCGCCGCCGTGCTCGGCATCCAGTACCGCGCCATCGCGGGCGGCGACTACAACCACACGACGGCACTGATCCTGATCGATGCGGAAGGCCGCATCGTCGGCCGCAGCACGAAGCTCGGCAACGCCGACCCGGCGTTCGTGAAGCTCGTGCGCGCCACGCTGCAAGGCGCGCCACGCTGAAGACTCCCTCGCCCCCGCGGGCAGAGGGAGCCTTGCTCACGCCGTCGGTACTTTCCGCGAGCCGATCGCCAGGCAGACCGCGCCCAGCACCACGGCGCAGAGCGCCACGCTCAGCGAGGTCGCCTGCGCGATCGTACCGATCAGCGGTGGGCCGATCATGAAGCCGCTGTAGCCGATCGACGTGACCGAGGCGATGGCCGCGGCACGGCTCACACCCGGCACCCGCGTGGCGGCGTTGAACAGGATCGGCGCCACAGGCGCGAGGCCGGCACCGACGAGACCGAAGCCGACCATCGCGACCCACGGCACACCCACCAGCAACACCACCGCCATCGACACCGCCGCCAGCGCGGCACCGGCGAACAGGATTGAACGCTCCGAGTAGCGCGCCCGCAGCCAATCGCCCCCAAAACGTGACAGCGCCATCGAACCGGCGAAGGCCGAATAACCGAGCGCGGCCTGCGCCTGCGGCATGGCCAGATCCTGCTTCAGATACAGCACGCACCAGTCCATCATCACGCCTTCAGCGATCATGCCGGTGAAGATCAGCAGGCCGATCACCAGCAGCAGGCCACGCGGCCAGGCGAAGTGCGCCTTCTCCTTGTCGGCCCCAGCCGCGGCGGCATGGGTGTCGAGCATGCCGAACGAGGCAAACAACATCAGCGCCGCAAGGATCAGTGCCGCGCCGCCGAGTTGCACGGCAGGCGCGATGCCCGCGTGCAGCATCGCCGACGAGAGCGCTGCGCCGGACATGGCGCCGACGCTGAACATGCCGTGCAGGTTGCTCATGATCGGGCCCGAGAGGCTCTCGAGTTCCGAGCCTTCGCTGTTGATCGACACGTCGAACACGCTCATGCCGCAGCCGAACAGGAAGGCGGCCGGCAGCACGGCCCACAGCCCCGGCAGCAGCAGGATCAACGCGAACATCGCGCTCATCAACCAGCCGGCCACGACGACGGTGCGGCGGGCGCCTAAAGCGCCGACGACCCGGCCGGCAAAGAACAGCGCACTGATCGAGCCGCAGGCGCCGGCCAGCAGCACCATCGACAGACTGAACTCGGACAGGCCGTGGGTGGCTTTCACCGACGGGATGTGCGCGCCCCAGATGCCGCCCAGCAGGCCCAGTGCGGCGAACTGGAGGCGCGTGGCCCAGCGGGCACGGCGATGGTTGCCAGTTGCAGCCGGCGCCGCTCCGATCACCGCGCTCATAGTTTCACCGGCGCGCCGCTGCGCGCGCTTTCGTAGATGGCGTCGAGCAGTTCCATCACGACCAGGCCTTCTTCACCACTGGCCGGGTGCGGCGTGTCGGTGAGGATGGCCTGCGCGTAGTCGTGCATGCCCGATTTGGCGGGCGTGGTCGGCGCGTGCAGGTGCATGTCGAACTGCGCGCCGTTCTGTTCGGTGTACACGTGCGCGTCGAACTGGTAACCCTCGTTCAGGTTCTTCTGCAAGAGGCCCGCCTTGGTGCCGAGCAAACGTGTTTCCATCAGCTCGGCTTCCTGGATGTTGGCGGCCCACGACGCCTCGACGACGAGCGTGGCGCCGTTCTCGAAGCGGATGAAGGCGGCGGCGAGGTCTTCGACGTCGTAGTGCTTGCCCGCCGCATCGGCGAGACGGCGTGCGATCGGGTCGTAGGTGTTACCCATCACCCAGGTCGGCTTCGGGTAGCCCATCAGCCAGAGCGCGAGATCGAGGCGGTGCACGCCCAGGTCGATCAGCGGGCCGCCACCGGCCAGCGCCTTGGTGCCGAACCAGCCGCCGAAACCCGGCATGCCGCGGCGGCGGTGCCAGACGGTGCGGCCGAAATAGAAGTCGCCGAACATCCCGGAATCGACCTGCGTCTTCAAGCCGCGCGAAGCGGCGCTGAAGCGGTAGCTGAAATTGATCATCAGCCGCTTGCCCGCGCGCTTGGCGGCGGCGAGCATCGCGCGGCCTTCCTCGGCGTTCATCGCCATCGGCTTTTCACACAACACATGGCTGCCGGCTTCGAAAGCGGCGATCGCCAGTTCCTTGTGGAACTTGTTCGGCGTGCAGATGCTGACGACATCGAACTTCTCGACCGCGAGCATCTTCTCGGCGCTGGTGTAACGGGTCGCGATCTTGTACTGCTCGCCGACCTGGTCGAGCCGCTGCGCATCGGCATCGGCCACCGCGACCACCTCGACCTGCGGGTGCTGGCGCCAGCCCTCGATGTGCGACCGGCCGATGCCCAAGCCGATGATGCCGACACGCAACTTCTTGGCGCTGCCATTGCCATTGACATTGCCGCTCATGCAATGTCTCCCTGGCTCTGCTTGATGCCGACCTTGCCGAAGTTCAGTTCCTTCTTCGACAGCTTCTCCAGCGCTTTAGCGTTCGGGCACACGTCGACGATGTTGACGCGCGGCGCGGCCCATTGCACGGCGTTCGCGATCACCCGCTGCACGTTCTTGTCGTAGTAGGTCGGGTAGGCCTCGTGGCCGGGGCGGAAGTAAAAGATGCGACCGTGGCCACGCTCCCAGGTGCAGCCCGAGCGGAACACTTCACCACCCTCGAACCACGAGATCAGCACCGTGCTGTCGGGTTGCGGAATGTCGAAGCGCTCACCGTACATCTCTTCATACGGCAGCTCGAAATACTCGCCCAGGCCGGCGGCGATGGGGTGTGAAGGTTCGACCACCCAGACACGCTCCTTCTCGTCGGCCTCACGCCACTTGAGCGAGCAGTTGGTGCCCATCATGCGGCGGAAGATCTTCGAGAAATGGCCCGAGTGCAGCACGATCAGGCCCATGCCTTCGAGCACACGTTTCTGCACCCGATCGACGATCGCATCAGCCACCTTGCCGTGCGCCTTGTGGCCCCACCAGATCAGCACGTCGCAGCCGGCCAGGCGCTCTTCGGTGAGGCCGTGCTCGGGTTGATCGAGCGTGGCGATGCTCACGTCGAGCGGCAGCGCGCCGGGGTTCAGGGCAGGCGTCTCGCGCAGCGCGCCGGCGATGACGGCGTGCAGGCCATCGGGGTAGATCGCGCGGACCGCTGCGTTCTCACGCTCGTGCTGGAATTCGTTCCAGACAATGACAGAAATCTTGGACTTGCTCACAATGTCTCCAATCGTCCTTCGGTCTGCATAGGTTATGGGTAGACCCCCGGTCTGCACAAGAACGGCGTTTGCCAGAAAACTTCAAAGAATGCGAAAAAACCCGGATCACCGTCTGGCCGCCGTCGAGCCGGACTGCGGCAACCCCGCCGTCGCCGGGGAGCGCTGGGCCAACGCACGCCAGGCCGCACCCGAGCGCGCCATGCGCATGCGCGAGCAGCTCGCCGCCTTCCTGGCGCGTGCGGTCGCCGGCACGCTCGTGGTCCGTGTTCCCGGTGTGCCGGGCAATGGCGTGGCACGCGGCGACGGGCATTTCCACCTCGCCGCCGAGTTGTTCCTGCAGGTGGCGGGCTGGACCGAGTTCAAGTTCCCGCACACCACGCTGCGCCTGCGCGCCGGCGAAGCACTCGTGCTGCCACCGCGCCTGCTGCATGCCGAGCGCATCGGTGGCGGCACGGCGGCAGCGCCGTTCTGCAACGTGGTCGTCTACGCCGAAGGCCCGGCGCTCACCTGCCACCTCGCGCACGAGGCCGAACCCGGCCAACCCGGCATCCAGCATCTGGAGGCGCAGCGCCACGCTCAGGCGCCGCGGGTGCACGACTGGCTGATCGATGCTGCGCGGCTCGGGCGTGCGAACGATGGCGGTGCGGAAGCCGCCACCGAGATGGCCGCGGTGCAGGCCCGCGCCCTCGTTTCGGCCGCCACTGCCGGCGTGTTGCGCGCGCTCGACGAGCCCGACCCGCAGACGCCGCCCGAGCCGCCGCTGGTGGCACGCGCCCGCGTGCTCGTCAACAACCAGCTCGGCGACCCGGCCTTGAGCGTGCGCGGCCTGGCCGAGCAGGCCGGCTGCACCGCCGACTACCTCTCGCATGTGTTCCGGCAGGCCACGGGTGAAGCACTGGCCGCCTACATCGTGCGCCAGCGCATGGAGCGGGCCGCGCACCTGCTGGCGCAGAGCGCGCTGGCCGGCAAGGAAGTGGCCTGGGCCTGCGGCTTCGCGACGCAGAGTTACTTCGTGCGCAGCTTCCGCGACCACCATGGCCTCACGCCCCAGGCCTGGCGCGCCGCGCGTGCCGTGCCGACGGCATGAACGCGCTTGCGCACGGTTGCGCTGGGGTGATGGAAGGTTGACACTGTTGGCCTTGGCGTCTGCGGCTGGCGCAGAGTGGCTCCGTCGATGCTGTTCAGGCGGCGCCTGTCCTCCACCACCACCCTGGAAGGATTCCCATGAAGCGCATCGGCAATCTCGTGGCCGCCCTGGCCCTCGCCGGCTTGGCCCAGTTGGCTTCGGCCGCCAGCTACACCGGCCTCTACATCTTCGGCGACAGCCTGTCGGACACCGGCAACCTCGCCGCGGTGATCGGCGCCGACCCGACCCAGGTGATTTCGGGCAACGCCTACATCCCGGACCATCCCTATGCGTCAGGCCAGTTCACCAATGGCGACGTGTGGGCCAAGACCTTCGCCAGCGCGATCGGGTTGGCGGCCTACGCCAAACCCGCCAAGCTCGGCGGCGGCGACTTCGCCTTTGGTGGCGCGCGCGTCAACACCGACAACCCTGGCGTGCTGCCACCCAGCCTGGCGGCGCAGACATCCCTGTTCCTGGGCGGCACCCCCGGCCACCTGGCCCCGAGCGGTGCGCTCTACGTCGTGGCCGGCGGCGGCAACGATGCACGCGATGCGCTGGCCCTCGCCGCCACCTCGGCCAAGCCGATCGACGTGATCGCCGCTGCGGCGGCCAAGTACGCCAAGGACACCGGCGACATCGTCGACCGCCTGCAGGCGGCGGGCGCCCAGCACATCATCGTCTGGGACGTTCCGAACATCGGCCTCGTCCCGGCCGTGACGTCCCTGGGCGCAGGCGCCTCGTTTCTGGGCGGGCTGACCTCGTCCTTCATGAGCGGCGCCCTTGCGGCACGCATGAGCGGCGAAAGCGGCGTCACCCTGTTCGATGCGTTCGGACTGCTGACCCAGGCCGCGCTGAATCCCGCGGCCTTCGGTCTGTCCAACGTGAAGGACGCTTGCGGCAGCCCGCTGGCGGGCTGCGATCCGGCGACCTCGTTGTTCTGGGACGGCATCCACCCCACCGCGACCGTGCACACGATCCTGGCGCGGCAGATGCTCGTCACCGCGGTGCCGGAGCCGGCCACTTGGGCGATGCTCGCGGCCGGGGTGCTGCTGATCGGCCTGCGCGCCGGGCGGCGTCAAGCGGCCGCGTAGCCCTCTTCGGCCAACGCGGCCTTCAACACAGGCGCTGGCTGGCTCGATTCGATGCGCACGCGGTGCGTGGGAAGGTCGATCTCGACCGTCGCCTTCGCGTCGAGCTTCCGCACGGTGCGGGTGACGGTGGCGACGCAGTGGCCGCAGGTCATGGTGGGCAGGGTCAGTTCGAGCATGGGGGCTGTTCTCCTGAAGCCCAGATGATGCCCCGGCGGCGGCTTGCAAGAGCATGACGGCAAGCAAGGCAGGGCGATCGCCCCGGTGCGATCATCTTCACGCATGAATGCGCCCGCGACCGTCTCCCTCGCCATCGACGGCATGACCTGCGCCTCCTGCGTCGGCCGTGTCGAGCGCGCCTTGCGCAAGGTGCCGGGTGTCGTGTCGGCCGACGTGAACCTGGCGACCGAACGCGCCACGGTGTCGCTGCCGAACAGCGCCGCCGCCGTGCCCGCGCTGTTGAAGGCGATCGAGGATGCCGGCTACACCGCGCACGACATGAGCGCGCCGAACGCCGTGGAGCCGGTGCACGCCAGCGATGGCTGGCGCGTCGCGCTTGCCGCCGCGCTCTCGGTGCCACTGGTGCTGCCGATGCTCGGCACGCCCTTCGGCCAACACTGGATGCTGCCCGGCTGGCTGCAACTGCTGCTCGCCGCGCCGGTGCAACTGTGGCTCGGCGCGCGCTTCTACCGCTCGGGCTGGAAAGCACTGCGCGCGGGCAGCGGCACGATGGATCTGCTGGTGGCGCTGGGCACGACGGCCGCGTTCGGCCTGAGCCTCTTTTTGCTGCTGCGGCCAGGCAGCCATGCGGCGCATTTGTACTTCGAATCTTCGGCCATGGTGATCACGCTCGTGCTGCTCGGCAAGTGGCTCGAAGCGCGCGCGAAGCGCCAGACCACCGACGCGATCCGCGCCCTCAACGCCTTGCGGCCCGAGACGGCACGCCTGCGCCGCGATGGCATCGAGGTGGACGTGCCGGCTGATCAGATTCGCGTTGGCGACACCCTCGTCGTGCGCCCCGGCGAGCGGTTTGCGGCCGATGGTCTGGTGCTCGAAGGCCGCAGCCATGCGGATGAATCGCTGCTGACCGGAGAGAGCCTGCCGGTCGCCAAACAAGCGAACGACCACGTCACCGGCGGCGCGATGAATGGCGAAGGTCTGCTGCTGGTGCGCGCCACAGCGGTGGGTGCCGAATCCACGCTCGCGCGCATCGTGCGCCTGGTTGAAACCGCGCAGGCCGGCAAGGCGCCGATCCAGCGGCTGGTGGACCAGGTCAGCGTCGTCTTCGTGCCAGTCGTCGTGGTGTTGGCCGTGCTCACCGTTGTCGGCTGGGGCCTCTACAACGGCGACTGGCCGGCCGGGTTGCTGAACGCCGTGGCGGTGCTGGTGATCGCCTGCCCGTGTGCGATGGGCTTGGCCACGCCCGCGGCCATCATGGTCGGCACCGGCGTGGCGGCGCGCCACGGCATCCTCATCAAGGACGCGCAGGCGCTCGAACGTGCGCACGCGGTGCGCAGCGTCGCCTTCGACAAGACCGGCACGCTGACCGAAGGCCGGCCCACGCTGGTGGCGGCCGAGCCCGCGGCCGGCTCGGGCCTCGACGCCGAGGCGCTGCTGCTGCGCGCCGCGAGCCTGCAAACAGCCAGCGTGCACCCGCTCGCACGGGCGGTGCTGGACGCGACCGCCGGCACGGTGGAGCCCGCGCAAGACGTGCAAGCCCTGCCCGGCCGCGGCATCGCCGGCACGCTGCACGGCCATCGATTGCAACTGGGCAGCACACGCTTGATGGACGACATCGGCGCGCCGCGCGACGAACAAACCGCGCGCGCCGAAGCGCTGCAAGGCGAAGGCCGCAGCGTCTCGTGGCTCGCCGAAGTGCAGGCCGATGGCACAGCGCATGTGCTCGGCCTGCTGGCCTTCGGCGACCGCATCAAACCCGGCGCCGCCCAGGCCATCGCGCAACTCCAGAAGATGGGCCTGCGCACCTTGATGATCAGCGGCGACAACGCCGGCAGCGCGAACGCGGTCGGCCGCCAGCTCGGCATCGACGACGTGCGCGCCGAGGTGCTGCCCGGTGACAAGGCCGGCGTGGTGATGGCGTTGAAGGCCGACGGCCCGGTCGCGATGGTCGGCGACGGCGTGAACGACGCACCGGCCCTGGCCGCGGCCGACGTGGGCATGGCGATGGCGGCGATGGGCGGCTCGGGGGCAGGCCACAGCAGCGGCAGCGATGCCGCGATGCAGGCCGCGGGCATCACCCTGATGCGTGGCGACCTCGCCCTGGTGGCGCAGGCGATCGACATCTCGCGCCGCACCAGCGCGAAGATCCGGCAGAACCTGTTTTGGGCGCTCGTCTACAACGTCATCGGCATTCCGCTGGCTGCCTTCGGCCTGTTGAGCCCGGTGGTGGCCGGTGCGGCGATGGCGCTGTCGAGCGTCAGCGTGGTGACGAATGCCTTGCTGCTCAGGCGCTGGCAACCGCGCACGGGTGGCTGAAGCCCGATGAGCACGGCGAAGCGCGCCGCCGTTCCGGCATCCGCCCTCGCCCGCTTGCGCGCGGTCTGCCTGTCCTTGCCCGCGGCCCGCGAAGAAGCGGCATGGGCGGGCACGCGCTGGCGCGTCGGCAGCAAGACCTTCGCGCATGTGCTCATGGTGGCCGAGGGCTGGCCGCCGGCCTACGCACGCGCCGCAGGCACCGAAGGCCCGTGCTGCGTGCTGACCTTCCGCTCGCCGCTGCCGGCGCTCGATGTCCATGCCTACACCTGGGCGCCGTTCTTCCGGCCCGCGTGGTGGCCGGACATCGTCGGCATGCGGCTCGACCTCGATGGTGATGGTGGTATCGACTGGGACGAGGTCGAGGGCCTCGTGACCGAGAGCTACCGTCTCCTGGCAGCGGAGAAATGGGTCCGGCAGATGGCGCCGCCCGCGGGCTGAAACCTCACCGCGCGCGCAGGTTTTGCAGGGCCTGGGCGCCGGCCCACAACTCGTCGAGGTGGCCGAACTTCCATTGTTTGTTCGATTCGCGCCCGGTGATCGCATCCGTGCAACCCGGTTCGGCCAGGTCCAGCAGTTCGGGCGTGATGGCCAGTTGCGTCTGCGTGGAGAAGAACAGCTTCACACGCGGTGCGATCAGCGACTTCTCGTTCTGTTCCATCACGATGGCCAGCCGCCCGGACTTCATGCGCACGAGCGAGCCGTTCGGGTAGATGCCCAGGCTCTTCACGAAGGCCTGGAAGACAGCCGTGTCGAACTGGCCCTTGCGCCACGAGGCCATCTGCGCGATCGATTCGGCCGGGTCCCAGCCGACCTTGTAGGGGCGGTTCGAGGTGATCGCGTCGTAGACATCGCAGACCGCGCCCATGCGCGCGATGCGTGAAATCGCATCACCCGCCAGGCCGTCAGGGTAGCCCTTGCCATCGAGCCGTTCGTGGTGGTGCAGGCAGACGTCGAGCACACCGTCGCTGAAGGCGCCGCCTTCGGCCAGCAGCCCGTGGCCCAGGCGCGGGTGGTTGCGGATGACGGCGAACTCTTCTTCCGTCAACTTGCCCGGTTTGTTGAGCACTTCCAGCGGCATCATGGCCTTGCCCATGTCGTGCACGAGGCCGGCCATGCCGGCTTCGCGCCCCTCGGCTTCGTCCAGGCCGAGCTGGCGCGCCAGCGAGACCATCAGCGCACACACCGCCACCGAGTGCATGTAGGTGTAGTCGTCGTGCGTCTTCAGGCGCGCCAGGCTGGTCAGCGCGCCGGCATTGCGCGTCACCGACGAGGCGATCTCGTCGACGATCGGGCGGCATTTTTCGGCATCGAGCGCGCGGCCCATGCGCGCCTCGTTGTGCAGCGAGGCCACCGCCTCGCGCGAGGCTGAGCACAGAGCAGCCGCGCGGCGCACTTCTTCATCGAGCGGGGTGGTCGCCGGTGGCCGTGCGGGCACGTCGGCTGCGGAGGCCAGGTCCGAGATCGGCACCGACATCACCCGCGGCTGGGCCGACAACAAGGGCCGCGCGGTCGACGACGCCAGGTGCACGCCGGTGTCGGGCACACGCACGTCCAGGCCCTTGGCAGTGTCGATCCAGCACTCCTGGACGGCGCTGGCGCGCAGCTTGCGCAGGTCTTCACCATCACGCAGCACGAACTTCGTCTTCCAGAACGGATGGTCCAGCCAGGCGCCGCACAGCTCATGCAGATGCATGCCGAGCCGAACGTCTTGGACTGGAATCCTCTTGAGCATGGGGCGCGGCGAAAAGCGAACTCGACCCCGCGTTTATCGGCCTGCGAGGCGGCGACTTGAAGCGCCGCCCCATGAAAAAAGCCGCTGGTGACAGCGGCCTGTTTCGGTAGGGTGCGGCAACTCAGCGGAAGCGCGATTGCGGCACGGTTTTCAACTCGCCCGGCAGGGAGGCGATGTAGGCCGTCAGCACCTTCAGCTCGGCGTGTGTGTAGGGGGCGGCCATGCCCTTCATGATGGCGTTGTTGCGGCCGACCTGCGGGTTCTTGTCGGTCTGGTAGGCCTTGAGCGCGACGTAGAGGTAATCGGCATGCTGGCCGGCGAGCTTGGGGTAGCTCGGGTCGATCGGCCGGCTCAGGTTGGCGCCATGGCAGGAAACGCAGTTGCCGCGCTTGAGCAGGTCGGCCGCGTCGGCCGGGGCTTCGGCCGAGAGCTGGGCCGGCGCTTCGCCGTCCTTGCCTTGCTGTTCGTAGAAGGCGGCCACGTCGGCCATGTCCTGGTCGGAGAGCGAACCGGCCACGCTGCGCATCGTCGGGTGCTTGCGGTCGCCCTTCTTGTAGGCGGTCAGCGCGGAGATGATGTATTTGGCGTTCTGCCCCGCGATCATCGGCACCTTGTGGATTTCGGGGAAGCTGGCCTGGTAGCCCGGGATGCCGTGGCAGCCGATGCACATGGCGATCTTCTTCTCGCCGGCCTTGGCGTCTTGCGCCTGGGCCGCGGGCAATGCGCCGAACAGGGCGGCCAGGGCGAGGGCGGGGATCAGCAGCTTGTTCATGGGTCGCAGGGGTCGCAAAGACGGTGATGTGCCGGGACAGCCGCGAATTATAGGGGGCCACCTTTATACTGATTTCGCACCCTGCTCTTCACCTCATTCGAGACTGGCTTCCATGAAGTTCAAAGGCACCGACCACTACGTCGCCACCCACGACCTGATGCTGGCGGTGAACGCCGCCGCCACCCTGCAGCGCCCGCTGCTGGTGAAGGGCGAACCCGGCACCGGCAAGACCGTGCTGGCCGAGGAAGTTGCGAAAGCGCTGGATGCGCCGCT
>JANYJL010000381.1 GCA_025361845.1 Rhizobacter sp.
TACCCGAACGGGGTCCGGCTGGATGACAGCATCGAAGGTGCGGCGCAGATCGGCATGCGCTTCCATGCGGCGCGGGGTTCGATGAGCGTGGGGGAGAGCGCCGGTGGCTTGCCGCCAGATCGCGTCGTCGAAAACGAGCCGGCGATCCTGAAGGAAACGCAGCGCCTGATCGAACGCTGGCACAACCCGGCCCGCTTCGCGATGCAGCGCATCGTGGTCGCGCCATGTTCGCACTTCTCGGTGAGCCGCGAGCTGATGCGTGATTCGGCCGTGCTCGCTCGTGAGCATGGTGTTTCGTTGCACACCCATCTGGCAGAGAACGACAACGACATCGCCTACACCCGTGAGAAATTCAACTGCACACCGGCCGAGTACGCCGAGTCGCTCGGCTGGACCGGCCCCGACGTGTGGTGCGCGCACTGCGTGAAGCTCGATGCGCCGGGCATCGGCCTGTTCGCCCGCACCGGCACCGGTGTGGCGCATTGCCCGTGTTCGAACATGCGCCTGGCTTCGGGCATCGCGCCGATCCGCGCGATGCGCGATGCGGGTGTGTCGGTGAGCATCGGCGTCGATGGTGCGGCTTCGAACGATGCGGGCCACATGCTTGCCGAGGTGCGCATGGCGATGCTCTTGCAACGTGTGGCGCACGGCCCCGTCAAGGGCCCCTCGGCGATGAGTGCGCGTGAGGCGCTGGAGATCGCCACGCTCGGTGGCGCGAAAGTCTTGAACCGCGACGACATCGGCGCCATCGCGGTCGGCATGGCGGCCGACATCGTGACCGTGCCGCTCGGCGAGGTGGGCTTGGCCGGTGCCCAGCACGACCCGCTGGCCGCGCTGCTGTTCTGCCAGGTACCGCGGGTGCAGCATTCGATCGTCAACGGCCGCGTGGTGGTGCGCGACGGGCAGCTCACGACGCTGGAACTGCCTCGCCTGGTCGAGCAGCACAACCGGTTGGCGCGGCAACTGGCCGACGCGGCCTATTCGACGCGCTGAGCGGCTCGACATGAGCGCGATGCGCACCGAACCCGAAGTTCGCCTCGACCTCGCCGCCGCCTACCGCCTCGCGGCGCAGCGCGGCTGGGACGACATCGTCTACACCCACATCTCGGCCTCGGTGCCGGGCGAGCCGGGTGCCTACCTCATCAACCGCTTCGGCTTGCGCTTCGACGAGATCACGGCGTCGAACCTCGTCAAGGTGAATGTGCGCGGCGAACTCGTCGATGGCAGCGGTGCGCGGGTCAGCGCCAGCGGCTTCGCGATCCACGGCTGCGTGCATGCGGCGAGGCCCGAGCTCGAGTGCGTGATGCACCTGCACTCACCCTGGGGCCTGGCCTTGTCGATGACACCGGAAGGCCTGTTGCCGACTTCGCAGTTCGCGCTGCGCCTGCACGGCCGCATCGCGCGACACGCCTACGAAGGGCTGGCCTTCGGGGCGGCGGAACAAGCGCGTCTGGTGAATGAACTCGGCTCGCTCGACGGCCTGCTGCTCGATCACCACGGCACGCTGACCGTCGGCCACACGGTGGGCGAAGCCTTCGTGCTGATGCATCTGTTCGAGCGCGCGGCGCAAGCCCAGCTGCGCGCCATGGCCGCCTGCGGCGGGCAGGTGCTGCGTGTGAGCGACGAAGTGGCCGAACTCACCTACCGCCAATGGGTCGGCGACGGCAGCGCCCGCGATGGCGACGACGAGTGGCCGGCGCTGCAACGCGGGCTGGACCGCAGCGCGCCCGACTACCGCGACTGATCCCTTCCCTTTGCGTTCTCACAGGAGCACCCCATGCCCACGATCCGCGTCGAACTCTTCGAAGGCCGCACCGTCGAGCAAAAGCGCGCCTGCGCCGCTGCGCTGACCGAGGCCGTCGTCCGCACCCTGGGCGGTTCGCCCGACGGGGTGGACGTGCTCTTTTTCGAGGTCGCCCGCCACGACTGGGCCACCGGCGGCAAGCTCTGGAGCGACAAAACCGCGGCCCCGCCTGCTGCCGGCGCCTGACCCGGCCCGGTCTTTGCAATCAGGTCGGGGCAGCTTTGCTTTCGACGGTGGTAATCCCCCAGGGTTAACCAGGGAGGCACTGCAAACCTCATTGCCTACAATCTTGTATGCAAGCTTGTGATCCACATGCCGCCTTGCACCCACCCAGGAGACTCGCCATGCCCAAGTTCCTCCGTTCCCTGTTCGGCCAGGTCGTGCTGGCGCTCGTCGTCGGCGTGATCGTCGGCCTGCTCGTGCCCGAGTTCGCCGTCAAGCTCAAACCGCTCGGCGACGCCTTCATCAAGCTCATCAAAATGGTGATTCCGGTCATCGTGTTCTGCGTCGTGGTGCACGGCATCGCCGGCGCGGGCGACTTGAAGCGTGTCGGCCGGGTCGGCGTGAAGGCGCTGATCTATTTCGAAGTGCTCACCACCGTGGCGCTCGCGCTCGGCCTGCTGCTGGCCTTCGTGTTCCAGCCCGGCGCCGGCATGAACGTGGACGTGAACACACTCGATGCCAAGGCGATGGGCGCCTACGCCGAGACCGCCAGCAAGCTCACCGGCGGCGGCACGGTCGAGTTCCTGATGAAGCTGATACCGACCACCGTGGTCGATGCCTTCGCCAAGGGCGACGTCTTGCAGGTGCTGCTGTTCGCGGTGCTGTTCGGTTGCGCACTGTCCTTGCTGGGCGAGAAGGGCGTCAAGATCACCGGCCTGATCGACGACCTGGGCCACGCGCTCTTCAAGGTGATGGGCATCATCATCAAGCTGGCGCCGCTGGGGGTGCTGGGCGCCATCGCGTTCACGGTCGGCAAATACGGCATCGGGTCGTTGAAGCAACTCGGCATGCTGGTCGTGCTGTTCTATGCCGCGGTCGCGATCTTCGTTTTCGTGGTGCTGGGCGGCATCATGCGTTTGTCGGGCTTCAGCCTGCTCAAGTTCCTGAAGTACCTGCGCGAAGAACTGACCGTGGTGCTGGCCACCACCTCGTCCGACAGCGTGCTGCCGCAGATCATGGCCAAGTTGAAGCGCATGGGCATCCGCGACTCGACCGTCGGCCTCGTCATCCCGACCGGCTACTCGTTCAACCTGGATGCGTTCTCGATCTACATCACGCTCGCCGCGGTCTTCATCGCGCAGGCCACCAACACGCCGATCTCGATGTCGGATCTGCTGACGATCCTCGCGATCTCGCTCGTCACCTCGAAGGGCGCGCACGGCGTGCCGGGCTCGGCGATCGTGGTGCTCGCCGCGACCTTGCAAGCGATTCCGGCGATCCCCGCGATCGGCCTCGTGCTCGTGCTCTCGGTCGACTGGTTCATGGGCATCGCCCGCGCCCTGGGCAACCTGATCGGCAACTGCGTGGCCACGGTGGCGATCGCGGCCTGGGAAGGCGACATCGACCGCGAACGGGCGCATGCGGTGCTGGACGGCAAGGTCTCGGCGGAGATCGGCGATGGCCTGATCGAGGACGCGGTGCCGGCGCATTGACTTGCTCTCCCCTTCCGGGGAGAGGGAGTCGAACGGCGAGAATCGACTTCATGACCAGCCAGACCGAAATCGCCCAGCGTGTCGTCGAATCCATCCTCGCCCAGAAGCTCGCCCCTGGCGGGCGGCTGGGCGAGCAGGAGCTGGCCGATCTGTTCGGCGTGAGCCGCACCTTGGTGCGCGAGGCGCTGATGCAGTTGCAGGCGCGCGGCTTTGTCGAGGTGCGCACGCGCAAGGGCTGGTACGTGGTGGAGCCTTCGTTCGAGCAGGCGCGCGATGCCTTCGCGGCCCGCCGCGTGATCGAGACCGGCATGCTGCGCGAGGCCGGCAAGCCGCTGCAAACGGTGATCCGCCGGCTGCGCGAACACGTGGCCGAGGAACGCGAAGCGATCGCCTCGGGTGACGCGGCCACCCGCACCTTTCTGCTCGCGGACTTCCATGTGTGCCTGGCCGATTGTCTGGGCAACCGATTGCTGACCGACGTGATGCGCGACCTGACGGCACGCACCACCCTGGTCGCTTCGCTCTACCAATCGACCCACGACGCCAGCCAGTCTTGCGATGACCACGAAGCCATCGTCGGCGCGCTCGCCAAGGGCGACACCGCGAAGGCCGAGCGCCTGATGGCCGAGCACATCGGCAGTGTCAAAGAAACGCTGGATGAAAAATCGGCCGGCTCGCCCGACGCCCGCGAGCGCCTGCGCGCCTCGCTGGCGCCGCTCAAACGCTCGGCTGTCTGAACCCTCCGCGCGGGCTGTTCCGGCTCAGAACCCGCTCTTCCACCACGCCTCGCCCAGCGCGGCCTGCAGGAAGGCGATGAAGGTCGCCACCTTCGACGGCACGAGTTTCGGCGATGGGAACACGGCGTGAAGCTCCTGCGCCGGCAGCAGGTAGTTCGCCATCACCGGGCGGATGCTGCCGTCGGCCACCGACTCGCGCGCCACATACCAGGGCAGCACCGCCACCCCGTGCCCGGCCCGCGTGGCTGCCAGCAAGGCCGAGAGGTTGTTGCTGCGCAGCGGGCCCTGCACCGGCACTGTCAGCAACTGGCCCTGCGCGTCGGTGAACTGCCAGCGTTCGTCGCCCTGAACGCTGCTGTAGATCAGGCAGGCGTGGCGGGCCAGATCCTGCGGCGTTTCGGGAATGCCCGCACGCTCCAGGTAAGCCGGTGAGGCGGCCACCAGCCAGGGGTTGCTGCCCAGGTAGCGCGCGCCGAGCGATGAATCGGCCAGTTTGCCCATGCGCAGCGCCACATCGATGCCCTGTTCGACCAGGTTGACGTAACGGTCGTCGAAGCCGAGGTCGATGCTGATGTCCGGGTGCTCGCGCATGAAGCGCAGCGCCAGCGGCGTGACGACGCGCCGGCCGAAGGCCACCGAGGTGCTGATGCGCAGCTGCCCGCCCACCTTGCTTTGCAGCAACGAAGCCAGGTTGTCCGCCTCTTCCAGCGTGCGCTGGATGGCCTTGCACTTGTCGTAGTAGAGCGCGCCGATCTCGGTGGCGCTCACCCCGCGCGTGTTGCGGTTCAAGAGGCGCGCGCCGAGCTGGGCCTCGATCGCGGCGACGTGTTTGGTGGCGGTCGGCTGGGTCAGCCCCAGGTCGGCGGCGGCCTTGGAAAAGCTGCCGGTCTCGACGATGCGGGCGAACAACTGAACGCCGGTGATGCGGTCCATGGGCGGGGCTCTCCTCGGCCCCGATGATGCCTTGGAAGGAGCTGCCATTCCTCCAGGGAATAGCACTTATCGGCGGGCTGGGATTCACAAGCGGCACGCCAAGGCGGACCATCGCCCCCAACAAAACACAACTGCAAGGAGACTCGACATGGCACGCATGAAAGCCGCAATGGCCGCTGTTCTGGTGATGGAAAAGGAAGGCATTTCGCAGGCCTTCGGTGTGCCCGGCGCCGCCATCAACCCGCTGTATTCGGCGCTGCGCGAGCGCGGCACCATCGCCCATGTGCTGGCGCGGCATGTCGAAGGCGCTTCGCACATGGCCGAGGGTTACACCCGCGCCGTCGCCGGCAACATCGGCGTGTGCATCGGCACCTCGGGGCCGGCCGGCACCGACATGATCACCGGCCTGTACTCGGCGATTGCCGATTCCATCCCCATCCTGTGCATCACCGGCCAGGCGCCGCGCGCACGGCTGTACAAGGAAGACTTCCAGGCGGTCGACATCGAATCGATCTCCAAGCCCGTCACGAAGTGGAGCGTCACGGTGCGCGAGCCGGCCCAGGTGCCGCGCTCCTTCCAGCAGGCCTTCCACCTGATGCGCTCGGGCCGCCCGGGCCCGGTGCTGATCGACCTGCCGTTCGACGTGCAGATGGCCGAGATCGAGTTCGACATCGACACCTACGAGCCGCTGCCGGTCTACAAACCGCGCGCCTCGCGCAAGCAGATCGAGAAGGCCATCGGCATGCTGCAAGCCGCCGAGCGCCCCTTGATCGTTTCGGGCGGCGGTGTCATCAATGCCGACGCGAGCGCGCTGCTGCAAGAGTTTGCCGAACTCGTCAACACGCCTTTGATTCCCACGCTGATGGGCTGGGGCACGATCCCCGACGATCACCCGCTGATGGCCGGCATGTGCGGCCTGCAAACCAGCCACCGCTACGGCAACGCGACGATGCTCGCCAGCGACTTCGTGCTGGGCGTGGGAAACCGCTGGGCGAACCGGCACACCGGCACGGTGGAGGTGTACACGAAGGGTCGCACCTTCGTGCACGTGGACATCGAGCCGACCCAGATCGGCCG
>JANYJL010000362.1 GCA_025361845.1 Rhizobacter sp.
CCTTGAAGTAACCTGCCGCGACACCGAACACGACTGCGAATGGCAGCGTGGCGAGTGTCGCGAGCGTGCCGATCACAAACGCTGTGCGCACGCTCTTGACGGCTTGCAGCAGCACGTCGTTGCCGGTGCGGTCGGTGCCGAGCACGTGGTACGCATTCATCAACGCGAGCACGATCCCGGTGGTGACAGCGATAACGGCAAAGGTCAGCAACGCGGCACGCCAGGGGATGGCGGTGTCGTTGCGCCGGATCTGTTGCAGCGCTGTGCCGGTCGATGTGCCTTGCTGGCGCGCCAGCAGCGCAGCGGTGAGCCATGTGGCGAGCGCTGCCACCAGCAGACCGCCCGCCAAGCCGGCAACGCTGCGTTGGGCGAGGTCGGGCAACCACTGCGTGGCGGGGTCGGTGAGGTGGGCGCCGCCATGATCGAGCCGCGGGAAGATTCGGGCCGTCTGGCCACCGACGTCACGTGACTCCTTGTTGAAACCCAGGTACGCGAGTGGCCTGGAGTACGAGGCTTCGCGCGAGGCACGCAGGCCCGCCAGCGCGGCATCGAGCAGTGATTCGGTGCGTGTGTCGTAGGCCTGCGCCGAGCCCGCCACGGCCGTGGCCGACGCGGGCAGTGCGCGCCGGAAATGCACGCTGTCGAGCAAGGTGACGACGAGGAAGGCGGCCATCACGACCGCCGAGCACAGCGCCGGCGCATCGGCCATCACCTTGCCCCAGGTCGAGCGCAGGTTCGGGCTGCGCCGCACATGCCAGACATACCAGGCCAAGGTCAGCACCAGGAGCAGCAGGACCACGTCGGTCCACAGGATCACCAACTTCGGAGTCATGTCAGTTGCTCCACCGCGCGTCGCACAACCCGCGACGCGTCAACCGACATCGGGTGGAGCGAGAGCGCTGCGGCGGGGTGCCGTGTTGCGTTCATGTCCCCCGGGCCGGTTGACCCGCAAGCGTCTCGGGTCGAGCCGATTCGGCCCGCCTCCTTGACTTCACTCCACACGGCACCCCACCACAGCGCTTCGGGCACCACGGTGGTGTTCGAAAGCCGGGGCACGAACCAACGGCTCGCTGCCGAGGATGCCGGGTGACCGGCGTAGCGAAGTAAAGGAGGGCCGGATTCAATCGACTCGAAGCGACGCGGCAGTGAACCGGCCCGGGGGACATGAGCGGAGCCGGTCACCCGGCGTCCTCCGCTCGCGCCAGCCGATGCATGTGAAAGCGCCACTCCAAACGTCCGCAACGGGTGGAAAGCTGAAGTCGGCACGGCAAGTTTCATCCTAGTTCAAGCGCACACGCGGGTCAGCCCAGGTGTAGGCGATGTCGATGAGGATGAAGGACACGATGTAGAGCAGCGAACCGATGAAGACCATGGTGCGCACGATCGCGAAGTCCTGCCCCGAGATCGCGTCGATCACATAGGCGCCCAGGCCCGGGATGCCGAAGAAGCTCTCGAACACCAAGCTGCCGAGAAAGATGTAGGGCAGGCCCGAGCCGGCACTCGTGATGATCGGGATCAGCGCGTTGCGGAACACGTGACGGAACAGCACCACCTGCTCGGTCAGGCCCTTGGCGCGTGCCGTGCGCACGTAGTCCTTGCCGACTTCTTCGAGGAACATCGCGCGGTACAGCCGCGCTTCCGAGCCGAGCCGCGCCACCAGGGCCAGCAGCACCGGCAGGGCGAGAAACTTGAAGGCATCGAGCCCGCCCGAGTAGCCCGAAATCGGCACCAGCTTGAACAGGCGCGAGAACATGAACTGGCCGACGATGATGTAGAACAGGGACGAGATCGACAGCATCAGCACGCACAGCACGACACCCCAGAAGTCGATGCGCGAACTGCGGAAGAAGACCAGCAGCAACGCGAAGGCCGTGCTCGCGACGACTTCGAGCAGGAACACCGGCAGCGCGAGTTGCAGGCTGGCGATCATGCGGTCCGAGACCTGGTGGCCGATGTCGCCCGCGCTCTCGGCGTCCGCCCGGCCAAAGTCGAGCTTGAAGAGCGAGACCGAACGCTCCCAGAAGATCGTCTGCGTGAGTTGATCGCTGCCGGCGGCCTTGTCGTTCCAGTAGAGCGGTCGGTCGTAGCCGCGTTCGGCTTTCCACTTGACGATCTGCTCGGCGCTGATGCGCTTGCCGCCGATGTTCAGGCGCGCCATGTCGTCCGGCGTGTTGACGGTGAAGAAGAGGAAGAAGGTTGCCAGGTTCACGCCCAGCAGGATCAGGAAGCCGTAGAGGCTGCGGCGGACGATGTAGTTGATCATGTGGCGCTCTTGGCCAGCAGCACACCCCGGCCGTCGAGCCGGTCACGCTTCGCAAAGCTGCGCCGCGCGGCCCACACCGCCAGCAACAACAAGCCCACCATCGCGATGGCCGGCCACCATACCGGCGCGTTCCATGACGCCTGCAGCTTGGTGCGCATTGCCGGGTCGAGCCGGTAGTAGCGCGCCATGTCGCGATTCATGATGCTCGGCTTGCCGTTGTAGACCCAGGGTTGGTAGGCACCGGAGGCGAACGGGAAGTAGCCGAAGGACCAGATCGCGTCGTCCTGCACCAGCTTCACCATCTCGTCGATCACCTTCTGCTTCTGCGGGCCATCGTCCATGATCTGCAGCTGCTTGTAGCGTTTGTCGTACTCGGGGTTGTCGTAGTTGGTGGTGTTCTCTCCGTCGAACTTGGCTTTGCAGTTCGGACCGTAGAGCAGGAAGAGGTAGTTCTCGGCATCGGGATAGTCGGCCAGCCAGCCCCAGAAGAAGATCTGCTGCGTGCCTTTGCGCATCTTGTCCTGGAACTGGTTGTAGTCGGTGGCGCGAATCTCGAGCTGGACGTTGAGCTTGGCGTATTGCTTGATCATCCAGTCGAGCTGCGATTTGACCTCGGGCGTGGGCTGGCGCTGGTAGTCGTAGTACAGGACCAGCGGCTTGCCGCTCTTCTCGTCGCGACCATCGGGGTAACCGGCTTCGGCGAGCAGCTTCTTCGCGTCCTCGATCGGGCGGCGCACCAGCTTGCTGCCCTCCACCCGGTGGGTGATGGGGTTGACGCCTTCGAGCGTGCCGTGGCGCGAGCCCACGAGCCCGCCGGGCAACGGTCCCATCGCCACCTCGCCACCCGACTTCGGGAACACGCGGATCTCGTCTTCCCAGTCGATCGCGATCGAGAGCGCCTGGCGAAGCTTGCGGTTGCGCGCCTGCTGCTCGGATGTGCCGCCCTTGCCCACCACCGGGTCGAGCCAGTTGAAACCGACGTACCAGTTGGAGATGTCCACCGTCTTCGGCAGCTTGAAGCCCTTCTCGGTGTAGTCGCGTTTCACACGGTCGGAATCTTCCATCTCGAGCGCGTACTCGACGCCGAATTCGGTGCGTTCGATCTCGGGCACGTCGAAGTACCCCTGCACGAACTTGGCCTTCTGCGGCACGGCCTCCTTCTCGGCCGTAAAGATCAGGGTGTCAATGAAGGGCATGGTCTTGCCGCAGTCGTCGAGCAGGCCCAGGCCCTTGTCTTCGGGCATGCCTTCGCAGGGGTAGGGAACCCCGCGGTAATTGGGATTCTTCTTGAGCACGTGGCGGCGGTCCTGCACATAGTCCACCAGCATGTAGGGGCCGGTGCCGACCGGCCAGACGTTGAGCGAGAGGCCGTTGCGGGCCATGCCGGTCTGGCTGTAGAACTTGTCGGCCTCCCAGGGCACCGGGGCCATGAAGGTCATCGCCAGCCAGTACTTCCACTGCGGGTACTTGCCTTTGATGCGGATGCGCAGGGTGTGGCTGTCCGGCGCGCTCACGCCTTCGAGCGGGTACTTGCGGAAGTCGAGGAAGGGTTTGTCGAGCGCCGCAGTGGGCAGGCCCTCACGCAGCTTCTTGTCTTCAGCGCGGATCAGCTCGCCGTAGTCTTTCAGGCCGAGCACGTACTCGCTGAAGGTGCCGTAGATCGGCGCCACGATGCGCGGCGTGGCCTGGCGTTTCATCGCGTAGACGTAATCCTCGGCCACCAGTTCGCGCGTGCCCTGCACCGCGAAGTCGAGTGGCGAGCGCTTGTCGCCCAGTTCGCCGGCCTTCAGCTCGTGGTAGAGGTAGTTGCCCTGCGCGTCCTTCGCGAAGGCGGGGTGCGGTGCATAGAGGATGCCCTTCGTGATCGGGATGTCGTAGACGCTGGTGGCGATCAGTTCCGGCGCGGCATCGTCAGGCAGCGGCTGGCCCGCCTTGTCCATGTACTTCGGCGCCACCACCTCGGCGGCGGCCTTCGGAATCAGCTCGTACGGCCGCTTCAGGTAGTGGTAGCCGTAGAGCGGCTCGTAGACCTGGTAGGTGATGGGCGTCTCGTTGTTCGAGTACGAGGCGGTCGGGTCCAGGTAGCGCGGCGAGCGCTCCGAGAAAGCCGAGAACAGCGTGTTGGTGGCTTGCAGCCCCGAGGGTTGCGGGTTGTTGGTGCAAGCGGCGAGCAGGCCCGCCATCAGCAGCAGTGCAGCGGCCCGGCGCCCTGTGCGCTTCGGTGCCTTCGGCTCTTTCGTTAGCGCAACTCCCGGCATGCCGCCGCCCTTTCGACATTCGTGCCCCCGGCACCGCTGCATGATAGGTCACGACAAAAAGCCCGGCCGCGCGGGGTTCAACCGTCGCGCGTCACCAGCCCAGCAAGGCGTCGCGCCCCTGCACGACGAGTTGCACCTTCGCCCCCACCGGCAGGCAGACCTTGGTGCGCACATGGCCGAAAGGCAGCCCGGTGAGCAGCGGCGTCTTCGTCACCGAACGGATGTGCGCGATGCAGCTCTTGAGCGTGTAGCCGCGGTCCAGCGGCGACTTGCGCCAATCGCTGAAGGCGCCGAGCAGAACGGCCTTCTGCGCATCCAGCACACCCGCCTGATGCAGTTGCAGCAGGCTGCGCTCGATGCGGTACGGGTGCTCGTTCACGTCTTCGAGAAACAACACGCCGCCCTTGATGCGCGGAAAGTGCTTCGTGCCGAGCATCGAACTCAGCATGCACAGGTTGCCGCCCCAGAGCTTGCCGCTCACGCCCAGCCCATCGAAGCCGGCCTCGGTGCGAAAGCCCAGCGCTTCGAGTTCACCGCTCATGGCTTCGACGAAGCAGGCCTGCGTGACGTCGTCCACTCCGCCCTCTTCCTCGCTGCGACCGAAGTCGTCGCAGGCCAGCGGGCCGGCCCAGGTGATGCCCTGCGCATGCGCCAGCAGACCGAGCTGCAAACTCGTCACGTCGCTGTAGCCGACCCAGCGTGTGCCCTGCTCGACGCTGCGCGCGATGAGCTTCCAGTCGACGCGGTCGAGCAAGCGCGTGAGGCCGTAGCCCCCCCGCGTGGCCAGTGCAATGCCGGGCGCTTGTGCGGCCACGCGGTGCAGGGCCGCGAGCCGCGTGTCGTCGTCACCCGCGAAACGCTGGTGCTTCAGGCGCGCCGCGGCGTCTTCGCTGACCGTGTAGCCGAGTGCCGCCAGGCGCCGCCCCGCGCGCTTGAGCGCGACCGCGTTGGCGAGCACGCCGGAAGGGGTGTAAAGCGTTAGCGTCGTCATCAGGGTTCTCGGGTCTCGGGCGGCAGGGCGGCGAGTTCGAGCACCTCGCCGGTGGGAATGTCAGGCGTCTCGACGGCGTCGGCCGCCGGCTGCGCGCGGCGCTGGCGGTACTGCTGGCGGCGCTCGGCGAAAAAGTCTTGCAGCACGCGGCCGCAATCTTCGGCCAGCACACCGCCCGCCAGCTCGGTGTGGTGGTTCAGTTGCGGCTGCTCGAACAGGTTCAGCACCGAGCCTGCCGCGCCCGTCTTCGGATCTCGCGCGCCGAACACCACACGTTTGAAGCGGGCGTGCAGCAGGGCCATCGCGCACATCGCGCAAGGCTCCAGCGTGACGATCAGTTCGCACTCCGGCAGCCGGTAGTTGCCGAGCAATTGCGCGGCATGGCGCAAGGCCACGATCTCGGCGTGCGCGGTCGGGTCGTGTTCGGTGATCGGGCGGTTGTAGCCGGTCGCGATGACCTGGCCGTTGCGCATGATCACCGCGCCGACCGGCACCTCGCCGACCAGCCAGGCGTTCTGCGCCTGATCGAGCGCCAGGCGCATGGCGTGTTCGTCGGCGGGGCTGGGTTCGGAGTCGCTCAATTCGGAACTGCTCAAGTCACTTGTCCGATTCGTCCTTGCGCGCGCCCTGCTCCAAGGCCTTGACGACGTCGTTGGCGACCTTCTGCTGCAACTGCTGCGACTGCTCGCGCACCGTGCCCGTGAGTGCGGGGCCGCTCGCCCCGCCGGGTGCCATCTGCGCGGCCG
>JANYJL010000369.1 GCA_025361845.1 Rhizobacter sp.
TTTCCCGCCATGCAAAGGGCCGCGTGATGGCAGCGCGCAAGATCGGCGAGGTGATCCTCGAAGTGAAGAACATCAGCCTGCGCTTCGGCGGCGTGAAGGCGCTCACCGACATCAGCTTCAACGTCCGTGAGCACGAGATCCGCGCCATCATCGGCCCGAACGGTGCGGGGAAAAGTTCGATGCTCAACTGCATCAACGGCGTGTATCAGCCGCAGGAGGGTTCGATCGCGCTGCGTGGCCAGACCTTCAAGCACATGAACTCGCGGCAAGTCGCCGAGATGGGCGTCGCGCGCACCTTCCAGAACCTGGCACTCTTCAAGGGCATGAGCGTGGTCGACAACATCATGACCGGGCGCAACCTGAAGATGAAGACGAACATCTTCCAGCAAGCGATCCGTTGGGGCGCGGCGCAGCGCGAGGAAGACCAGCACCGCGCCTTCGTCGAACACATCATCGACTTCCTCGAAATCCAGCCCTACCGCAAGACAGCCGTCGGCAAGATGCCTTACGGCCTGCAGAAGCGTGTGGACTTGGGCCGAGCGCTTGCGATGGAACCGCAGGTGCTGCTGCTCGACGAGCCGATGGCCGGCATGAACGTGGAAGAGAAGCAGGACATGAGCCGCTTCATCCTCGACGTGAACGACGAATTCGGCACGACCATTGTGCTGATCGAACACGACATGGGTGTGGTGATGGATATCTCCGACCGGGTTGTCGTGCTCGACTACGGCAAGAAGATCGGGGACGGCACACCTCACGAGGTACGCAACAACCCGGACGTCATCAGCGCCTACCTCGGGACGAGCCACTGATGAAGAACCCCCACGTCACTTCGTTCCTGCCCCCCGAGGGGGCGCAATGCCGCCTTGGGGCGGCCCGGCGGCGTCATTGATGGGCGCCTTCCTCGAAACCCTGATCGGCGGCCTGATGACGGGCATGCTGTATTCACTCGTCGCGCTCGGCTTCGTGCTGATCTACAAGGCCTCGGGTGTCTTCAACTTCGCGCAGGGCGCGATGGTGTTGCTCGCTGCGCTTGCGATGGCGCGCCTGTCAGCGTGGATACCCAAGGGCCTGGGCATCGACAGCAAGCTCATCGGCAATGTGCTCGGCTTCATTGGCGCGGCGCTGTTGATGATCGCGGTGGCCTGGCTGATCGAACGGCTGTGCCTCAGCAAGCTCGTCAACCAGGAAGGCATCACCCTGCTGATGGCCACGCTGGGCGTCAGCTACTTCCTCGACGGCGCGGGCCAGATGGTCTTCGGCAGCGACATCTACAAGATCGACCTCGGCATGCCGAAGGACCCGATCTTCCTGTTCGAGAAGGTGTTCGAAGGCGGTATCCTGGTGAACGAAGAAGACCTGTACGCGGCGCTGATTGCGGCGGCTTTGGTTGCCGTGCTGGCGCTGTTCTTCCAGAAGACCTCCACCGGCCGCGCGCTGCGTGCGGTGGCCGACGACCACCAGGCCGCGCAATCGATCGGCATCCCGCTCAACCGCATCTGGGTGATCGTGTGGTCGGTGGCCGGCATCGTGGCACTCGTCGCCGGCATGATCTGGGGCAGCAAGCTCGGCGTGCAGTTCTCGCTCTCGCTGATCGCGCTGAAGGCCTTGCCGGTTGTCATTCTTGGCGGCCTCACCTCGGTGCCCGGCGCCATCATCGGCGGCCTCTTGATCGGTGTGGGCGAGAAGCTGTCGGAGATCTACATCGGGCCGAAGCTCGGTGGCGGCATCGAGATCTGGTTCGCCTATGTGATGGCACTCGTCTTCCTTCTCGTTCGGCCGCAAGGGCTGTTCGGCGAGAAGATCATCGACCGCGTTTGAGCATCAGGAGAACCAGATGCTTTATCGCGAAAACGGCCAGTTCAAGACCAGCTACCGCGCCGATGCGCAGATCTTCTCCGTAACGCAGGACCGCCTGTTCATCGGCGCCCTGCTCGTCTTCGCCTTCGGCATCGCGCCCTTCATCGTCAGCGAGTACGCCTTCCGCGCTATCCTGATTCCCTTCCTGATCCTCGCACTCGCCGCCCTCGGCCTGAACATCCTGGTCGGTTACTGCGGGCAGATCTCGCTGGGCACCGGCGCCTTCATGGCGGTGGGCGCGTACGCGGCCTACAACTTCCAGGCGCGCATCGAGGGCATGCCGCTGATCGTCTCGCTTCTGCTCGGCGGTGTGTGTTCGACCGTGGTCGGTGTGATGTTCGGCATCCCCTCGCTGCGCATCAAGGGCCTCTACCTCGCGGTCGCCACCTTGGCCGCGCAGTTCTTCGTCGACTGGGCCTTCCTGCGCATCAAGTGGTTCACACTCGATTCGGCCTCGGGCGCGGCGAGCGTGGCCGGCTTGAAGGTCTTCGGCATTCCGATCGAAACACCGGCGGCGAAGTACCTGTTCTGCCTCAGCTTCCTCACCGTGTTCGCGCTGCTGGCGAAGAACCTGGTGCGCGGTGCCATCGGCCGCGAATGGATGGCGATGCGCGACATGGACGTCGCCGCCAGCGTGATCGGCATCCGCCCGGTCTACGCCAAGCTCACGGCGTTTGCGGTCAGCTCCTTCATCGTCGGCGTGGCGGGTGCGCTGTGGGCCTTCGTCTACCTCGGCTCGTGGGAGCCGGCGGCGTTCTCGATCGAGCGTTCGTTCCAGTTGCTCTTCATGGTCATCATCGGCGGGCTCGGCTCGATCATGGGCAGCTTCTTCGGTGCCGGTTTCATCGTCGTGCTGCCGATCTTTCTGGACCAGGCGCTGCCCGGTCTCGGCCATGCGCTCGGCATCACGCTGGACACCGCCTTCGTTTCGCACGCGGTCTCGATGGTCTACGGCGCGCTGATCGTCTTCTTTCTCATCGTCGAGCCGCATGGCCTGGCGCGTTTGTGGTCCACCGCGCGCGAGAAGCTGCGCTTGTGGCCCTTTCCGCATTGAAGTGTTCCAAGCCCAACCGGCGCCGCAGGGCGCCATGTTTCACCAGGAGGTCCGCATGAAGTTCAAGTCCCTCTCCATCCACGCCGGTTTTGCCGCCGTGCTCTGCGCCGTCGCCGCGCCTGCCGCGCTGGCGCAAGCCAAGGAACAGTTCGTGCCCGTGCTCTCGTACCGCACCGGGCCCTACGCACCGAACGGCGTGCCGTGGGCGAACGGCTTCGTCGACTACCTCAAGCTCACCAATGCACGCGGCGGCATCAACGGCGTGAAGATCAGCTTCGAGGAGTGCGAAACCGGCTACGACACCGGCAAGAGCGTCGAGTGTTATGAACGCCTGAAGGGCAAGGGCGCGAGCTTCGTGCAGCCGCTGTCCACCGGCGCCACCTTCGCCATCACCGAGAAGGCGCCGATCGACAAGATCCCGCTCGTCAGCGTCGGCTACGGCCGCAGCGAAAGCCAGGACGGCGGCGTGTTCAAGTGGAACTTCCCGATCGCGGGCACCTACTGGGTCGCGTCCGACGCGATCATGCAAGCCATCGCCAAGAAGGAAGGCGGCTGGGACAAGCTGAAGGGCAAGAAGATCGCCCTCGTCTACCACGACAGCCCCTTCGGCAAGGAGCCGATTCCCGAGCTGACCGAGCGCAGCAAGCTGCACGGCTTCGAGCTGCAGTTGCTGCCGGTCACTGCGCCCGGGGTCGAGCAGAAATCGACTTGGCTGCAGGTGCGCCAGTCGCGGCCCGACTACGTGGTGCTGTGGGGCTGGGGCGTGATGAACTCGACCGCGATCAAGGAGGCGCAGGCCACCGGCTACCCGCGCGAGAAGATGTACGGCGTGTGGTGGGCCGGCGCCGAACCCGATGTGCGCGACGTGGCCGAGGGTGCCAAGGGCTACAACGCGGTGACCATGCAGCACGGCGCCGAGCCGCAGTCCAAGCTCGTGAAGGACATGCTGGCGATGGTGCACGACAAGGGCCAGGGCACGGGCCCGAAGGACGAAGTCGGCCAGGTGCTCTACATGCGTGGCGCGATGAGCGCGATGCTCGGCCTGGAAGGTGTGCGCGCGGCGCAGGAGCGTTTCGGCAAGGGCAAGGTGATGAGCGGCGAGCAAATTCGCTGGGGCCTGGAGAACCTGAACCTCACGCAGGCCAAGCTCGACGGACTGGGTTTTGCCGGCGTGATGCGCCCAATCAGCACCTCGTGCATGGACCACATGGGTTCGTCGTGGGCACGCATCCACACCTGGGACGGCGCAGCCTGGAAGTTCACCTCCGACTGGTTGCAAGCGGATGAGCAGATCCTCAAGCCGCTCGTGAAGGCGCAGGCCGAGAAGTACGCGACGGAGAAGAAGATCACCCGTCGCACGCCCGAGGATTGCCAGAGCTGATTGCACTGGCTGGGGAGGGCCGCGCCATGAGCAACAACATCCTGCTGAACGTCAACGGCATCGAGGTCATCTACCACCACGTGATCCTGGTGCTGAAGGGCGTATCGCTCCAGGTGCCGGAGGGCAAGGTGGTGGCCTTGCTCGGTGGCAACGGCGCCGGCAAGACGACGACGCTGCGCGCGGTGTCGAACCTCTTGCGTGGCGAGCGCGGCGAAGTGACCAAGGGCTCGATCGAGTTGCGCGGTGAACGCATCGAGGCCTTGTCCACCTCGGAGATGGTGAACCGCGGCGTGATCCAGGTGATGGAGGGTCGGCACTGCTTCGCCCACCTCAGCATCGAGGAGAACCTGATGACCGGCGCCTACACGCGCAAGGACGGCAAGGCCGCGGTGGCGCAGACGCTCGAGAAGGTCTACACCTACTTCCCGCGACTGAAGACACGCCGTGCCTCGCAGGCGGCCTACACCTCGGGCGGCGAGCAGCAGATGTGCGCCATCGGCCGCGCGCTGATGGCGAACCCGAAGATGGTGCTGCTGGACGAACCCTCGATGGGCCTGGCGCCGCAGATCGTCGAAGAGGTGTTCGAGATCGTGCGAAACCTCAACACCAAGGAACAGGTCACGTTCTTGCTGGCCGAGCAGAACACCCACATGGCACTGCGTTACGCCGACTACGGCTACATCCTCGAGAACGGCCGCATCGTGATGGAGGGTGCCGCCGCCATGCTGCGCGAGAACGAGGACGTGAAGGAGTTTTACTTGGGCGTCGGTGGCGGCGACCGCAAGAGTTTCAAGGACGTGAAGAGCTACAAGCGCCGCAAGCGCTGGCTCGCTTGATAGAGGAAACCGCTCATGGCCCATGCGAATGAAGCCGCCTTGCAAGTGCTGCTGCCGCTGTTGCGCCAGTTGCGCGATATCAAGGGCCTGCGCGAAATGAAGCCCGGCATCTTCTACTGCCGCGGCGCCGCCTTCGTGCACTTCCACGACGAAGCCGGTGTGCTGGTGGCCGACCTGAAGAAGGCCGGCGGCAGCGGCTTCGACCGCTACGCCATCGACACGCCGAGCGGCCAGCGCAAGCTGGTCGACGATGCCAAACGCCGCGCCGGCCGCGGGGACGACGATTGAACTCAATGACCCACTCCGAAGCCTTCGATGCACTCGAAACGCGCGCGCCCGAAGCGCGTGAGGCCGAGTTGATGCAGCGGCTGTCGGCGCAAGTGGCGCGCGCGCAGGCACTGGCACCGGCGTTCGCCGAGTTGCTGGCAGGCATCGACGCGGCGGGCGTGACTTCACGCGCGGCGCTCGCCACGCTACCGGTGACGCGCAAACACGAACTGCTGGAACGCCAGAAGGCACAACGCGCCAGCGACCCCTTCGGCGGGTTCGCCACCATCGGCTGGCGCGGCCGTCTCGTTTCGAGCGGCGCGCGCCGTGTGTTCCAGTCGCCCGGCACGATCTACGAACCGGAGGGCGTTGCAGCCGACTACTGGCGTGCCGCACGCGCGCTGCACGCCGCCGGCTTTCGCACCGGCGATCTGGTGCACAACAGCTTCAGCTACCACCTCACACCCGCCGGCGCGATGATGGAAAGCGGCGCGCACGCGCTCGGCTGCACCGTGTTCCCGGCCGGCGTCGGCAACACCGAACTGCAGTTGCAGGCGATGGTGGAATTGGCCCCGCACGCTTATGTGGGTACACCGAGCTTCCTGAAGATCCTGCTCGACAAGGCCGCCGAGGCCGGCACCGCCCTGCCCTCGCTCGCCAAGGCCCTGGTCAGCGGCGAGGCCTGCCCGCCCTCGCTGCGCGACTGGTTGCGCGCCCGCGGTGTCGAGGCCTATCAGTGCTACGCGACGGCGGACATCGGCCTCATCGCCTACGAAACCTCGGCGCGCGAAGGGCTGGTGCTGGATGAAGGCGTGATCGTCGAGATCGTGCGCCCGGGCACCGGCGACCCAGTGGCCGAGGGTGAGGTGGGCGAGCTCGTCGTCACCACGCTGAACCCCGACTACCCGCTGATCCGCTTCGGCACCGGCGACCTCTCGGCCCTGCTGCCGGGGCCCTGCCCCACGGGGCGGACCAACACGCGCATCAAGGGCTGGATGGGCCGTGCCGACCAGACCGCCAAGGTGCGCGGCATGTTCGTGCACCCGTCGCAGGTGGCCGAGGTGGTACGGCGCCATGCCGAGATCGGCAAGGCCCGCCTGGTCGTCAGCGGCGAGATGGCCGATGACCGCATGACGCTGCTGGTGGAAGTGCGCGGCAGCGCGGAAGGCCTGGCCGAGCGCGTGGCCCAGACCGTGCGCGACGTGACCAAGCTGCGTGCCGAGGTGCAGTTGCGCGAGCCGGGCAGCCTGCCCAACGACGGCAAGGTCATCGACGACACGCGGCGCTACGAGTAATCGGTGCAGGGTTCGAGGCAGGGCGGCTCCGCCAACTCCTTAACGATGCCTGAACCGTGTCGTCAGGCTTGACGCCCTAGACTCGATCGTCAGGGACGTATTTTCTGTGTGGTGTCGTTGGCTTTGGATAAATCGAATTCATATGTGGGCGTGAAATCTCCAATGGCCGACGATGTCGCAGCCGTAGGCGCCGGCCCGATGCCCGCGGGTGTCGTGGAGGCCGTTCCGAGCCAACAGGTAGCCCACCGGCGCCTGGGCGACATTCACTGCTTTCGAGGCTTGGCGATCCTGTTCATTGTCGGCGGGCACTGCTGCTCGTTCTTTGGCTGGGCCACACATGGCAACGCCGAGGCGTTCGCCAAAGACCTGTTCGATGATTCGACCCTTTTCTTCGTATTCATTGCGGGCTTCCTGTTCCAGGCCACTGAACGCCGCTTTTCGTACGCAAACTATCTGGCACGCAAGCTTCGCAACGTCGGCGCGCCCTACCTCGTGGCGATTGCGCCGGCAATCGCCTACGCCCTCTTGCGTGGAACGCGCTCGTTCGATGCCGAGTCGCTGCACCAGTTGTCGATGGCCGAGAAGATCGGCTACTTCATCCTCTATGGCGGCAGCACCATCAACTACGCGCTCTGGTTCATTCCGATGATCGCGGTCTACTATCTGGCGTCGCCAGTTCTGATCGCGATAGACCGCCAGAAGTACGGCTACTGGGCGCTGCTGCTGCTGTTGCCGCTTTCGCTCTTGATGCATCGGCCGACCTACTCGCACGGGCATAACCTGAGCCTGGGTTTGTACTTTCTGTCGGCCTTCGTGCTGGGCATGTGCTGTAGCCGATTTCGTGTTCCCGTGTTTGGCTTGCTGGATCGGTATCTGGGGTTCGTGGTGCTGATCGGCGCGGCCATCTTCGCCGGGCACTTCCTCGCGTCTGATCACCACGGCAAGTACACGACGGACGAGCCTTTCGACTACCAGCACAACACGGGTTTGATCGACTGGGTCTTTCTGCAGAAGATGCTGATGACCTTCGCACTGCTGGGGCTCGTTCGGCGTTTTCGGCAACGCCTGTCCGGGCCACTTGGCGTGCTCGGCGACAACAGCTTCACGATCTACTTCTTCCACCTCTACGTGATCTACGTCGCCAGCTGGCTCACGCATTTCGCCGTCATTGAGATCGACCCCGCTCGGTATCTGTTGCTGCTGATGGCTGCCGTGGCACTGCCCTGTGGAATCGCGCAAGCCGCGCGTGTTCTGGTCCCGCGCTGGAGCCGGAGCCTGGTCGGAAGTTGAAGCGCTGGGGGATACCCGCGAGGCGCCGGCCGATTACGTACTTTCCGTCATGCGGCGTCGGCGCGGCGCGATTAGCATCCGTCAGCTTCAAGCTGCGGCCACGCTGCCCTGGCCCACCCGAACTCCCGTTGTACGAAAGCCACCCATGAAACACCTGCTGATCGCCACCCTGGCCGCACTGACCGCCGTCTCGGCCTTCGCCGAATACCCCGACAAGCCGATCACCATCGTCGTGCCCTTCGCGGCTGGCGGCCCGACCGACAAGGTCGCACGCGACCTGGCCGAGGCGCTGCGCAAGCCGCTCGGTGGCAACACCATCATCATCGAGAACGTCGGCGGTGCCGGCGGCACGCTGGGTGCCACCAAGGTGGCGCGCGCCAGCAACGATGGCTATACGCTGCTGCTGCACCACATCGGCATGGCCACCGCGCCGGCCCTGTACCGCACCATGCAGTACAAGACGCTCGAAGATTTCGAGTACCTCGGCATGATCAACGAGGTGCCGATGACGCTCATCGGCAAACCTGGCCTGCCGGCCAACAACTACGCCGAATTGGCGAAGTGGATCGATGCCAACAAGGGCAAGATCAACCTCGCCAACGCCGGCCTGGGCGCAGCCTCCCACCTGTGCGGCCTGCTGTTCCAGAACACCTTGAAGGTCGACATGACGACCGTGCCCTACAAGGGCACCGGCCCGGCGATGACCGATCTGCTCGGCGGCCAGGTCGACCTGATGTGCGACCAGTCGACCAACACCACCGCGCAGATCGAAGGCGGCAAGGTCAAGGCCTATGCGGTGACGACGATGAAGCGCCTGACGACTCCCGCACTGGCCAAGTTACCGACGCTCGACGAAAGCGGCCTGAAGGGCTTCAACGTGACGATCTGGCACGCGATGTATGCCCCCAAGGGCACGCCCAAGGCCATCACCGACAAGATCAATGCCGCTCTCAAGCTGGCCTTGCACGATCCCGACTTCATCAAGCACCAGGAGGCGCTGGGCGCGGTGATCATCAGCGACGCGCGCGTCAATGGCCCGGAGCACAAGAAGTTCGTCGAGGCCGAGATCGCCAAGTGGGGCCCGATCATCAAGGCAGCCGGGCAATACGCCGATTGATGGCGGACTGATTTCCAGCAGATCAAAAATTGCGCTCAAGGTCGGGGTCGTTCGGTCCGATAACCGGACACGATGAACACGATCTCGACCGCCCTGTCGGGCATGAACGCGGCGAGCCTGGAGCTCGCCACCTCGGCGCACAACATCGCCAACGCGCAGACGCCGGGCTTCCGGCGTCAGAGCGTCGCGCGCCAAGCCACCGAGGGCGGCGGGGTTTCAGCCGTGGTGACCCAGGCCGCCGAGCCGGGCCAATCGCTCGCCGAAGACATCGTCACGCAAATGAGCGCGAGCTACGCCTTCAAGGCCAATCTGAAGGTGTTGAAAACCCAGGACGAGGTGCTGGGCTCGCTGCTCGACATCCGCGTCTGAGCAGCCCGCGCTCAGTCGCGCAGCGTGATCGGGAGGGTCACCGGCCCGTCGTTCACAAGATGCACCTGCATGTCGGCGCCGAACTCGCCGCCGGCCACATCCGGGTGTGATGCCCGCGCCGTCGCCAGCACACGTTCGTAGAGCCGGCGCCCCAACTCGGCGGGAGCCGCCGCCGTGAAGCTGGGCCGGTTGCCGCCCGACACATCGGCAGCCAACGTGAACTGGCTGACGATCAGCAGGCCGCCTTGCACGTCCTGCACGCTGCGGTTCATCTTGCCCGCGGCGTCGCTGAAGATGCGCAGCTTGAGCAGCTTGGCCACCAGCTTGTCGGCCAGCGCGTCGCTGTCTTGCGGCTCGGCGCACACGAGCACCAGCAGGCCGGCGTCGATCGCGCCTGCCACCGCGCCGCCGACCTCGACGCGCGCCTGCGAGACCCGTTGCACGAGCGCGATCACAGCGGGTCCCGGCTGTCGTCGAAGTGCGCTTCCACGTCCATCGGCAAGAGCTGGATCGACGCACGCAAACCCGGCACCTCGGCCATCAGCGCCTGCTCGACGGTGCCGCGCAGCGTGGCCGCGCGCCCCAGGCTCCAGGTCGACGGCATGTGCATGTGCACGTCGAGGAACAGGCGCTGCCCGGCGCGGCGCGTGTGCAGGTGGTCGAAGCGGATCGTGGCGTGCGCGAAGGATTCGAGCGTGCGGTCGATCTGGGCGCGCACCCCGGGCTCGACCGCGCTGTCCATCAGGCCTTCGATCGAACGCCAGGCCAGGTGCGCGCCCTCACGCAGGATGTTGAGCGCCACGCCGATCGCCAGCAACGGGTCGATCCAGAGCCAGCCGGTGAGGTGCACCAGCACCAGGCCGAGCACGACACCGGCCGAAGTCCACACGTCGGTGTAGAGATGCCGCGCATCGGCTTCGAGCACGATGGAACGCTGCTCGCGCGAGGCCGCCATCATGCGCGAGGCCAAGGCCCAGTTGAGCCCCGAACTGACCACGGCGAGACCCAGGCCCCATCCGAGCGATTGCAAAGGCTGCGGGTCGGTAAAGCGGTGCGCCGCGGCCCAGATGATGCCGGCTGCGGCACCGACGATCAGCGCACCTTCGAAGCCGCTGGAAAAATACTCGGCTTTGCCGTGGCCGAAGGGGTGGTCCTCATCGGCCGGGCGCTGCGCGATCGTCACCATCGCGATCGCGAACAGCGCCGAGGCGAGGTTGACGAAGGACTCCATCGCATCCGACAGCAGGCCCACCGAATCGGTGACCCACCATGCGAGCGACTTCATCACGATCGTCACCACCGCGGCGGCGACCGAGATCTTCAGCAAGGTCTTGACCTGCATGCCCGGCCGATCAGCTCAGGTTGACGCGCGCGAACTTGCGCTTGCCGACCTGGACCACGTAGCTGCCCGCGCCGAGCTTCAAGCCCTTGTCGCTGACCACTGCGCCGTCGATGCGCACACCGCCACCTTCGACCAGGCGCATCGCTTCACTGCCCGACGGCGCGAGGTTCGCCTGCTTCAGCACGGCGCCGATGCCCAGCGGCGCGCCGCCGAGCACGACTTGAGGAATCTCGTCCGGCACACCACCGCGGGCGCGGTGCTCGAAGTCGGCCTCGGCGGCATCGGCTGCTGCGGCGTCGTGAAAGCGCGCGGTGATTTCCTTGGCCAGCAGCACCTTCGCGTCCTTCGGGTTACGCCCGCCGTCCACCTCGGACTTCAGCTTCGCGATCTCGGCCTCGCTGCGAAAACTCAGCAGGGTGAAGTACTTCCACATCAGCGTGTCGCTGACCGACAGCAGCTTGGCGAACATGTCGTTCGCCGGCTCGGAGATGCCGATGAAGTTGCCCTTGCTCTTGGACATCTTCTCGACGCCATCGAGCCCTTCGAGCAGGGGCATCGTCAGGATGCACTGCGGCTCCTGGCCGTATTCGCCTTGCAGCGTGCGGCCGACGAGCAGGTTGAACTTCTGGTCGGTGCCGCCGAGTTCGAGGTCGCTCTTCAAGGCCACCGAGTCGTAGCCCTGCATCAGCGGGTAGAGGAACTCGTGCACGCTGATCGGCGTGCCGGCCTTGTAGCGCTCGCTGAAATCGTTGCGCTCCATCATGCGCGCCACGGTGTACTTCGCGGCGAGCTGGATCATGCCGCGCGCACCCAGCGGATCGCTCCATTCGGAGTTGTAGCGAATCTCGGTGCGTGCCGCGTCGAGCACCATGCTCGCCTGCTTGTAGTAGGTCTGGGCATTCGCCTCGATCTGCTCGCGCGTGAGCGGCGGACGGGTGGTGTTGCGGCCCGAAGGGTCGCCGATCAGGGACGTGAAGTCGCCGATCAGGAAGATCACCTGGTGCCCCAGATCCTGCAACTGGCGCATCTTGTTCAGCACGACGGTGTGGCCGATGTGGATGTCGGGCGCGGTCGGGTCCAATCCGAGCTTGATGCGCAGTGGCACGCCGGTTGCTGAAGACCTGGCGAGTTTGGCGAGCCAGTCGGTTTCAGGTAACAGCTCGTCACAGCCACGCTTCGAGACCGCCAGGGCGTGGCGCACGGCGTCCGTCACCGGGTATTTCGCGGGGACGGTTTCTGAAGGTAAAGGCTCGGACATGGGAGGCTTGGAAACAAAGGGCGCAGGACCCGGTCGGTACAATGAGATGTGGTTAGAGTCCTGCTCGCCCACGTCGACAAGTGACCCGAGCGCCGACCTGATCGAGGCTCGCGGGCGTGCCGGATTCTAGAGGAGCCCCCGCGGTCACAAACATCAACCCAGACACCGGCCCTTGCGGCCGCGGCCTGCAGAACACAGAGCGGCAACGCTCCTGATCCAAATTGAAATCGACAGTCTCATTCGAGCGCACGCTGGCCCAGGCCGCGGCGCGCACCGGGCAGTTCTTGTCCAGTCACCCACGCAGCCTGACCGCGGCCGTGACCCTGATGCTCGCCGGCTTCGGCGCCACCGCGTTCGGCTTGGCCGTACCGGATGCGTCGGATTTGCCCCAACGCGTGGTGACGGAAATCGTCACGCCCGAAGGCGTTTCGGCGCAACTCGAAACACTCTCGGCGCAAAATCTCGCGCTCTACCGCAGCGACACCACACGCAGCAGCGACACGGTCGACACCCTGCTGCGACGCCTCGGCGTGGCCGATGCGCAGGCCGCAGCCTTCCTGCGCAGCGACCCGACCGCGCGCAAGCTGCTCGAAGGCCGCGCCGGCAAGATGACCCGCGTACTGGCGCGTTCGAGCGGCCAGCTCGATGAACTGGTGGCACGTTACGCTGCGCTCGACCCGGCGCTCGCCGCCACCCACTTCACGCGTTTGCGCGTGGCGCGGAGTAACGCGGGCTTCCAGGCCACGACTGAAACCGTGGCGCTCGACGCGCAGTTGCGCATGGGCAGCGGCACGGTGGCCTCATCGCTCTTCGCGTCCACCGACGATGCGAACATTCCCGATGCGGTGGCGAGCCAGATGGCCGAGGTGTTCGCGACCGAGATCGACTTCCACCGCGACCTGCGCCGCGGCGACACCTTCAGCGTGCTCTACGAAGCACTCACCGCCGATGGCGAGCCGATCAACTGGGGCGGCGCGGCCGGCCGTGTCGTCGCTGCCGAGTTCGTGAACGACGGACAAAGCCATTCGGCCGTGTGGTTCAAGACCGATGCCGGCAAGGGCGCCTACTTCGGCTTCGACGGTCGCAGCAAGCAGCACTCTTTCCTGGCCAGCCCGATGGAGTTCTCACGCGTGACCTCGGGCTTCGCGATGCGCCTGCACCCGATCCTCAACCAGTGGAAGCAGCACAAGGGCGTGGACTACGGCGCGCCCACCGGCACGGCGGTACGCGCTGTCGGCGACGGCGTGGTCGAATTCGCCGGCTGGCAGAACGGCTACGGCAACGTGGTGCAGATCAAGCACAGCAACGAGCGTGAGACGGTCTACGCCCACCTGAGCCGCATCGATGTGAAGAAGGGCCAGCACATCGAGCAGGGTGCGCACCTCGGCGCCGTCGGCGCCACCGGTTGGGCGACCGGGCCGCACCTGCACTTCGAGTTCAAGGTGAACGGCGCGCACCAGGATCCGATGGCGATTGCCAAGTCGTCCGAAACGCTGACGATCGCGCCGACTGCACGCGCGCAGTTCGCGCAACTGGCACAGGGCTACGAGAGTCAGCTCGATGCGGCGGCCACGGTGTCCGCCTCGGCGCGGTATTCCGAGTGAGCAACTGATTTTCATGCGCTCGACGAAGGCCCGCACTGCGGGCCTTTTTCACGGGCGGCCCGCGGGCACAATCGGCGCATGACGACGCTCTACATCGGCCTGATGTCAGGCACCTCACTCGACGGGGTGGACGGCGCTCTCGTCGATTTTTCACCCCACGGCGCGGCACCGCTGAGCGTGCGATCCCACGCGCACCGGCCGTTTCCGGCAGCACTGGCAGAAGAGCTGATGGCGCTCAATACGCCAGGCGTGAACGAGCTGCATCGTGCTGCGCTGGCGGGCAATGCGCTCGTCGCCGTCTATGCGCAGATCGTCGATGACTTGCTTGACAGCAGCGGCATCGGCCGCGCGGCCGTGCGTGCGATCGGTGCCCACGGGCAGACGGTGCGCCACCGGCCGCGCGAGTTCGACGGCACCGGCTACACCGTGCAAATCAACAGCCCGGCGCTGTTGGCCGAGCTGAGCGGCATCGACGTGGTGGCCGATTTCCGCAGCCGCGACGTGGCCGCCGGCGGCCAGGGGGCGCCGCTCGTGCCGGCGT
>JANYJL010000389.1 GCA_025361845.1 Rhizobacter sp.
AGATCACCATCAAGGCGAACTCGGGTCTTTCGGAAGACGAGATCCAGCAGATGGTGAAGGACGCCGAGCTGAACGCCGCCGAGGACAAGAAGAAGCTCGAGCTCGTGCAGGCCCGCAACTCGGCCGACGCGATGGTGCACAGCGTGAAGAAGAGCCTGGCCGAACACGCCAGCAAGCTCGACGCGGGCGAGAAGGAGAAGATCGAAACCGCGCTGAAAGAAGCCGAGGAATCGCTGAAGGGCGAGGACAAGGCCGACATCGAAGCCAAGACCGAAGCGCTGATGACGGCGAGCCAGAAGCTCGGCGAGAAGGTCTACGCCGAAGCGCAGGCGGCGCAAGCGGCTGCCGCGGGTGGCGGTGCGGCTGGTGGCGCGGGCGCAGGCGCAGCGCCGCACGAAGCCCAGGCCTCAGCCAAGCCGGATGACGACAACGTGGTCGACGCCGACTTCAAGGAAGTGAAGAAGGGCTGATCGCCTTCAACGAAGGCTTTTCCCAGGTCGCCGGTTTCGGACGGAGCAGCATGCTCCAGCCGATGCCGGCGTTGGTGTTTGAAGGGGCCGCGCCCCGGGACCACGAGCACGATGAACAAGACGCGACTCGAAGCATTCAGTGACGGGGTGATCGCCATCATCATCACCATCATGGTGCTGGAGATGAAGGTGCCGCACGGCACGGAGTTCGGTGATCTGGCGCCGCTGCTGCCGGTGTTCCTGAGTTATGTGCTGAGTTTTGCCAACGTCGGCATCTACTGGAACAACCACCACCATCTGCTGCACACCGTGAAGCACGTGAGCGGCGGCATCCTGTGGGCCAACCTGCACCTGCTGTTCTGGCTCTCGCTGATGCCCTTCGCCACCGGCTGGATGGGCGAGAACCACTTCGCATCGGTGCCCGTCGCGCTATATGCCTTCGATCTGATGATGTGCGCCATCGCCTACACCATCCTTCAGCGTTGCATCATCGCTGCGCACGGCCACGACTCCGCTCTGGCGCAGGCACTCGGCCACGACCGCAAGGGCAAGATCTCCCTGGCCAGCTACGTGCTCTCGATCCCGCTGGCATTTTTCGTTCCTCTGGCCGCTGGTGGCCTGATGGTGCTGGTCGCCCTGATGTGGCTGATCCCGGACCGACGCATCGAGAAAGTGATTTCTGAATGAGCAAGCGTGACTACTACGAAGTCCTTGGATTGGCGAAGAACGCCAATGACGACGACATCAAGAAGGCCTACCGCAAGATGGCCATGAAGCACCACCCCGACCGCAACCAGGGCGAGGGCGCGAAGAAATCCGAAGAGCAGTTCAAGGAGGCCAAGGAAGCCTACGAAATGCTGTCGGACCCGCAGAAACGCGCGGCCTACGACCAGCACGGCCACGCCGGTGTCGACCCGAACATGGGCGCACGCGGCGGCCCGGGCGCGGAAGGCTTCGGCGGTTTCGCGGAGGCCTTCGGCGACATCTTCGGCGACATCTTCAGCGGCGGCGGGGCGGGCGCCCGCCGCGGCCCGGGTGGCCAGCAGGTGTTTCGCGGCAGCGACCTGAGCTACGCGATGGAGATCACGCTGGAAGAAGCGGCGCACGGCAAGGAAACGCAGATCCGCATTCCCGCCTACGAGACTTGCGAAACCTGCAAGGGCAGCGGCGCCAAGGTCGGCACGAGTGCGAAGGTCTGCACCACCTGCAATGGCGGCGGCACGGTGCACATGCGCCAGGGCTTCTTCAGCATCCAGCAGACCTGCCCGCATTGCCACGGCAGCGGCAAGATCATTCCCGAACCCTGCGTCACTTGCAGCGGGCAAGGAAAGATCAAGAAGAACAAGACGCTCGAAGTCAAGATCCCGGCCGGCATCAACGAAGGCATGCGCATCCGCTCCAGTGGCAATGGCGAGCCGGGCACGAACGGTGGGCCGGCGGGCGACCTCTACATCGAGATCCGCATCAAGCAGCACGACATCTTCGAGCGGGATGGTGACGACCTGCATTGCACCATCCCCATCGGTCTGACGACAGCGGCACTCGGTGGTGGCATCGAGGTGCCCACGCTGAACGGTAATGCCGAGATCGAATTGCCGGAAGGCACCCAACACGGCAAGACCTTCCGGCTGCGCGGCAAGGGCATCAAGGGCGTGCGTTCCAGCTACCCCGGCGACCTGTACTGCCACGTGAGTGTGGAGACGCCGGTCAAGCTCACCGAGCACCAGCGCAAGCTGCTGAAGGAGCTGGACGAAGCCTTCCGCAAGAGCGGCGACCGGCACTCGCCGAACGCGAAGTCCTGGACCGATCGGGTGAAGAACATCTTCAAGTGAAGGTCATGAGCCGCGACCCCGCGTCGGCCCGCGGCCGCAACCCGCTGACGCTGGCCGCGCTGGCCAGCCTGTGGATCGCCACGCTGGCCAACTGGCCGCTGTGGCGAGCGCTGCGCGCGCTGCCGGAAATGGACTCGACGCGGGGCTGGCTCTTCATGTTCGGTTTCGCCGGCATGGTGGCTGCGCTCACGCTGGCCCTGCTCGCCTTCGCGGCCTGGCGCCACACCGTCAAACCGGCCATTGCGCTGTTCCTCGTGTCGGCCGCGCTGGGAGCGCACTTCATGGGCTCCTACGGCATCGTCATCGACCCGACGATGATGACCAACGTGGTCCAGACCAACCCGCGCGAGACGCTCGATCTGCTGAGCCTGCGCTTCCTCGTCAGCGTGCTGTTGCTGGCCGGCGTGCCGCTGCTGATGCTGTGGTGGGTGCCCGTGCAGCGCTTGCGCTTCGGGCCGCAGCTGGGGCGCAATGTGATGGCGCTGATCGTCTCCTTCGTGGTGCTGGCGGTCTTGGTCTTCGCGCTCTTCGCCGACCTCTCGGCGACGATGCGCAACCACAAGTCGCTGCGTTACCTCATCAACCCGGTGAACTCCTTCTTCGCACTCGGCGTGCTGGCCTTCCAGACCCAGGCGCGGCCGAGCGGACCGCCGCAGGCCATCGGTGCGGATGTGCACCTGCTGTCGCGTGCGAGCGGCGCACGCCCGCCGCTGCTGATGCTGGTGGTGGGTGAAACCGCGCGTTCCGACCACTTCGCACTGAACGGCTACGCGCGGCCGACCAACCCCGAACTGGCGGCGCTGGGCGTCACCAGCTTTCGTGAGGTGACGTCCTGCGGCACCAACACCGCAGCCTCCCTGCCCTGCATGTTCTCGGCCCTGGGCCGGCGTGGCTACGAGGCCCGGGAGCGCGATCAGGAAAGCCTGGTCGATCTGGCCCAGCACGCCGGCCTAGCCGTGCTGTGGCTCGACAACCAGGCCGGCTGCAAGGGCGTGTGCGAACGGGTGCCGAACGCCTACGCGCGTGATGTGCCGGCAGGTGCACAACCGCTGCCACCGGCCCTGTGCGCTGATGGTGATTGCCTCGACGACGCCTTGTTGCACGGCCTGGACGAACGTCTCGCCGCCCTGCCCGCCGAGCGCCGCGCGCGCGGTGTGCTGCTGGTGCTGCACCAGATGGGCAGCCACGGCCCGGCGTACTACAAACGTTCGCCGCCCGAGCGCAAACCCTTCATGCCGGAGTGCAATACCAATGTGCTTCAGCAGTGCGAGCACGAGGCGCTGATCAATGCCTACGACAACTCGATCGCCTACACCGACCACGTGCTCGCCGCGACCATCGCCTGGCTGAAGCGCCAGACCGCGACGCACGACCCGGCCCTGCTGTACGTCTCCGACCACGGCGAATCGCTCAGCGAGAACAACCTCTACCTGCACGGCCTGCCCTACGCCGTGGCGCCGCGCGAGCAAAAGCATGTGCCGATGATCACGTGGTTCGCACCGCAGACCGCGAGTGATGCAGCGCTCGATCTGGCCTGCGTGGCCGGGCGCCGCGACACGGCCTTGAGCCACGACAACCTCTTCCACAGCGTGATGGGCCTGCTCGGCCTGCGCTCCGCCGAGTACCGCGCCGAGCTCGATGCCTTCGCGCCCTGCCGCCCTGGTTGATTCAGAAAGACGCCCGCATGTCCGCACCCGCCGACTCGATGAAGTCGATCCTGTTCGCTCTGGGTGCGAACTTCGCGATCGCGCTCGCCAAGACCGCCGGCGCGGTGTTCACCGGCTCCTCGTCGATGCTCGCCGAGTCCATCCACTCGTATGCCGACTGCGGCAACCAGGCCTTGCTGATCTGGGGCCTGAAGGAATCGAAACGCGCACCGACCGCCGACCACCCGCTCGGTTATGGCAAGGCGATCTACTTCTGGAGCTTCATCGTCGCGCTGATGCTGTTCAGCATGGGCGGGCTGTTCTCGATCTACGAAGGTGTGCACAAGCTGCACGGCACCGAGCCGGTGAAGTACGCCTGGGTAGCGGTGGCGATCCTCGCCTTCGGCGTCGTGGCCGAAGGCGTGTCGCTGTGGGGTTGCCTGCGCGAGATCGACAAGACGCGTGGCGATCAAACGCTGTGGCAATGGTTTCGCAGCTCGCGCCAGAGCGAACTGCTCGTGGTGCTCGGCGAAGACCTGGCGGCCCTCGGCGGCCTCGTGGTCGCGCTCGGTTTCATCAGCCTCGCGATGCTGACCGGCAACCCGATGTGGGACGCGGTCGGCTCGATCTGCATCGGCGTGCTGCTGGTGTTCGTGGCCCTGCTTGTCGGCGTCGAAGTGAAAGCCTTGCTGGTTGGCCAGAGCGCCGAGCCGCAGGTGCTGGCGCGCATGCGCGCCCACCTGGAAGCCCAGCCCGAGGTGGCCCAGCTCTACAACCTGCTCACCCAGCAACTCGGCGGCGAGATCATGGTGGCGGTGAAGGCGCGCATGCACGCCACCGGCTCGGAGGCGGGTTTGATCGAGGCGATCAACCGCGTAGAACGTGGCCTGCGCGCCGAGTTCTCCGAGGTGCGCTGGGTGTTCTTCGAACCCGATCTGCACGACTGAGCGGTCAGAACAACTCGGCCTGGCCAACCTTTTCCGCCGGCCGCGGCTTGATGAATTGCGTGAGGTCGAGCTCGACACGCTGCCGGTTCAACCCGAAGCGCGCGCAGGCCTTGTGAAAGCGCTGGTTGAGCAACTGCGCCCAGACACCCTCGCCCTTCATGCGTGTTCCGAACTTCGCGTCGTAATCGCGGCCCGCGCGCATTTCACGCACGCGCGCCATCACACGCGCGGCGCGCTCGGGGAAATGCTGATCGAGCCATTGCTGGAACAGCGGGTTCACTTCCCACGGCAACCTCAGCACCACGCTGAAGGCCGTGGTGGCGCCGGCCTCGGCAGCGGCTTCGAGGATGCGTTCCAGCTCGGGCTCGTTGATGAAGGGGATGACGGGCGACACGCTCACACCGACTGGCACACCCGCCTTGGCGAGCGCGGCGATGGTTTGCAAACGCCGCTGCGGCGAGGCCGCACGCGGCTCCAGGATGCGTGACAGCCCGGCATCGAGCGAGGTCACCGACACGTACACCGCAGCCAGCCGCTGCGCGGCCATCGGCGCGATCAGGTCGAGATCGCGCTCGATGCCGGACGACTTGGTGACGAGCGAAAACGGGTGCCGACATTCGGCGAGCACCTCGATCACCGAGCGTGTGATGCGCAGGCGGCGCTCGACGGGCTGATAAGCATCGGTGGCCGAGCCGATGTTGAGCAAGAGCGGCTCGTAGCTGCGGCTCGCGAAGGCTTCGCGCAGGCGTTCGGCGGCGTTCACCTTGGCAATGATGCGGGTCTCGAAATCGAGCCCCGGCGACATGTTCAGGTAGCTGTGCGTGGGCCGTGCGAAGCAGTAAACGCAGCCGTGCTCACACCCGCGATACGGGTTGATCGAGAGGTCGAAGGAGATGTCCGGCGAGTCGTTGCTCGACAGGATGGACTTGGCGCGCTCTTCGACGATCTGCGTGCTGGGTGCGAGGTGTTCTTCATGCGCCGCCTGCTCCAGCGTGCCCCAGCCGTCGTCGTAGCTCTCGCTCGCCTGCTTCTTGAAGCGGTGTTCGATCGCCCAGGCCGTGCCGCGGCCCTTGAGTGCGGAGACCGGTACGAGCTCGATGCTTCGGGCGTGGCGCATACTGTAAATATATACAGTATTCTGCCTTTCGCCTATCGACAAATGCAGGGTGCGCCACGCAGGCGCCGTTACAGCTCGATCAGTACTCGTTACCGCCCGAACTGCCCGGCGCCAGGTTGTCGAACTTGGTGAGTGGTTTCAGGAACGTGAGCTTGACGGTGCCGGTCGGCCCGTTGCGCTGCTTGCCGATGATGATCTCGGCAATGCCCGGCTCCTTGCACGCTTCCTTGGTGTAGTACTCGTCCCGGTAGATGAACATGATGACGTCGGCGTCCTGCTCGATGGCGCCGGACTCACGCAGGTCGCTCATCATCGGGCGCTTGTCGGTGCGCGACTCGACACTCCGGTTGAGCTGCGACAGCGCGATCACAGGGCACTGCAGCTCCTTCGCCAGTGACTTCAGGCCGCGCGAGATTTCGCCGATCACGGTGGCGCGGTTCTCATCGCTGTTGCCGCCGCTGCCGCTCATCAGTTGCAGGTAGTCGACAATGATCAGCCCGAGCTTGCCGCACTGGCGCGCCTGGCGCCGCGCGCGGGCGCGCAGCTCACTGGGCGTGAGGGCCGCGCTCTCATCGATGAAGAGGCTCACCTTGCCGAGCTTCTCGACCGCCTCGGACAAACGCCCCCATTCGTCATCGCCCAGCTTGCCAGTGCGCAGGTGCTGCTGGTCGATGCGGCCGAGCGAGCCGACCATGCGCAGCGCCAGTTGCGCCGCGCCCATTTCCATCGAGAACACCACCACCGGCAGGCCTTCGTTGACAGCGACGTGTTCGGCGATGTTGAGCGCGAATGCGGTCTTGCCCATCGAGGGGCGCGCCGCCAGCACGATCAGGTCGCCGCTTTGCAGGCCGGCGGTCATGCGGTCCATGTCGAAGAAGCCGGTGCGCACGCCGGTCACTTCCTCGGCGCCGTTTTCATGCAGCTCGTTGACCCGGTCGATGAGCTGCACGACCAGCGTGTCCATGCTCTGGAAACCCTGGCGCGAACGCGAGCCCTCTTCGCCGATGCGGAAGATCTTGGCCTCGGCATCGTCGAGGATTTCGGAGACGGCGCGGCCTTGCGGGTTGAAGGCGGTGGTCGCGATCTCGTCGCTCGCCGCCACGAGCTTGCGCAGCACCGCGCGCTCGCGCACGATCTCGGCGTAGCGGCGCATGTTGGCCGCACTCGGCACGCTCTGCGCGAGCGCGTTCAGGTAGACGAGCCCGCCGCAGTCGTCGGCCTTGCCCAGGCTCTGCAATTGCTCGAACACCGTGATCACGTCGGCCGGCCTGGTCGCGTTCACCAGCGCGCCGATCGCCGCGAAGATGAAGCGGTGTTCGTAGCGGTAGAAGTCGCTGTCGGTCAGCAGGTCGCCGGCACGGTCCCAGGCGCTGTTGTCGAGCAGCAGGCCACCGAGCACGCTCTGTTCGGCCTCGACCGAGTGCGGCGGAATGCGCAGGCGCGAGACTTCATCGTCGGCGCGGGCCGAGATGGATTCGGAAGGCTGGAACACGGCCGACATCGGTGGCTCCTGTGAACGCGTGCGCAGTCTTGCGGGGCCCAAGAGCCCTGTGCGCAAGCCTGTGCATATCCGGTGAAAAGGCGGGTGAAAGGACGGGAAACGGATCGCCCAAAGAGAAGGGCCGGCAATGCCGGCCCTTCGTCGAGCTCAGCGAGACGTTAGTCGGTTTCGCCCAAAATCACAACCTTGACTTCCACGACCACATCGGTGTGCGGTGCCACGCTCACGGTGTGCTCGCCGACGGTCTTCAGCGGACCGCCCGGCATGCGCACTTGCGACTTGAGTACCTTGAAATC
>JANYJL010000030.1 GCA_025361845.1 Rhizobacter sp.
CAATGCCGATGCTGGCGCCGACAACCAGACTCTGGTTGTTGATTCCGAAGGGCGCCCCAATGACGCTTATCAAACGTGCAGCGAGCGCCATGGCCTCTTTCGGTTGCTCTTTGCCAAACAGGATGATCGCGAATTCGTCGCCGCCCAGTCGGCCGATCTTGTCGCCTTCCCGGACCGTGTTTCGCAAGCGGCTGGCCAAGTCCTTGAGCACGGCATCTCCGGTCCCGTGCCCGAGGGAGTCATTGATGTTCTTGAAGCCATCCAGATCAATGAACAGAACCGCCAAATTGCCGCCGTGACGCTGCCGGTGCATCAGCGCATCGTTCAGCTGCGCGTGGAACAACAATCGATTGCCGAGGCCCGTCAGCGCGTCGTGATGCGCCAGGTGCTCGATCATTGCCTGCGATTTCTCGCGCTGCTCGATCTCGATTCGCAGTTGCTGATTGGATTGAACCAGGTCCTGCGTCCGGGCGGCAACTCGGCACTCGAGTACCTCGTTGGCCCGGGACAGTTCCTCATTCATTTGTTGAATCTTTTCTTCTGCGCGCTTTCTGTCGAGCTGCGTGATGACGCGGGCCAGCGCAATGGAGAAGTCGACCGGCTTGGTGATGTAGTCGTTGGCGCCGCGGTTCAAGGCATCGACGACGTCCTCGCTCTGGCTCTTCGCGGTCACCATGATGACCGGCAGCAAGCCCGGCGCGTGTTTCGCGCGGATCCGCGCCAGGACGTCGAGCCCGGAGAGGTCGGGCATCATCATGTCCAGCAGGACGAGATCGAAGCTTTCACGCTCGAGCAGTGCCAGGGCCTCGACACCGCCGGCGGCCTCCGTCGCCAGGAAGCCGTGACGCTCGAAGCGACGCCTGAGGATCTCGCGGTTTTCGCGGATGTCGTCGACGATGAGCAGGCGTCGCATCCCCACGTCAGCCGGGATGGGCTGCTCGGGTTGTGGCGGATCGAGCGGCGCCGGCTCGGAGCTTCGACGCAGGACAGTCGGACTGGTGTTCATCTGCGGTCGCCCCAATATTTGCGGTGTCATGCGGCGAGCCTCAGGTCTTCGATGGTGGAGTCGGCCGGTTCATCTGCGCGGCGTGGCTGTCTGGGCAAGCTGACAGTGACCGTCGAACCCCGGCCCAGCTGGCTTTGGACCGACAGATCGCCACCCATCAGCCGGCAGTAGCGATAGGCCAGCGGAAGTCCGAGCCTGACCTCGTCGTCGTACTTGCTCGAGGTTTCCTGATCGGACGTGCCCATCGTCTCGAAGAGATTCTCCATGCGGTCCTCTCCGATCCCGAGTCCGGTGTCCTCGATCGACACCGTGCATGTGCTGTGCTGCATCGAGGCCGAGACGGTGATCCGCCCGTTGTGCGTGAACTTCGCGGCATTGCTCAAGAGGCCTTCGACAACGCGCTCGAGCTTCTGCGCATCGCAGGTCATCCGCCCGGCGGGGAGCGCCTGCACAATCAGCTCGTTCCCGCTCGCCGCGACCTGCGGGCGTGACAGCGACACCATCCGCTCGACAAACTCGGCCAGATCGAATTCCTCGGCGCGAAGTTCGGCCTTGCCGGCTTCGAGCCTCGACAGCTCGAGGAGGTTGTCGATGAGGCCGAGCAGCCGATGGCCGGCGCTCCGGATCGAGTCCAGGTCCTGGCGCTTCTGGACGTTCGTCTCGTCGCTGTCCTCGATGAGGATCTCGCTGTAGCCGATGACGGCGTTGAGGGGATTCTTCAGTTCATGGCTCATCTTGGCCAGGAAGTCGGATTTCGCCGCCAGCGCGCGGCGCGCCCGGGCCGCCGCGTCGCGCAGCTGCCGCTCCGTCGTTTGATGGTGTCGGATCTCCAGTTCCAGCTCGCCCTGCGAATACACGATGCTGGCGAAATAGAGCGCCATCATCGAGACATACGCACTGGCAGAGAAGGTCGATATCAGGCCGAGGATGGCCAAGCCGTCGAGCGCGACCGTGGCGGGGAACCCGAACACGCTGTACAGGCCGTAGAACAGCGCCAGGTTGGCGACGATCAGCAAAGCGACGGCGATCCGCGTCGACCGCCCCGGCAGGTAGAAGAACCCGAGCAGCGGAACAGTCACCAGCCACGGCATGATCGGCGAGCTGATGCCACCGTATTGATAGCAGCCCCAGAAAATGCAGAACATCAGGTTCTGGATCGAGAGTAGCGAGAGCGGCACGTACCAGCCCGTCAGCCGCAGCACGAAGGCAAACGGCCAGAACGCCGTGATGGCCCCGAAAAGCACCCACCAAGAAGCGTCGGCCCCGCCCCGCAGAAACAGCATGGACAAGGTGATCGTGTGCCCGAGGACCGGACCGAACAGATGACTGAACAGGAACATCCGCACGGCTTGCAACATGCCGGGCGCCTGCTTCAGCTCTGCAGGGACGAACCAATCGACCGCTGCGTTCAGGCGCTCGACGAAGTGGTTGAGTTTCGGTCCCATCGCCATCATCCGTTCATGTCGGCAGGCCGGTCACGCCGCAACCGCGTCCGCCTGTGCGGCGGCCGGCAATCGCAGGGTGAATTCCGATCCGCGACCGGGCCGGCTTTCGACCGAGATGTCGCCGTCGAGCAGTTGCGCGAGCCGCTGGCTCACCGCGAGGCCCAATCCGGTTCCCTTGAACGTGTCGGGTTCGAGCTGGCTGAAATTCTTGAAAAGGTTCGGAATGGTCTGCGGCGACATGCCGATCCCGGTGTCCTTCACCGAGATCAGGATCTGATCGCGGTCGCCGTCCGCCAGCCGCCTCGCGTGCAGCACCACCTCGCCGTTGCGGGTGAACTTGCCGGCATTGCCGAGGAGGTTGATCAGGATCTGGCGCAAGCGCGTCTCGTCGGTCTGGATCAGGCCGAGCTCGGCGTGCTTGTCGAGCGCGAAGGTGTTCCCGTTCTGCGAGATCAGGTGCCGGCACGTGGCGGACACCTGCTCGAGGCAGCGGTCGAGATCGACCGGACCCGGACTGATGTCGACTTCATCCGAGTCGATCTTCGGCATGTCGAGCACGTCCGAGACCAGCGACAAGAGATGACGGCCCGCGCTGTTGATGGAGCGCAGCTCCTCGGCGTCGACCACCGGCTGGCTGATCTCGGCATCTTCGAGCAGGATCTCGCTGTAGCCGATGATGGCGTTGAGCGGGGTCCGGAGCTGGTGACTCATCTTCGCCAGGAAGACGGCCTTGGCTTCGTTGGCGCGTTCGGCCTCGTACTTGGCGGCATTGAGCTTGACTTGCGTCTCGACATGCTTCGTGATTTCGCGTTGCAGCGCCGAGTTCGCGACCATCACATGGGCGTAGTAGATCGCCATCATCGAGTTGTAGATGGTGGCGGCGCAGGCAGAGATCATGCCGGCGGTGGACAACTCCTGGATCGGCACCCGATGCGGAAACGATCCGGTCAGCAGATAGGCCGCAGCGAACGCCGCCAGGCTCGCGCCGATGCATCCGAGCACCAGACGCGGCCGATCACCCAGGTAGAAGAACCCGAGCATCTGCGCCGTGAGGAACCAGGGCAGGAAGGGCGAACTCACCCCGCCGTAGAAGAAGGACCCGAAGACGCTGATGGCGGTCAGGGCGCAGAACGAATAGAAGGCAGGCCTGAACAGCTGGCCCGCCCACCGGAGCGCGAACGGCAACAGCCAGAACGAGCCGCACAAGGCGCACAGCGTCCAGAAGACCCAGTCGTGCGCATCCAGCACCTGGTAGAGGTAGCCCAGGATCGCGACGGCGCTGAACGGCCCCAGGATGTGGCTGATGACGAAGATGCGCGCCTGCCAAAGAGACGCGGTGCTCTCGCGCAGGCCGACCGGGACGAACCAATCGACGGCCGGGACGAGGCGATCGGCAAGTTCCACGGGATCAGCCCAGCACCGGATCGAACATCGAATCGAGGGGCGCGGCAGCGGTAACGGCAGGGCGGGAGGCGTTGCTGACGGCGGCCCGGTGGCGCACGTACTCGATCTGCGCGTGATCGATCGCCGTGCGCAGCCGCGCGGCCACCGCACACACATCCTCGCGGCTGTGGGTCGGCATCATCTGCAGCCGCAGGCGGGCATCGCCTTTCGCGACGGCCGGGTACTCGACCAGGTTGGCGATGACCTCCAGCGCCGGCAGCCTTCGGCTCACCAGGCGCGCCAGCGCTTCGTCGCCGACACGAACCGGAACGATCGGCGAAGGGTTGCCCATGGTCTGCAGGCCTTCATCCGACAGCGCGCTGCGCACTTGCTTGATCCGCTCCATCAGCACCGAGCGCAGGTGCTGGCCCTTGTCGGACTGGACGATCTCGAAGGCCTTTGTGACGGTAGCGGCCTGCACCGGCGACATCGCGTTCGAGAACGTCGCCGAAGAGCCGTAGTACTTGAGGTACTGCTTCACCGCCGCCGAGTTGCAGGCCACGAAACCGCCGTTGGAGCCGAAGGTCTTCGAGAAGCTGCCCATGACGATGTCGAGTTGGCCCAGCAAGCCCTGCTCGCCGATCAGGCCGCGGCCGCCAGGCCCCATCGCGCCGAGGTCATGCGCGACGTCGACCAGCAGCGTCGCCCCGTACTCCCGGCACAGGTCCTGCAACGCCTTCAGGTCCGGCGTGTCCGAATCCATCGAGAACAGGCTTTCCGTCACGACGAGGATGCCGTTGCTCGTGTCCTTGTCGCGAATCCGTTTCAGGTGACGGCGAACCGACACGAGATTCAGGTGGCCGTGCAGGTGGACGTTGGGCGTCGCCGAGTAGGCACCCTCCTGCAGGCACGCATGCGACAGGCCGTCCATCACGACGTGGTCGGCCGGCCGGACCAGGCCCTTGATTACCCCGTACCCGGCGGCCCAGCCCGTCGGATAGAGCACGGTGTGATCGAGCTGGAGGAAGCGGGAGATCGTCTCCTCCAGCCGCAGCGAGTACTTGGTGTTCCCGGCCAGCGCCGAAGAGCCGGCGCTGTGCACCCCGTACTCGTCGATCACCGATTTGGCGACGGCCTTGATCTCCGCATCCGACGACAGGCCCAGGTAGTCCTGGGTGGCGAAGTTCAGGCCGGTGAAGGTCTGCCCACTGTCGTCGGCGGCCGTGCAGACCGCCAGCGGTGCCTTCTGGGTCGATTTCGAGTAAGGCCACAGCTTGCGCTCGCGGCGCAGCTCCTGCCATTCGTAGAAGGGTTCGACACGCGCCATCAGGTCCGTGCCCTGGGGCTCGCGAAAGTCACGCACGCTGCCCGTCAGGGCCTGAGCCGGATCAATCTTCGACATAACACTCCACTCCTTCGGTGTGCTCCTGAAGAGCAGCGTTGCTGGGCATGTTCGATGGGGCTTGAGCTGCGACCGCATCCGCCAGGCAGCGCTGGATCTTCCCCAGCAGCCGGGTCAGATCGACCGGCTTGGTGTCGAAGTCGGCGCAACCCACCTCGACACTTTTCTCCCGGTCGCTGGCCAGCGCGTGCGCCGTCAACGCGATGACGGGAATGCGGGCTGTCCTGGCGTCGGCCTTGATGAGCCGGGTGGCCTGCCAGCCGTCCATCTCGCCCAAGGCCACATCCATCAGGATGACGTCCGGGGCCTCCGAAACCGACATGGCGACGCCGGTCAAGCCGTCTGCAGCGCTGCAGACCGTGAAGCCACGGCGTTGCAGCCGTCTGGTCAGCATGTCGCGATTGGCGAAGCTGTCTTCAACGATCAATATCTTCTTTGCCGGCGATGCCGGTGAACTGTCGTCGGGAATGCCGCTCATCCTGTTCCCCTGGGAGCTCCGCACGCGGCTACGGCCGCAGCTTCATGACTGGTCTTCGGCGCCCGGCCAGTCTTCTTGACCTTTGCAAGTGCAAACTGGCTCACGGTTCGGCACTTTCGCGAGCCCTGGAGCCACTACGACACTGCAGCGCAGTGGCTCTTGCGGTCCGTACCGGGCGTATGCCCGGGCCGAGGGCGGCGGGCAGCGTGCCGCCGGTTCGTCAGAAGCGGTACCCCAGCATCAGCCCGACCACGTCAGGATCTGACCTGACGTCAACGGTACGGGCGATGTCGCCGAATCCTGGCGTGGCCGTGGTGATGGTGGCCTGGGTCTTGATGCCGTAGCGCGAGTAGGCCGCATCGATGACCCAGTCCCGGCTCAACGGGAATCCCATGCCGATCTTCAGGACATGGCCCCAAGAACTCTTGAGTTTGGCCGTGCTGCTGCTCCCGCCGAAGGCAGCGGTGTAAGCGGGGCTCACCTGCCCGTTGGTATAGAAGGTGTAGTTCACGCCGGCGCCCACGTAGGGCTGGGTGCCCCACGGCCCGTCAAAGGTGTAGTGAGCCAGCACGGCAGGGAACCAGGCCCGGGTCGAGCCGACCTGGCCCAGCGCGGCCCCGTTGCCTGCGCCGGCCATCTTGATCACGGGCGGGGTTCCCAACTGCAGGACGAAGGACCACGGGCCCGAGAGGTTTCGCTCGTAGACCAAGGCCAAGGTGGCCGCATCATTCAGATCGGCCTGAACGCCCGGAGGGGTGGTTCCGGCAGGGCCGGTGAGGTCTCCGGACTGGGTGTTGAACCCGATGTGCGCATATCCGACCTTGAGCGTGTTCTCGGTTTCGCCGGCGTGCGCGGCGGCGGTTGCGCAAGCAAGGGCAACGGCGAGGCCGAAGCTGAGTGCATGGTTCAAGTGGGCAGCTTGCATTTCATTTCTCCTGGAGTTGCATTCGCGTCTGTCAGAACGGTTGTCGGCCCTTCTGTCCAGTTCTTGAGCAACTGCCGAACAGAGCGTGAACAACACGGTGAGATGCCGAGCTCAGGCGTTGGACATCCATCTGCAGCCGCGCAGCCAGGCGCGCACCGTCAGTTCGGCCGGATGTCTCGGCGGCCAACGGCCAGCCAGTTCGTGGCTGCGCCGCAGGGCCAAAGGTCAGCGGCTGGGCAGGCTGCTTTCCCACGCGCGCACGGCGCGGTTCCAGGTGTTGATGCGCTCGTCCGCGCCCTGGCCCTCGGGGTCTGCGCCCGTGGCCATGAGTTGGTCGATCAGGATCTCCTGGTCGATGCTGAGTTGATCTGGAAAGATGGGCACGAGCTCGATCAACTGATCGCCCGGCGGCCCGCGCCGTTGCGCCGGGAAACCCTGACCCGCAAGCCGGTACGAGGTCCGGTCGCGGCTCAAGGGCAGGGATTGCATGCCGGTGAGTGTGGGCACCTTGATCGAACGGTTCGCGATCCACGCGAAGCCGTCGACCGGGATCTGGATTCGAATCGTGCCGTCCTCGTCGAGTTTGAAGAGCGGGTGCTCGACGATCTCGACACGGAGCTCGAGATCGACCGGGCGCTGCCCCCGCAGTGTGTGCCCCCCATCGACATGCAGCAGGTCGCCGTGGTGCGCGCCGCGAGGGATGCGCACCTTGAACTTGTAGCTGCGCGACGGCGCTTTCCCCGAGCCTTCGCAGGCCGCGCAGTGCTGCCTTGCGATGCCGCTGCCCTCGCACGCTTCACAACTTGTCTGGGTGGTGCCCAGCCAACCGAACCAGGCACGCTGCCGCAGCGCACCTGCCCCGTCGCAATGCGCGCAAGGGCCGCCCGGCACGCGGTAGCCGCGGCCCGTGCAACTCATGCAATCGTCGGTGAGCTTGCCCGCCAGCAGCCGGGTGCAGCCGGCCGCTGCTTCTTCGAGCGTCAGCCTGATCTTGCGGGCGATGGTTCGCCGCGGCTCGTCGTCATGCTGGTCCTCATGGTGGTGGGACGCCGGATCCGGGGCCTCGTTCGGCGCAGCCTCGGGGTGGGGCTCGTCGTTCGGAGCAGAGGCCGGCTCACCACCAAATCCCGAGCGACGAATCGCCCGATAGGCCTGGTTGATGCGCTGCATTCTTTCGACCGCATCGGCGTTGCCATTCCGATCGGGATGCCACTGCGAAACCAGGCGCCGCCACGCCGCCTTCACCTCGGGTTCCGACGCGTTGGGGGCCAGCCCCAGTTCGGCGAAAGCATGGCCGGTACTCAATGTCATTCCCTCGTTCAGTCAGGCCGCTCGGATCGATGGCGCCATTATGCTGCGCCGCAGCATCGACGGGGAGGGAGCCCCTCACAAGCTTGGCAGGGGCTCGCGGGCTCCTGCCCTTTCATGAATCTGTTCGACGAGGTGGGCGGCGTCGGCCGAGACCCCCGAGAAGCGGCCCGAGCCCCAGGTGTGCAACCACGGCAGGCCGATGAAATACAAGCCCGGCCGGGCCGTGACGCCGCGCTGATGCACGGGGTTGCCGCGTTCGTCGAAGACCGGTGCTTGCAGCCAGCCGAAGTTCGGGCGGAAGCCGATGCACCAAAGCACCGTGCTGATGCCGGCTTCGCGCAGGTTCAAGGTTTCTCGCTCCTGCTCGGGTTGCCACAGGGGGTCGTACACGCTCGGTGGCGGCGCCACGATGCCCTGCGCGGCGATCCAGCGGTCGATCGATGCATTGATGCCGTTGTAGATGCGGTCGGCCTCGTCCAGGTTCTCACGCAGCGTGGGCTCGAA
>JANYJL010000077.1 GCA_025361845.1 Rhizobacter sp.
GTGAAGACCTGTTCGACATGTACGAAGCGGCGTCGGGCGCGCGCATGCACGCGGCTTACTTCCGCCCGGGCGGTGTCTACCGCGACCTGCCGGACGTGATGCCGCAGTACAAGGTCAACAAGATCCGCAACGCCAAGGCCATCGCTGCGCTGAACGACAACCGCAGCGGCTCGATGCTCGATTTCATAGAGGACTTCACCAAGCGTTTCCCGACCTGCGTGGATGAGTACGAAACCCTGTTCACCGACAACCGCATCTGGAAGCAGCGCACCGTCGGCATCGGCATCGTGACACCCGAACGTGCGCTGAACCTGGGCTTCACCGGCCCGATGCTGCGCGGCTCGGGCATCGAATGGGACCTTCGCAAAAAGCAGCCCTACGATGTGTACGAACACATGGATTTCGACGTGCCGGTGGGTGTGAACGGCGACACCTACGACCGCTACCTGGTGCGCATCGAAGAGATGCGCCAGAGCAACCGAATCATCCAGCAATGCGTCGCCTGGCTGCGCAAGAACCCGGGCCCAGTGATCACCGCGAACCACAAGGTCGCGCCACCTTCGCGTATCGACATGAAGTCGAGCATGGAAGAGTTGATTCATCACTTCAAGCTCTTCACCGAAGGATTCCACGTGCCCGAAGGTGAGGCCTACGCGGCGGTCGAACACCCGAAGGGCGAGTTCGGCATCTACCTCGTCAGCGACGGCGCGAACAAGCCGTATCGGCTGAAGATTCGCCCGCCCGGATTCCCGCACCTGGCTGCGCTCGACGAGATGGCGCGTGGTCACATGATTGCCGACGCGGTGGCGATCATCGGCACGATGGATATTGTGTTCGGGGAGATTGACCGGTGATGTTTTCGGAAAGCACCCTCGCGCGTTTTGCGCGCGAAGTGGCCAAGTACCCGGCCGACCAGAAGCAATCTGCGGTGATGGCGTGTCTTGCCATCGTGCAGCAGGAGCAGGGCCACGTGTCCGCCGAAAACGAGAAAGGCATTGCCGAGGTTCTCGGCATGCCGCCGATCGCGGTGCACGAGGTCACGACCTTCTACAACATGTACAACCAGCAGCCGCTGGGGCAGTTCAAGTTCAACGTCTGCACCAACCTGCCGTGCCAGTTGCGTGATGGCCAGGAGGCGCTCGACCACCTCTGCCGCAAGCTCGGCGTGGAGGAGGGCGGCACCACGGCCGATGGCCTGTTCACGGTGCAGAAGAGCGAGTGCCTCGGCGCCTGCGCCGACGCGCCGGTGATGCTGGTCAACGACCGGCAGATGTGCAGCTTCATGGACAACGCGCGGCTCGACGAGCTGGTCGCGACCTTGCAAGCCCACGCGAAACAGAAGGCATGACGACGATGCTCGACCTTTCGAAGTTCCAGGCTCAGGGCAACGAGACCTGCTTCCACGGCCGCCACATCGGCGCGCAGATCTATGCGGACCTGAACGGCCGCAACTGGTCGCTGAAAGACTATGAAGCGCGCGGCGGGTATCAAGCGCTGCGCAAGATCCTCGCCGCCGGCGAAGTGGACGGCAAGCCGCTGGGCATGACACCCGAGCAGGTGATCGCCGAGGTGAAGGCTTCCGGCCTGCGCGGCCGTGGCGGCGCGGGCTTCCCGACCGGCCTGAAGTGGAGCTTCATGCCGCGCATGTTCCCAGGGCCGAAGTACCTGGTGTGCAACTCGGACGAAGGCGAGCCCGGCACCTGCAAGGACCGCGACATCCTGATGTTCAACCCGCACATCGTCATCGAAGGCATGGCGATCGCCGCCTACGCGATGGGCATCAAGGTGGGCTACAACTACATCCACGGCGAGATCTTCGAAGGCTATGAACGCTTCGAAGCCGCACTCGAAGAAGCACGCGCTGCGGGTTACCTCGGCGACAACCTGCTCGGTTCGAGCTTCAGCTTCCAACTGCACGCGGCGCATGGCTTCGGCGCCTACATCTGCGGCGAAGAAACCGCGCTGCTCGAATCGCTCGAAGGCAAGAAGGGCCAGCCGCGTTTCAAGCCGCCGTTCCCGGCGAGCTATGGCCTGTATGGCAAGCCGACGACGATCAACAACACCGAGACCTTCGCCGCGGTGCCCTGGATCATCCGCAACGGCGGTGAGCCGTACCTCAAGATCGGCAAGCCGAACAATGGCGGCACGAAGATCTTCTCGGTGGTCGGCGACGTGCGCAACCCGGGCAATTTCGAAGTCCCGCTCGGCACGCCGTTCTCGAAGCTGCTCGAACTGGCAGGCGGCGTGCGCGAAGGCCGCACGCTGAAGGCCGTGATCCCGGGCGGATCGTCGTCGCCGGTGCTGCCCGCTTCGATCATGATGGACACGACGATGGACTACGACGCCATCGCCAAGGCCGGTTCGATGCTCGGCTCGGGTGCCGTGATCGTGATGGATGACACCCGCTGCATGGTCAAGAGCCTGCTGCGCCTGTCGTACTTCTACATGCACGAATCCTGTGGCCAGTGCACGCCCTGCCGCGAAGGCACGGGCTGGCTGTATCGCATGGTCGAACGTGTCGAACACGGCCACGGCCGCATCGAAGACATCGATCTGCTGAACTCGGTGGCCGACAACATCCAGGGCCGCACCATCTGCGCGTTGGGCGATGCCGCCGCGATGCCGGTGCGCGCGATGATCAAGCACTTCCGCGACGAGTTCATCCACCACATCGAACACAAGAGCTGCCTGGTGCCGACCCTCACCCCGGCCCTCTCCCTGCGGGGAGAGGGAGCAGAAAGAGTCGCTGCGCGACTAACCTCATGATTCCCCATGATTGAAATCGATCTCGACGGCAAGAAGGTCAGCGTTGCCGAAGGCAGCATGGTGATGCACGCAGCCGACGCCGCGGGCACCTACATCCCGCACTTCTGCTATCACAAGAAGCTCTCGATCGCGGCCAACTGCCGCATGTGCCTGGTCGATGTCGAGAAGGCGCCCAAGCCGATGCCGGCCTGCGCCACGCCGGTCACCCAGGGCATGATCGTCCGCACCAAGAGTGAGAAGGCCCTCAAGGCGCAGCGCAGCGTCATGGAGTTCCTGCTCATCAACCACCCGCTCGATTGCCCGATCTGCGACCAGGGCGGCGAATGCCAGTTGCAAGACCTGGCGGTAGGCTACGGTGGGTCGACCTCACGCTACGAAGAAGAAAAGCGCGTCGTGCTGCACAAGGATGTCGGCCCGCTGATCTCGATGGAAGAGATGAGCCGCTGCATCCACTGCACCCGCTGCGTGCGCTTCGGCCAGGAAGTCTCCGGCGTGATGGAGCTGGGCATGATCCACCGCGGCGAACATTCCGAGATCACGACCGTCGTCGGCGACACGGTCGATTCGGAACTCTCGGGCAACATGATCGACATCTGCCCGGTCGGTGCGCTCACCAGCAAGCCCTTCCGCTACAGCGCCCGCACCTGGGAACTCTCGCGCCGCAAGAGCGTGAGCCCGCACGACAGCACCGGCGCGAACCTGGTGGTCCAGGTCAAGGCCAACAAGGTGCTGCGTGTCGTTCCGCTCGAGAACGAAGACGTGAACGAATGCTGGATCGCCGACCGCGACCGCTTCTCGTACGAAGCGCTGAACGGCGACCAGCGCCTCACCGCGCCGATGATCAAGCAGGGCGGCGCCTGGAAAACGGTCGACTGGACCACCGCGCTCGACTACGTGTCGCGGGGGCTCACGCAGATCAGCGTCGCGCATGGCGCGGCCAGTATCGGCGCGCTCGGCTCGGCGCACAGCACAGTCGAGGAACTTCACTTGTTGTCGAAGCTGGTGCGTGGCCTGGGCAGCGAGAACATCGACTTCCGCTTGCGGCATGCGGACTTCGGCAATGTTGGATCGGCGGGCGCCGCGCGCTGGCTCGGCGCCCCGATCGCATCGCTGTCGAACTTGCAACGTGTGCTGGTCGTCGGCTCCTTCCTGCGCAAGGACCACCCGCTGTTCGCGCAGCGCATCCGCCAGGCCGCGCGCAAGGGCTGCAAGGTGCACAGCCTGCATGCCGTGCATGACGACTGGTTGATCCCGCTGGCGGGCCGCGTCACGGCCGCGCCGAGCGGCTGGGTGCAGGCGCTGGCCGATATCGCTGCCGCCATCGCTGCCACGAAAGGCGTGAGCGCGCCGGTGGCCGGCCAGGCGAACGAAACTGCGCAAGCCATCGCGACTTCGCTGCTCAGCGGCGAACGCAAGGCCGTGTTGCTCGGCAATGCCGCGGCACAACATCCGCAGGCCTCGTCCCTGCTCGCACTCGCCAACTGGATCGGCGAGCAGATCGGCGCGAGCGTCGGCTACCTGACTGAAGCGGCCAACACGGTCGGCGCGCAGCTGGTCAACGCGATACCGAGTGCCGGTGGTTTGAACGCCGGCCAGATGCTCGGTGGCACGAGCCTCAAGGGCCTGGTGCTGCTCGATGTTGAACCGACACTCGATGCGGCGAATGCAGCCAGCGCCGCAGCAGCCATCAAAGCCGCCGAGATGGTCGTCGTGCTCAGCCCCTTCAAGACGGCCGCGAGCGATACCGCCGACGTGCTGCTGCCGATCACACCCTTCACCGAAACCTCGGGCAGCTTCGTCAATGCCGAAGGGCGGCTGCAAAGTTTCCACGGTGTCGTCAAGCCGCTCGGCGATGCGCGGCCGGCGTGGAAGGTGCTTCGAGTGCTCGGCAACCTGATGGGCTTGAAAGGTTTCGATTTCCAGACTTCGGAAAACGTTCGTGCCGAAGCGCTGGGTGATGTGAACCAACTCGCCGCGCGCCTGAACAACGGCAGCAGTGCATCGATTGCCGCCACATCGGCAACAGGCCTGGAGCGCATTGCCGACGTGCCGATCTACGCGGCCGATTCGCTGGTGCGCCGCGCCGCCTCGCTGCAACTCACCGCCGACGCGCGCGCGCCGATCGTCGGTGTGCCGCAGGCGCTGTGGAGCCAGCTCGGCCTGAGCGACGGCGCCCAGGTTCGCGTG
>JANYJL010000090.1 GCA_025361845.1 Rhizobacter sp.
CGACGGCAGTTCGCACGGTTCGGAATCGCGCACCATCGGACGGTTCGGCGCCACGCCGTTGAGCGCTTCGACGGTTCGACGCGAACCCGTGGAATATATCGGCGTGTTGAGTTACTTTCGAGGATCACGATGCAGCTCTGACACTTTCGGTCGCGAGGTTCCTCACCATTTCGCCGTCGACGTCGATCAAGCCGGCACGACGCAGGCCCTGGACGGGCCGCCGGGACGCCGGCCCGTGCACGCGCACGACCTGGCCGACGTTCCGCGCCGTCGCATCCACCCAGCGCGGCATGCGGCCCGACCACAACAGCACGAGGCCGGTGATCAGCACCGCCGCTTCGAGCATCGTCCAGACCGGTCGCAGCACCAGGCTCGCACCGGACCAGCGTGCGACCAGCCCCACGCTGGCCGCGCTGAGTGCACCGGCCGCGGCGTAAGCGAGCAAGCGGCCGAGATGCCAGGCCCACAGTGCACGATCCGGGCGCGCGCCGCCGCAAGCACGCGACACCGCCGCGCAGGGCGCCGCGCACATCAGCGCGCAGTGCGGGCTGCCGGCCAGGCCCATCAGCAGGCCGGCAGCCACGAGCGTTGCACTCACCCGCAGTTCCTCACGGCCAGCGCTTCGAAGGCGGAGGCACCTCGAGCTCGGTGCTCGCGAGCAGCAAGGTCAGCGAAGACGCCAAGGCCACGATGACCCAGAAGCAGAAGAACGCGATCGTGTAGATCGCCGAAGGCGACCACTCGTTGAACGCGCCGCCGAAGCCACGCAGTTCGTCCGGGTCGGCGACGCTGAAGACGAGCATCTCCAGCACCCCCGCCATCAGGAACGAGGGCCACGCGATCCACTGCGCTTTGCGGTTCATGGGCCGGGGCTCAGCGCTTGGTGGGCAGCGTCGGCGACGCCGCGTGGTTGCGGGCCTGCTCGGCGGGTGCGGCCACGCGGTCGGGCACCTCGTCGTGGTTCAGCACGGTATCGGCGCCACGCACCGCGATGACGGCGGTGGCAATCGCCGCCACCACCACCAGCGCCGGGCCGCCGAACACCAGCCACATCATGCGGTGCTGCCACCAGGGCGAGGGGTCGTGGGGGACGCGCGGGTTCGGGCTGTTCATGGTGAATCTCCTTCGAGGCTGAGGTTCAACGCGGCACGACAAAGGTCGACTTTTCGTTCACGCTCGCCTCCGGGTGTTCGGCATCGGCCACACGGGTGACCTGGAACATCAACTTGTGCGCACCCGGCCCGAGCGCCTGCGCCTCTTCGGGCGGCACCTGCACGGCCACCGGCACCCAGCGCGATTCGGCCGGCGCGAGCGTGGTGTCGCTGCGCGCAAGCACCTGCGCACCTGGGATGCCACTCACGGCGAAGCGGTAGCGCTGCGCCACTTCGGTGTTGTTCATCACCTGCAGGCGGTAGACGTTCTCGATGCGGCCTTCGTCGACGAGGCGCGCCAGACTGCCGCGGTCGCGCACCACGTCCACGCGCAGCGGTGCGCGCAGCGCCAGGCTCGCGGTGAAGCCACCGGCGATCAACACCAGCACCGCGCCGTAGATCAGCACCCGCGGGCGCAACACACGCTTGAGGCTGAGCGGCGCACCGCCCTCGGTCAGGCTGCGGTGGCTGGCGTAGCGGATCAGGCCGCGCGGGTAGTCGAGCTTGTCCATCACGCCGTTGCACACGTCGATGCACGCGGCGCAGCCGATGCATTCGTATTGCAGGCCCTGGCGGATGTCGATGCCGGTCGGGCAGACCTGCACGCACAGCGTGCAGTCGACACAATCGCCGAGACCGAGCGCGGCCTTGTCGGCAGTGCGGGCACGCGCGCCGCGTGGTTCGCCACGCTTCTCGTCATAGCTGATGATGAGCGTGTCGTGGTCGAACATCGCACTCTGGAAGCGCGCATACGGGCACATGTACTTGCAGACCTGCTCGCGCATGAAGCCGGCATTGCCATAGGTCGCGAAGCCGTAGAACAAGACCCAGAACATTTCCCACGGCCCGAGGCCGAAGCTCAGCACCTCGGCGCCGAGCGTGCGGATGGGCGTGAAGTAGCCGACGAAGCTGAAGCCCGTCCACAGCCCGATGGTGAGCCACACGCAGTGTTTTCCGCCGCGGCGCCACAGCTTGTCGAATTTCCAGGCGCTCTTGTCGAGCTTGATGCGGGCCTGCCGATCCCCTTCTAAGTGGTGCTCGACCCACATGAAGATCTCGGTGTAGACCGTCTGCGGGCAGGCGTAGCCGCACCACAGACGACCGGCCACCGCGGTGAACAGGAAGAGGCCGTAGGCGCTCAGAATCAGCAGGCCCGTCAGGTAGATGAAGTCCTGCGGGTAGAGCACCAGGTTGAAGATGTAGAAGCGGCGTGCGCCGAGGTCGAACAGCATTGCGGGCCGGCCGTTCCAGCTCAGCCACGGCAAGCCGTAGAACACGATTTGCGTGCCCCACACGAGCGCCCAACGCCAGGCCGCGAACCAGCCGTGCACGGCACGCGCATGGATGGTCGCCTCCGACGTGTACATCGACACCGTGCCCCCGGCGGGGTCAGCGGCGATCGGGATCACCTTGCGGGCATCGGCCATGCGCGGCTTCGTCGGTGTGTCGTTGACTTCAGCGCTGCGCCGTCAGGCTGCCGGGCTGCGAGAGGCTCCACACATAGGTGCCGAGCACGCGGATCTGGTCTTCGCTCAAGCGGTCCTTGTGCGCGGGCATCACGTTGTGCTTGCCTTCGTTGACCATGCGCACGATGGCGTCTTCGCCCCAGCCGTGCAGCCAGATCTTGTCGGTCAGGTTGGCCGAGCCGAGCGCGGGGTTGCCCTTGCCGTCCATGCCGTGGCAGGCGGCGCAGACCACGAACTTGGGCCGCCCGAGTTGCGCGGCCACGCTGTTGTGCGGGCTGTCCGACAGGCTCAGCACGTAGTTCGCCACGTTGCGCACTTCTTCGGAGGTGCCGACCGCAGCGGCCATCGGCGGCATGTTGCCGTCGCGCCCTTCGCGGATCGTTTCCATGATGCGTTCGGGCGTGCCGCCCCACAGCCAGTCGGTGTCGGTCAGGTTCGGAAAGCCCTTGCTGCCGCGCGCGTTCGAGCCATGGCATTGCGCACAGTTGTTGACGAACAGGCGTTCGCCGAGCGCCATCGCCTGCGCGTCCTTGGCCAGCGCCTCGGGCGCCAGCGTGTTGAAACGGGCGTAGAGCGGCGCGATCTGCGCGCGTGCCGCGGCCACGTCGGCCTGGTGCTCGCCGGTGGACGTCCATTGCAACGTGCCGGCACGTGCGCCCAGGCCTGGATAAAGCGCGAGATAGATCGCGCCGAAGACGACGGTGATGATGAACAGCATCATCCACCAGCGTGGCAGCGGGTTGTTGAGTTCGACGAGGTCGCCGTCCCACACGTGGCCGGTGGTGTTGTCGGTCGCCGACATCACCTTGCGGCGGCTCGCGCCGAACAGCAAGGCCAGGCAAGCGATGAGGCCGAGGATGGTGACGGCACTGATGAAGACCGACCAGCCGCTGTTGAAGAAGTCACTCATGGCTGGCCCCATCGGCGGTGTCGTTGATGAAAGGCAACTGCGCCGCCTCATCGAACCGCGCGCGGTTGGCACGCTTCCAGGCCCAATGCACGATGCCCGCAAACACGCCGAACGACAGCAGCGTGACCCCAATTCTCAGATCGTTGATGTCCATGGTTTGAGCTCTCAGCGGACGCTGGTGCCGAGCACCTGCAGGTAGGCGATCAGTGCATCGAGTTCGGTCTTGTCCGTCACCGCCGCAGCGGCGCCAGCGATCTCTGCATCGCTGTAGGGCGCACCCAGCATGCGCAGCACACGCAGCTTGGGCGCCATGTCGGTGGGTGTGAGCTTGGCGTTCAGCCAGGTGTAGGCGGGCATGTTCGATTCGGGCACCAGATCGCGCGGGTTCAGCAGGTGGATGCGGTGCCACTCGTCGCTGTACTTGCCGCCGACGCGGTGCAGGTCGGGCCCGGTGCGCTTGCTGCCCCATTGGAACGGGCGGTCGTAGACGAACTCGCCGGCGGTCGAGTAGTGGCCGTAGCGCAGTGTCTCGGCCAGCAGCGGGCGGATCATCTGCGAGTGGCAGTTGTAGCAACCCTCGCGGATGTACACGTCACGCCCGGCGAGTTGCAGAGCGGTGTAGGGCTTCAGGCCCGGCGCCGCTTCGGTGGTGCTGCGCTGGAAGAACAGCGGGACGATCTCGACGATGCCGCCGATGGCCACGACCAGCAGGATCATCACGATCATCAGGAAGTTGCTGGTCTCCAGACGCTCGTGGCTGAAGGTCGCGATGGGGGTGTTGTCATTGCTCATGGTGTCTCGTCCTCAAGCGGCCACCAGCGGCGCGCGCATCACCGGTGCAGCGCGCGGGGCGCTGCGCACCGTCATCACCACGTTCCAGGCCATCAGCAACATGCCGCTGAGGTACAGCAGGCCGCCGACCAGGCGCACCACGTAGAACGGGAAGGTGGCCTTCACGCCTTCGACGAAGCTGTAGACGAGCGTGCCGTCGGGGTTGATGGCGCGCCACATCAGACCCTGCATCACACCGGCGATCCACATCGCGGCGATGTAGAGCACGATGCCGATGGTGGCGATCCAGAAGTGCAGCTCGATGGCGCGCACGCTGTACATCTTGATCTGGCCGAACATGCGCGGGATCAGGTAATAGAGGCTCCCCATCGTCATGAAGCCGACCCAGCCGAGCGCGCCGGAGTGCACGTGGCCGATGGTCCAGTCGGTGTAATGGCTGAGCGCGTTGACGGTCTTGATCGACATCATCGGCCCCTCGAACGTGCTCATGCCGTAGAAGGACAGCGAGACGATCAGGAACTTCAGGATCGGGTCGTCGCGCAGTTTGTGCCAGGCCCCGCTCAGGGTCATGATGCCGTTGATCATGCCGCCCCAACTCGGCGCCAAGAGCACGAGTGAGAACACCATGCCCACGCTCTGCGCCCAGTCGGGCAGCGCGGTGTAGTGCAGGTGGTGCGGGCCGGCCCACATGTAGGTGAAGATCAGGGCCCAGAAGTGCACGATCGACAGGCGGTACGAGTACACCGGCCGCTCGGCCTGACGCGGGATGTAGTAATACATCATCCCCAGGAAACCGGCGGTCAGGAAGAAGCCCACCGCGTTGTGGCCGTACCACCACTGAACCATCGCGTCCTGCACACCCGCATAGGCCGAGTAGCTCTTCATGAAGCTCACCGGAACCACCGCACCGTTGACGAGGTGCAGCAGCGCGACGGTCAGGATGAATGCGCCGAAGAACCAGTTGGCCACGTAGATGTGGCGCACCTTGCGGATGCCGATGGTGCCGAAGAAGACGATCGCGTAGGCGACCCAGGCGAGCGTGATGAGGATGCCGATCGGCCATTCGAGTTCGGCGTATTCCTTGCCGCGCGTGTAGCCCATCGGCAGCGAGATGGCAGCGCACACGATCACGAGTTGCCAGGCCCAGAAATGGAACTCGGCGAGTTTGTCGGAGATGAGCCTCACACCGCAGGTGCGCTGCACCACGTGGTAGGAGGTTGCGAACAGCGCGCAGCCGCCGAAGGCGAAGATCACCGCATTGGTGTGCAGCGGGCGCAGGCGGCCGTAGCTGAGCCAGGAGATGCCGAAGGTGAGGTCGGGGAAGGCGAGCTGCGCCGCGATGATCACGCCGACGAGCATGCCGACCACGCCCCACAAGACAGCCGCAAGCGCGAACAGACGCACCACGCGGTCGTTGTACACAGGCGCCGGCTGCGCCGCCCTCGCATTGCTCATGGGTTCACTCCTCATCGATACGGCTGTCATGCGACCATTGTCGAAAGCAGTGATTGCGGCGAGCTTGATCGCGATCAAGTCATTCGGGTTTCGCACCTTCTGCACAACGCTGTCCAACATGCACACCTCGGTCGTTTTCATGGGCGTCGCCGGTTGCGGCAAATCGAGCCTCGCTGCGGCCGTCGCCGAGGCGCAAGCGGTCCGGCTCGTCGAAGGCGATGACTTCCACAGCGCCGAGAGCCGCGCCAAGATGAGCCAGGGCATCGCCCTCACCGACGCCGACCGCGAAGGCTGGCTGAACGTGCTGGGCGAACAGCTGCGCAGCGCCGATGCGGGCATCGTGCTGACCTGCTCGGCCCTCAAGCGGGCTTACCGCGACCGTCTGCGCCAGGCCGCAGCGGGCCTGCGCTTCGTCTACCTCGAAATCGACCGCGATGCCGCACTCGCCCGTGTGGCCGGGCGCGCGGCCCACTTCTTCTCGGCCGAGCTGGTGGACAGCCAGTTCGCCACCCTGGAGCCGCCGATCGGCGAGCCCGGCGTGCTGCGGGTCGATGCGCTGGCAGCGTTGCCGCAACTGCAAGCCGACGTGAGCCACTGGTTGAACAACGCCGTCTGAGGTGCGGCGGCGGAGAAGTTCAACGACCGTGGCGCGGCTCCGTGCCCTGCCCTTCGACGCTGTGCTCTTCGAGGCCCGTCTCTTCGACGACTCGCCAACCCTCGCGCTCCAGATCGTCGAACTGCCCGGCGTTGATGGCCCAGGCGAACAAGCCGATCAACGCGAGCACAAGCAGCACCGACATCGGCAGCAGGAGGTAGAGGCTGTCCATCGTCGTCTGTGGTCAGCGCGACAGGCGCAGGGCGTTCAGCACGACGAAGAGCGAGCTGCTCGCCATGCCAGCACCGGCCAGCCAAGGTGGCAGCAAGCCCGCCAGCGCGAGCGGTACGCAGACGGCGTTGTAGAGCACCGCCCACAGCAGGTTCTGGCGCACCACGCGCACGGTGCGGCGGGCCAGGGCCACGGCGGCGGGGACTTCGGCGAGGCGGCTGCCGAGCACGATGAAATCCGAGCGCTGCTGGGCGAGCGCACTGCCGTGCGCGAGTGCGAACGAAGCATCGGCACGTGCGAGCACCGGGCCATCGTTGATGCCGTCGCCGACCATCAGCACCACGTGCTTCGCGGCTTGCCACTCGGCGATGGCGGCGAGTTTGTCTTCGGGCGATGCGGCGCTGCGCGCATCGTCGATGTTCAAGCGCGTTGCGAGTGTCTGCACCGCGCCATCACTGTCGCCCGAGAGCAGGCGCACCGCGAGGCCTTGCGCACGCAACTCCGCCAACGCTTGCGGCGCATCGGCGCGCAGGGCTTCGTCGAATTCGAAATGCACGCTTGGCACGACCGCAGGCGGCTGCGCCGCGAGTGCGACCACCGGTCGCTGGGCGGCCACTGCCGGCGCGGCCAGGCCGACCCACGCCGGCGCGCCGAGCCGCCAGACGCGACCCGATGCATCCGTCGCTTCGATGCCCTGCCCCGCCACTTCAAGCACCGACGACCAGGCGCGTTCGGACACCGGCAGCGCCTGCACCAGCGCCCGCGAAAGCGGGTGGTGCGACAGCGCAGCGAGCGAGGCCGCACGCGCGAGCAGATCGACGCGATCGGCGCCCGCATCCAGTTCGGTGGCGGCGAGCACGAGCTTGTCTTCGGTGAGCGTGCCGGTCTTGTCGAAGCAGGCCACATCGGCATGCGCCAGTGCCTCGAAGGCACCGAGGCGCTGCACCAGCACACCGCGCCGCGCCAGCGCGCCGGCTGCGCTCAGCAAGGCCGCGGGCGCCGCGAGCGAAAGCGCACACGGGCAGGTGACGATCAGCACCGACACGGCCACCCACACGGCACGCGCGGGGTCGATCACGCTCCACACTGCGGCGGCACTGACGGCCAGCAGCAGCACACCCCACAGGAACGGCCCGGCCAGCCGGTCGGCCGCCGCGACCATGCCCGGCCGCGCGCCGAGCGAACGTTCGACGAGGTCGACGATCTGCGCGTAGCGTGTGTTCGCGCCCATGCGCGTGACGACCACCGTCACCGGTGCGCCGAGGTTGATGCTGCCGCCGAGCACCGCGTCCACCGGGCCACGCTCGACCGGGCGCGACTCTCCGCTGAGCAGCGCTTCGTCCACCTGGGTGCGGCCGACGAGGATGCTGCCGTCGGCCGGAAAGGCCTGGCCCGCGGCCACACGCACCCGGTCGCCGACCCGCAGGCGCGCGGCGGGAACGATGTGCACCGTGCCATCGTCGGCGAACCGCTCCACGCTGTCGGGCAGGCGCTGAAGCAGGCTGTCGAGCGCGTCGGTGGAGCGTGCGCGCATGCGCGTCTCCAGCCAGCGACCGGCGAGCAGGAACGTGACGAACATCGTCAGCGAATCGAGGTAGGGCTCGGCGCCGAAGATGCCTTGCGGGTCGAAGCTGCTGCCGGTGCCGGCGATGAAGGTGATGGCGATGCCGAGTGCCACCGGCACGTCCATGCCGATGTGGCGCTGGCGCAGGGCGCGCCACGCGCCGCTGAAGAAGGGCCCGGCGCAGAACAGCAGCACCGGCAGCGTCAGCACCCAGGCGGCCCAGCGCATCAGCGCCTCGATGTCGCGCGGGATGACAGAGGCGCCGGCCAGGTAGCCCGGCGTCGTCAGCATCATCACCTGCATCATGCAGAAGCCGGCCACGAACAGGCGCCAAAGCGCCAAACGCGAGGCTTGGCGCTGCACGGCAGCGGCATCGGCATGGCGCGCGGGCAAGGCGCCGTAGCCGGCCTGGCGGATCGCCTGCACGAGGCGCGAGACCTGGGTGTGTGCCGGGTCCCAGGTGACGACGGCGCGCCGCGCCGCGGCGTTCACCTCGGCACGCGAGACACCCGGTTCGCTTTCCAGCGCCGCTTCGATGAGACCGGCGCAAGCGGCGCAGTGCATGCCCTGGATCACGAACAAGGAGCGCGCGCTGCAACTGCCGTCGGCCAGCATCAGCAGGCTGCTGTGCTCGCGCAGGGACGCTTCATCGTCCAGCGCCGCGGCTTCGTGCGGAGTCAGGGCGGATGCAGTGACGCTCATGCCCGAGCATCACCGCGACGGCGTGGCCCGGACCTGACAAAAATCAAGGAAAGCGGTGGCTCAGCTCGGGCTGGCCGCCAGCACTGTGCCCCGGCAAGGGCCGAAACTGATGCGGCGGAAGCCCTCCCGTGTGCACTGGCCGCGCAGTTCGACGCTGTCGCCATCTTCGAGGAACGTGCGTGTTTCGCCATTCGACAAATACAGCGGCGCCTTGCCGCCCCGGCTCAATTCCAGCAGCGAGCCGCCCTGCCCCGTGCCCGGCCCGGAGAGCGTGCCGGTGCCGAACAGATCGCCGCTGCCGAGGTTGCAACCGTTCGCGGTGTGGTGGGCCACGAGCTGGGCAGCGGTCCAGTAGCCATCGGTGAAGTTCGAGTGGCTGAGCCGGTCGCCGGGGTGGCCGGCGGCGCGCATCGTGGGCGTCTGGAGCCAGACCTCGAGCGCGATGTCGATGGCGCCGCGTTCGCGGTTGGCGGGCGAATCGAGATACGGCAGCGGCTGCGGGTCGCCAGCGGGCCGGGCAAAGGCCTGGCGGAACGGCGCCAGCGCCTCCATCGTCACGATCCACGGCGACAACGTGCTCGCGAAGTTCTTCGACTGGAAGGGACCGAGCGGCTGGTACTCCCAGGCCTGGATGTCGCGCGCGCTCCAGTCGTTGAACAGGGTCACGCCGAACAGATGGTCTTCCGCCTCGGCCATCGAGATCGGCTCGCCCTGAACGCTCGGCCGGCCGATGAGGAGGCCGAGTTCGAGTTCGTAATCGAGCCGGCGTGTCGGCACGAAGCTCGGCTGCGGTTCGTCGGCCCCACGCTGCTGGCCCCGCGGGCGCTTGAACCGGCTCGGGCTCACGTTGATCGACGACGCACGGCCGTGGTACCCGATCGGCACCCACCTGTAGTTGGGCAGCAGCGGGTTGTCGGGGCGGAGGAGTTGACCGACCGTGGTGGCGTGGTGGATGCCGATGTAGAAATCGGTGTAGTCGCCGATCTCGCAAGGCAGGCCCATCGTCACGCGAGACTGCGGTACAAGCGCCTCGCGGAACAGCGCCTCGTTCGGGCTGCCGGCGCGCAGGCCATCTCTCAGGGCCTGCCGCAACGAGACCCGCTCCTCGGGCCGCTGGCCCATCAGGCGGTTCATGTCGTGCGTCTCGATGAGGCGCGCGCGGCGCAGGTCGAGCACCTGGTCGCCGATGGCCACACCGATGCACGCGTCCCTGTCGTCGGCACGGCGGAAGCGGCCGAAGGGCAGGTTCTGGATCGGGAAATCGGTGGCCGGGTCGTTGGCCGATTCGAGCCAGCTTTGCAGCGTGGCGTCGTGCGTGCCGTCGACGGCCGCGATCACGGCTTGAACTCGCGTTCGTGCAAGAAGGCGCCGTGTTTGGGCGCACGTTTGGTCTTGGACCACTCTTCGAGCATGTCCCACTTCACCGCATCGAGGCGCTTGATCATGGCTTCCTCATCCGGATCCGGGCAGGCCAGTTCGAGGCGGTGGCCGTTCGGGTCGAAGAAATAGATCGATTGGAAGGCGCCGTGGTCGGTCACGCCGAGCACCTCCACGCCGCTTGTTTGCAGGTGGTCCTTGAACTCAAGCAACTCGGCGCGGTCCTTCACGCGGAAGGCGATGTGCTGCACCCAGGCCGGCGTGTTCGGGTCGCGCCCCATCGGCGGCTGGGTGGGCAGTTCGAAGAAGGCGAGTACGTTGCCGTGGCCTGCGTCGAGGAACACATGCATGTAGGGGTCGGGCGCCTTGGTGGAGGGCACGAAGTCTTCGGCGATGGCGAGCACGAAGTCCATCTTCAGCATCTGCTGGTACCAGAGCACGGTCTCTTTTGCGTCCTTGCACCGATAGGCAACGTGATGGATACGATCGATTTTCATGGTCGGTTCCTCAGGCTGCAACGTCGAGTACGCCGCGGCGAATCTGATCCCGCTCCAGGGACTCGAACAAGGCCTTGAAGTTGCCTTCGCCGAAGCCCTCGTCGCCCTTGCGCTGGATGAACTCGAAGAACACCGGGCCCAGCACCGTCTGCGAAAAAATCTGCAGCAGCAGGCGCGGATGGCCGCCTTCGGTGGAACCGTCGAGCAGGATGCCGCGGGTCTGCAGTTCACCGACCGGCTGGCCGTGGCCGGGCAGGCGCTTGGCGAGCATCTCGTAGTACACGTCGTTCGGCGCATTCATCAGCGGCACGCCGGCGAGGGCGAGTTTGTCGACGGTGGCGATGAGGTCGTCGCAGATCAGTGCGACGTGCTGGATGCCCTCGCCGCTGAACTTCATCAGGAACTCTTCGATCTGGCCGCTGCCCTTCGAAGCCTCTTCATTCAACGGGATGCGGATCTTGCCGTCGGGCGCCGTCATCGCGCGCGAGGTGAGGCCGGTGTACTCGCCCTGGATGTCGAAGTAGCGGATCTCGCGGAAGTTGAAGAGGCGTTCGTAGAACGCACCCCAGAAGGCCATGCGGCCGCGGTAGACGTTGTGCGTGAGGTGGTCGATCAACTTCAGGCCATGGCCTTCGGGGCGGCGCGGTGCACCGTCGATGAAGGCGAAGTCGATGTCGTAGATCGACTTGCCGTCTTCGAAGCGGTCGATGAGATAGAGCGGCGCACCACCGATGCCCTTGATGGCGGGCAGGCGCAACTCCATCGGGCCGGTGATCATCTCGACCGGTTGGGCACCGAGTTCGAGCGCGCGGTTGTAGGCCAGGTGCGAGTCCTTCACGCGGAACGCCATGCCGCAGGCGCAAGGCCCGTGCTCGGCAACGAAGTAGGCCGCCGGGCTCTTGGGTTCGCGGTTGACGATGAAGTTGATCTCGCCCTGGCGGTACAGCAGCACGTCCTTCGAGCGGTGGCGCGCGACGAGCGTGAAGCCCAGCGTTTCGAACAGCGGCTCCAGCACGTTCGGCGTGGGAGACGCGAACTCGACGAACTCGAAGCCCATCAAGCCCATCGGGTTGTCGAAAAGATCAGCCATGGCGACGCTCCTGCGGTACGGGATGTGTGACGCCCATTCTCTCCCCCGAAAACTTTGCTCCCGGAAAGCGCGCTTCCAGAAAGACAAACCCCTCCCGACCTTGCGGTGGGAGGGGCGGGTGGCTGACGCCACCGTTTGGGGCTCCAGAGGAATGAAGTCCGGGGCTCCTGGAGCGCAGTGACTGCGCCCGCGGGGTTGTCTGCATGCAGACCTCAACAAGTTAGGTCATGCCACGCCCCGATTCAAGGCACTTCACGCAGTGCGTTCCCTCTTGTCATTCGGCCCGGTTCATGATGGTGTCGACCAAGGCCGCGACGCGCTTCTGCGCAGCGGCGTCCGGCACGATCGCGCGGCCCCATTCACGCTGGGTTTCGCCGGGCCATTTGTTGGTGGCGTCCAGGCCCATCTTGCCGCCCAGGCCGCTGACGGGCGAGGCGAAGTCGAGGTAGTCGATCGGCGTGTGTTCCACGAGCGTGGTGTCGCGCACCGGGTCCATGCGGGTGGTGATGGCCCAGATCACTTCTTTCCAGTCGCGGATGTTCACGTCGTCATCGGTGACCACAATGAATTTTGTATACATGAACTGGCGCAGAAAGCTCCAGATGCCGAACATCAGCCGCTTGGCATGACCGGGGTAACTCTTCCTGATGCTGACGATCGCCATGCGGTAGCTGCAACCTTCGGGCGGCAGGTAGAAATCGACGATCTCGGGAAACTGCTTTTGCAGGATGGGCACGAACACCTCGTTCAGCGCCACGCCGAGCACCGCGGGTTCGTCGGGCGGCTTGCCGGTGTAGGTGGAGTGGTAGATCGGCTCGCGCCGGTGCGTGAGGCGCGTGATCTCGAACACCGGAAACCAGTCCTGCTCGTTGTAATAGCCGGTGTGATC
>JANYJL010000109.1 GCA_025361845.1 Rhizobacter sp.
ACTGCCGTATTGCGCGAACGCCTGTTGCAAGTCCTCGTCACGAATGTTGTATGAGAGATTACCGACGTAGAGTTTGTTGCCCATGGGAGAGCCCCTTTCCATTTCCTGCTGAACGAGTGGAGCTTCTACCCATCGTGAACCATTCAAGCGAAGGCGCCGCTTCCATACACAGACTGGCGAATATAAGGGAATTGCGCAAAAGTAGGCAGTCTCACCACGCAAAAAGTGTTGTTTTCGGGCGGGGGTGCGCGCACCGGGCGAGCCGCCTGGCGGCGCAGTCATCATCAGGGCCGACTTCCTGCACGTTCGAATGACTTTGCGCACCGTTAACGCTCCCCGCATCGCCAGCCTGGTGCCGAGCCTCACCGAATTGCTGGTGGCGCTCGGCCTCGGCACTCACTTGGTGGCGCGCACCGGCTTTTGCATCCACCCGCGCGAGGCCTTGCGATCGGTGCCGAAAGTCGGCGGCACGAAGGACGTGAACCTCGTGAAGCTCAAGGCTTTGCAACCGACCCACGTTCTCGTCAATGTGGATGAGAACCGGCTCGACACCGTGAACGCGCTGCGCGCCTGGGGCGCGCAGGCGCCCGAGATCGTCGTCACGCATCCCGGCGGGCCGGAAGACAACCTGGCGCTGGTCGCGCAGATGCTCAATCACTTCGGTGACCTGCCCGGCGTGGCTGAGCGCGCAACGGCGTTGATCGCCGCGCTGACGCACGAATTGGCGGCCACCCAGCCCGCCGGGCGCGCGCCGCAACAGGTGCTCTACCTGATCTGGCACGGCCCGTGGATGACCGTCGCGCGCGACACGTACATCTCGCGCATGCTGGAGCGCATCCACTGGCAGACCTTGCCCGAGGTCCAGGGCGGCCAAAGCGGCGCAGCGCGCTATCCCGTCGTGCGGGGTGACGAACCCTGGCTCGCCGACGTGCAGCAGGTGCTGCTCAGCTCGGAGCCCTGCAGCTTCACCGAAGCGCATATCGACGAAGCGCGTGCGCTGTGCCCGAACGCGAAAGTGCAGCGTGTCGATGGCGAACTGCTCAGCTGGTACGGCCCGCGCGCCGTGCCGGGCTTGCGCTACCTGCGCGAGCTGGCTGCGGCCAGCGACAATCGGTGATGGATATCTACAAGCCGCTGATCGCCCTGCTCGCGATCGTCAACCCGATCGGCGTGATTCCCTTCTTCATCCACTTCACGCAGGGCTTCTCGCGCGAGCAGCGGCAACGCACGATCCGCGTCGCCGCCTTCAGTGCCTTCGTCGTGATCGCGGTGAGCGCGCTGGCGGGCCTGAAGATCATCGAGTTCTTCGGCATCTCGCTCGCGTCCTTTCAGGTCGGCGGCGGTTTGCTGCTGCTGACCTCGGCCTTGCAGATGCTCAACGCGCAACCGGCCGAAAGCCGCAAGGACGACCTCACCGAAGGCAGCGACAAGGCCGACGCCGGTGCCAGCATCGCCATCGTACCGCTGACCATTCCGCTGCTCACCGGCCCGGCGACGATCTCGACGATGGTGATCTACGCCGACAAGACGCGCCACTGGTGGCAGCTCGCCGTGCTGGTGGGTTACGGTGTCGTCATCGGCATCGCCGTGTGGGTCGCGTTCAGTCTGTCGGGGCGCATCGGCAAGGTGCTCGGCAAGACCGGCATCAATGTGATGACGCGCTTGATGGGCCTGATCCTCGCCGCACTCGCGATCGAGGTGATGTCCGATGGGCTGGTGAAGTTGTTCCCTGTGCTGGCTGGCGCGGTGCGATGACGCGGACCGAGTACGACTACGTGATCTGCGGCGCCGGCACCGCCGGCTGCCTGCTCGCCAACCGCCTGAGCGCCGATCGCACCCGGCGCGTCCTGCTGATCGAAGCCGGCGGCGACGACGACTACGCCTGGATCCACATCCCGGTCGGCTACCTCTACTGCATCGGCAACCCGCGCACCGACTGGCTGTATTCGACCGACGCCGAGCCGGGCCTCAACGGCCGCGCCTTGCGCTACCCGCGTGGCCGCGTGCTCGGCGGCTGTTCGAGCATCAACGGCATGATCTACATGCGCGGCCAGGCGCGCGACTACGATCACTGGGGCGCGCTCGGCAACGAAGGCTGGAGCTGGGCCGAATGCCTGCCGCACTTCATGGCGCATGAAGACTTCCACAAGGGCGCCGATGCCTTCCACGCCGCGCCGGGTTTCGACGACAGCGGCACACGCCAGGGCGGCGAATGGCGCGTCGAAAAGCAGCGCCTGCGCTGGGACATCCTCGATGCGTTCGCGAAGGCCGCGCAGCAGGCCGGCATCCCCGCCAGCGAAGACTTCAACCGCGGCGACAACGAAGGCGTCGGCTACTTCGACGTGAACCAGCGCGCCGGCATCCGCTGGAACGCGACCAAGGGCTTCCTGCGGCCGGTGCAGGAGCGCAACAACCTGCAGGTCTGGACGGGCGCGCACATCAGCCGAGTGGTGATGGAAGGCGGCGATGGCGAGCCGCTGCGCGCGGTCGGTGTCGAGGTGCTGCCGCAGGGGGGGGGCGAGCCGATCGTGGTTCGCGCGGCTCAGGAGGTGATCCTCGCCACCGGCGCGATCGGCACGCCTCAAATCTTGCAGCTTTCCGGCATCGGTGCGGGTGATTTGCTGCATCAGCACGGCATCGCGCCGCGGCATGAATTGCCTGGCGTCGGCGAGAACCTGCAAGACCATTTGCAGATTCGCGCCGTCTATTCCGTCGAGGGGGTGAAGACGCTCAACACGATGGCGAATTCGCTCTGGGGCAAGGCGCTGATCGGCCTCGAATACGCGTTCAAGCGCAGCGGGCCGATGAGCATGGCGCCGTCGCAGCTCGGCGCCTTCACGCGCAGCGATACACAGCAGGCGCACGCGAACCTCGAGTACCACGTGCAGCCGCTCTCGCTCGATGCTTTCGGCCAGCCGCTGCACCGCTTCAACGCCTTCACCGCGAGTGTGTGCAACCTCAACCCGACGAGCCGCGGCCGGGTGCAGATTCGCTCGGGCCAATCACAAGACGCGCCGAGCATCGCGCCCAACTACCTGAGCACCGAGGCCGACCGCGCCATCGCCGCGCAAAGCCTGCGCCTCACGCGCCGCATCGTCGCGCAGCCGGCGCTCGCGGCCTACCATCCGAACGAAGTGAAACCCGGCGTGCAGTTCCAGAGCGACGAGGAACTCGCGAAACTCGCTGGCGACATCGGCACGACGATCTTCCACCCGGTCGGCACCGCGAAGATGGGGCCACGCTCGGATGCGCTGGCCGTGGTCGATGCGCGTCTGCGCGTGCACGGCGTGCGCAGCCTGCGCGTGGTGGATGCGAGCGTGATGCCCACCATCACGAGCGGCAATACCAACTCGCCGACGCTGATGATCGCCGAGCGCGCGGCGGCCTGGATACACGCCGATGCCCTGAAGGGTTGAGCCAGCCGCACTACACTGCGGCCCATCACCGGGGGTGTCGGCGCGTGCGCCGACTGAGACAGTCCCTCTCACCTGATCTGGGTCATGCCAGCGTAGGGAGCGTGATGAGCGGACGCGCGTCAACCATCGATCGCCGCCCCTTCATGCGCCCTGCGCCGGCGCACTGAATGGAGTGGCAGCGATGAATCGACAACACTTTCTGCGGCTCGCGCCGGCGCTGCTGGCGCTGAGCACCGGCTGGGCCGCGGCACAAACGCCCGAACTGCGCCTCGTCACCCACGCCTCGTTCGAGTTGCCGAAGGAACTGCTGGCCGATTTCGAGACGAAGGCTGGCGTCAAGCTCAGTGTCATCAAGGCGGGCGATGCGGGCGAGATGCTCAACAAGCTCATCCTCACCCGCGCGCAGCCGATCGGCGACGTGGTCTTCGGCCTGGACAACAGCCTCGCCGCAAAGGCGCAAGCGGCTGGCGTGATCGAGGCCTACACCGGCGCCGCGGCGAAGCGGCCGTCCGCGGTCGGAACGCTCACGGGCCTGGTGCCGGTCGACTATGGCTACGTGACGCTCAACTACGACCGCGCCTGGTTCGCCAAGAACAAGCTGCCGCTGCCGACCACGCTGGAGCAACTCACCCAGCCGCGTTACGCCAAGCTTCTCGTGGTCGAGCACCCGGCCACATCGAGCCCCGGCTTCGCTTTCCTGGCCGCCACCGTCGCCGGCCTGGGCGACCAGGCCGCGTTCGACTGGTGGGCGCGCATGCGCAGCAATGGCGTGGCCGTGGCCAAGGGCTGGAGCGAGGCCTACTACACCGAGTTCAGCCAGAACGGCGGCAAGTACCCGATCGTCGTCAGCTACGCCAGTAGCCCGGCCGCCGAAGTCTTCTACAGCAAGGTGAAGATCACCGAGCCGCCCACCGGCAGCCTGTTCCTCAAGGGCGGTGTGTTCCGCCAGGTCGAAGGCGCGGCGCTGATCAAGGGCGGCGGCCAGCGTGAGGCGGCTGCGAAGTTCATCGAATTCCTGCGCAGCGGCCCGGTGCAACAGGCCTTGCAGACCACGTTCTGGATGCTGCCGGCCGAGCCCGGCACGCCGCGCGATGCGGCGATGCGCCATGCCATCGACCCGACCCGCTACGACAACCCGACGCCGCAGGCGATGGCCGCGAACGCCGCCGACTGGGTCAGCCGATGGACCCGCGTGGTGCTCAAGTAGCGCTCGCGCTACCCGTGCGCCAACGCGTGCTGGGTGGCTCGCCGGCGGCCTTGGCCATGGGCTTGGGGCTGCTGCCCTTCGCCTTCATGGCTGTGCTGCTGGTCGCGCCGCTGCTGCGCCTGCTGGCTGAAGGGGGCTCGCTCGGGCTGCTGTCGTACTGGGGCGATCTGTGGCAGGACGACTATTTGCGCTGGCGCCTGCTGTGGTCCTTCCTTCAGGCGGCCATCACTTGCGCGCTCGCGCTCGCGGTCGGCCTGCCGGTCGCGTGGGTGCTGGCACGTTTCGACTTCGTGGGTCGTGCGCTGGTGCTGCGTCTCCTGATGTTGCCCTTCGTCGTGCCGACGCTGGTGGCCGCGCTCGGGGTGCTGGCCCTCGCCGGGCCGCGCGGTGTGTTGGGCGCCGTCTTCGGGCTCGACCTGCAAGGCACGCCCTGGCTGCTGCTCTACGGCAACCTCTTCTTCAACCTCTGCCTGGTGGTGCGTGCCGCGGTCGATGCGCTGGCTCACGTCAGCGCCACGCGCATCGCGGCGGCGCGCAGCCTCGGCGCCACGCCCTGGCGTGCGTTCTGGCGCATCGAGTGGCCGGCCATCGCGCCGGCGCTGATGTCGGCGCTGTGCCTGGTGTTCCTGTACTGCTTCGCCGGCTTCGGCCTCGCGCTGGTGCTGGGCGGGCAGCGCTATGCCACGGTCGAGGTCGAGATCTATACGCTCGTCGCCTACGAATTGAAGCTGGCGGAGGCCGGTGCGCTGGCGGCAGCCGTGTTGCTGATGACCGGCACGGTGGCGTTGATCTATGCGCTGCTCGAGAAGCGCCTGGCCTCGCCGTCGCGCGCGTCAGGCCTTCCGCTGCAACGGCCGGTTGGCGCAGCGCAGTGGTGCGCGGTCGCGGCGGCGCTGGCGCTGCTCGGGCTGATCTGCATGGCGCCGCTGGGTGCCATCGTGTGGCGGGCGCTGGGCGCCGGCCCGGCCGCCTGGGCCGTGCTGCTCGAAGCCGACACGCTGGCCGCCCTCTGGAACACCCTGCGGTTTTCCAGCACCGCGTTGCTGCTCGCCACGCTGCTCGGCCTGCTGCACGCGCTCGCCGCG
>JANYJL010000115.1 GCA_025361845.1 Rhizobacter sp.
GCTCAAGCTGATCTCGCAGACCGGCCGCGCCGGCTCGCACATCGACATCGAAACCTGCACCCGCCTGGGCATCGCGGTTGCCGAGGGCGGGGGCTCGCCGGTTGCACCGGCCGAGCTGACCTGGGCGCTCATCATGGCGGCGATGCGCCGGCTGCCGCAGTACATCGGCAACCTCAAACATGGCGCGTGGCAGCAGTCGGGCCTGAAGGCAGCGTCGATGCCGGCGAACTTCGGCGTCGGCATGGTGCTGAACGGCAAGACGCTGGGCATCTGGGGCTACGGCAAGATCGGCAGAATAGTGGCCGGCTACGGCAAGGCCTTCGGCATGCACGTCACCGTGTGGGGCAGCGAAGCGGCGCGCGCGCGCGCCCGAGCCGACGGCTACGTGGCCGCGCCGAGTTGCGAGGCCTTCTTCGAGGCCTGCGACGTGCTCTCGCTGCACCTGCGCCTGCACGATGAAACGCGCGGTGTGGTCAAGCTCGATGCGCTCTCGCGCATGAAGCCCACGGCGCTGCTGGTGAACACCTCGCGCGCCGAACTGATCGAGGAAGGCGCGCTGGTGGGTGCGCTCAACCGCGGCCGCCCCGGCATGGCGGCGGTCGATGTGTTCGAGACCGAGCCGATCCTGCAAGGCCATCCGCTGCTGCGGCTGGAGAACGCGGTCTGCACGCCACACATCGGCTATGTGGAACAAGACAGCTACGAGCTGTACTTCCGCGCTGCGTTCGAGAATGTCGTCGCCTTCATCAAGAACGAGCCGACGAACATCATCAACCCGGAAGCGTTGCGTGTGCTGAGATGACAGCGGCGGCGCCGGGCGAAGAGCCCCTGGCTCGGCCGGACTCTCCAGCGGCGCTGTTCTTCGCTTTCAACCGGCTCGCACTGCAAGGTTTCGGCGGCGTGCTGGCCGTGGCCCAGGTGGAACTGGTCGAGCGGCGCCGCTGGCTCACGAAAGAAGAGTTCCTCGACACCCTCTCGGTCGCCCAGGTGCTGCCGGGCCCGAACGTGGTGAACCTGTCGCTGATGCTCGGCGACCGCTACTTCGGCCTGCGCGGCGCCGCCGCCTCGCTGGCCGGGCTGCTGGCGGTTCCGCTGGTGATCGTGCTGGCACTCGCCGCGCTCTACGCGCAGTTCTCGCACTGGCCCGCGGTCAGCGGCGCGTTGCGCGGCATGGGCGTGGTGGCGGCCGGGCTCGTGATCGCGACGGCCCTCAAGCTGCGCAGCACGCTCAAGCGCAACCCGATGGGCATGGCGCTCTGCCTGGGCTTCGGTGCCCTCACCTTCGGCGCGGTGGCGCTGATGCGCTGGCCGCTGGCGAGCGTCATCGCGGTGATCGGGACGCTGGCGATCGCCTGTGCCTGGCGCGCGCTGAAGTGACGATCGCGCCGATAACGATCCGATAACGCGGCCACGTCTACAACCCCGCTCCAACAGGCCCGCGGGGCCGGTGGACGGGAGCGAGACGATGAGCACGAGTTCGATGAAGGGCGAGTCGGGTCGCCCGTGGCGCATGCCGCGTGCAGCGGGCCAGTGGTTGCTGGCCGCGACGAGCGCATGCCTGCTGCTGGCCGCCTGCGGTGGCAACGACGATGCAGCGCCCGCGTCGGCGAGCGCCGTCATCGGCGCGGCCGGCGGCACGATCGATGGGCCCGACGGTGTGCGGGTCGAGATCCCGCCCGGTGCACTGGCCGTGCCCACCGAGATCCGCGTCGCGCGCAGCGATGCCGGAGCGCCCGCCGACTTTCCGGCCGATGCCTCGCACGGCGCGGTGTATGAACTGACGCCGCACGGCATCCGCTTTGCCGAGCCGGTGACCCTCAGCCTTCCTTCCGCCACCGATCCGGCCGTGCTGCCGGTGTTCATGGCCAGCCCCGGCGGCGAGTGGCGAACCGTGAGCGCCGAGGCTGCGGGCGGGCGCGTGCGCTGGCAGGTGACGGGCTTTTCCTGGGCCACGCAGGCGCTTGCCTGCCGCATTCCGGCGGGCAACACCGACCCCTTCCTCTGCGTCTGGCCCAGCAGCTTCGGCACGCTCAATGCCACCCCGGCGCCGAGCCTGGTCAATGTCAGCGCGAGTGCCGACTTTCCGAACTACACGCTCACGCAGGAGGCCACGGTCAACGTGCGCTTCCACTACGCAGCGGCACGCGACTGCGGCGACGTGCGGGCCGAGATCACACGCTGGAAGACGGGTGTCGTCGATGCTGGCGGCCGGTTGATCGTCACGTCGGTGAAGACGCAGCAGTCGCCCTCGCTGCCGCCGAGCAGCACCAGTGCCAGCCGCGGCGAAGACGACATCGTCGTGCCGCTGCCCTTCACGCATGCCGACAACGGTGTGCACTTCTTCGGCATGGGCTTTTCCTGCCTGCGGCCCGGGAAGACACAGCGCGCCGTCTACGGCGGCCAGTTGCGCCTGTCGGTCGAGACACCGGCCCCGCCCGGCCCCGCACTGCCGACGATCACGCAGCAGCCGGCACCGGCCAGCGCGCGAGACGGCGCAGCCGTCGCCTTCGACGTGCTGGCCAGTGCCGCGAACAGTTTGTCGATTACCTGGGAGCAACAGGCCGCAGGCAGCAGCAGCTGGGCCGCGCTGGGCAACGGCATCACCGTCACCGGCGGCAGCCGCCTGGTGTTGACGGCGCTGCTGGCCGACACCGGCGCGCTGTTCCGCGCGCAGGTCTGCAACACGCTGAATGCCCAGACGGCGTGTCTCGCTTCCGCGGCGGCCCGCTTGACGGTCACCCCGGCCACGTCAGTGGCCAGTTTGAGCGTGCTGGCCGGCGCACTCAACGCGACCGGCAATGTCGATGGCACGGGCAGTGCCGCGCGCTTCGACACCCCCGGCCCGATCGCGCTCGACGCTGCGGGCAATGCCTACATCGTCGGTGCGGCCTGCACGCTGCGCAAGCTCACGCCGGCCGGGGTGGTGACGACGCTGGCCGGCGTGGCCGGCAGCTGCGCATCCGTCGATGGCAGCGGCAGCGCCGCGCGCTTCAACTTCCCCAGCGGCGTTACCGTCGACGCCGCGGGCAACATCTACGTCGCCGAAAACTTCCGCGCCATCCGCAAGGTCACGCCCGCCGGCGCGGTGAGCACCTTGGCCGGCGCCGACATGGCCCAGGACTTCGTCGACGGCCCGGGCGCCACGGCCCGCTTCAGCACACCGGGTGGCCTGGCCATCGACGCGAGTGGCAACCTCTACCTCGCCGATCGTGGCAACCACGCCATCCGCAAGATCGATCCGGCCGGCAACGTGAGCACCCTGGTCAGCGGCGCCGCCAACGGCAACCCGGTGATCGACGGACCGATCGGCACCGCTACGCTGTACCAACCGAACTCGCTCGTGGTGGACGCCGCGGGCACGGTCTACTTCACCGAATTCCACCTCGTGCGCAAGCTGGAAGGCGGCGTCGGCACCACGCTGGCGGGTTCGCTCGCCGACGTGACGGGGTACGTCGACGCGACCGGCCTCGCCGCGCGCTTCAACAACGTCGGCTCGATCACACGCGACCCCACGGGCGACCTGTACGCGATCGACGCCGGCAACCACGTGATCCGCAAGATCACGCTCGCCGGTGTCGTCACCACGGTGCTCGGCGTGGCGGGGCAGACGGATCTCAACCTCACCAGCACGCCGCCGCACATCGGCTTCTCCGCCTACGGGCTCGTCGCCACGGACGTCGGACAGTTCCTCCTGAGCTCGCACCCGGTCGTGCTGAAGGCCAGCGTGCCGTGACGGCGATGTGCGTCTCGCCGGCGATGCCTGCAAGAATGGGCACACGATGCACCGAGACCCCTTGACGACCGGCACCCGCGTGGCCGTGCTGCTGCGCCTGGCCGGCGAGCCGTCGATGCAGGGCGCCGCCGTCGAGCCGGTGCCGCTGAACCAGCGCGACGCCGCCTTGCTGGCGTGGCTGGCGATCGAAGGCCCGACGGCGCGCGCAATTCGCTGCGCCAGCGCTTGTTCCAGTTGCGCAAGCAGGCCGGTGCCGATGTCGTGATGGGCAGCAGCACCCTCGCGCTGGCCACTGGCGTGGACCATGACCTGCACGATGCCGACACCGTGCTCGGCACGCGCCGCGACGAGATCGGCGGCGCGTTCGGCCTCTGGCTCGCGCAGCAGCGCGACCGGCGCCGCGCACGCCTCCGCCAAGGCCTGGTCGAATTGAGCGAGATGGCCGAAGGCGCGAAGGACCATGCCGATGCGCTCTCGCATGCGCAAGAGCTGCTGGCGCTGGAGCCCTTGTCCGAAGACGCGCACCGCCGCGTGATCCGCCTGCATTACCTGGCGGGCGACCGCGCCGCAGCGCTGCTCGCCTTCGACCGTTGCGAGCAGGTGCTGAATGACGAGGTGGGCACGCGGCCCTCCGCGCAGACCCTGGCCTTGCTGGCGACCGTGCAGGCGGTGGCCGACACCAGCGTGGTGTCGATCGACGGGCCGGTGCCCGCCAGCGTATTGCGCCCGCCGCGGCTGATCGGCCGCGATCAGGACCAGGCCGCGCTCGAGGCCGCCTGGCGCGGCGGCCAGGTCGTCGCGCTGATCGGCGAAGCGGGCCTCGGCAAGACGCGCCTGCTGCAAGCCTTTGCCGAGAGCCACGCCGGTGTGGTGCGGGTGGCCGGCCGGCCCGGCGATGCCGGCGTGCCCTTCGCGACGCTCGCGCGTTTGTTGCGCGCCGTGATGGCGCGTGCGGATGCGGCGCCCACCGCGGCCTTGCCGGCGCTGGCGCGACACGAGATCGCGCGGGTGCTGCCCGAGGTCGATGTCGGTGTCGCCCCCGGCGCCGGCGAGGGCCAGCGGCTCGTGATGCAGCGCGCGCTGCGGTCCCTGCTGCAAACCCAGGGCGAGTTGCGCGGCCTCATCGTCGACGACCTGCATTTCGCCGACGAGGGCCGCGCGCACGACAGCGCGGCAGCGCTGCGCTGGGTGCTCGCCTACCGCCCCGCCGAGGCCGGCTCGCCGGTGCAGGCCCTGCACGACAGCCTGCTCGAACAGGCGCGTGTGGTCGCCCTGCCGCTGCGCCCGCTCGACGAAGCCGCGCTCGCCGAACTGGTCGACTCGCTCGCCTTGCCCGGCGTTAAAGGCCGTGTGCTCGCGCCCGGCCTGCTGCGGCGCACCGGCGGCAACCCGCTGTTCGTGCTCGAAACGCTCAAGCAGGCCTGGGTGGAGCGCACGCTGGCCCAGCTCGCCGATGCCGCGAACCTGCCCAAGCCGCTGTCGATCAGCCGGCTGATCGAACGCCGCGTCGCCCAGCTCACACCCGGCGCGCTGGCCCTGGCGCGTGTGGCCAGCATCGCAGGCGTCGACTTCGGCATCGAACTGGCCGAGGCCGTGCTCGGCGCATCGGCCATGCAGTTCGCCGATGCGCTGAACGAACTCGAAGCCGCCCAGGTGCTGCGCGGCAGGCAGTTCGCGCACGACCTGGTGTTCGACGCGGTGCGCCACAGCGTGCCCGGCGCCATCGCGCAGCACACCCATGCGCGTGTCGCGGCCTGGCTGGAAACGCATGGCGGCGAGCCGGCGCGCGTGGCACAGCACTGGGTCGATGCGGGCCGCGACACACGTGCTCTGCCGTGGTTGCAGAAGGCCGCCGACGCGGCAAGGCGCGCGCTGCGCTCGAAGGAATACATCGCCTTCATGGAGCACAAGAGCCGCATCGAAGAAGCGGCGGACGACCGCGCGGCCGCCTTCGATTCACTGCTTTTTGCGGCCGTGGAGTCGACCAACATCGACCGCGGCAGTGCCGTCACCGCGGCCCATTGCGACGGCCTGGACCGCCTGGCGAGCACGCCGGCGCAACGGGTCGAGGCCCTGTCGCAGCGTGCGCACGCTGAACACCTGCACGGGCAGATCGAGCAGGCCATGGCGCTGGGTCAGGCGGCCTTGCGCGCCGGCCTGCCACTGGGCGATGCGGCCTTGATCGCCCGCGTGCGCCGCCAACTGGGTGCGGCCTACGCCGTCGCCGACCGGGGCGCCGAGGCCCTGGAGCAACTGCAGGCCAGCATCGACTGGACCGATGCGCATGCCGACGACACCACCCGCGGCGAGGCCCACGGCGAGATGGCCGTGCTCTACGACAACCTGGGCCGCCTCGAAGACGCGCTGCCGCACCACCAGCTGTGCCTGGACCTGTTGCGCCGCAGCGGCGAACTCAGCAACCTGTCGGTGGACTGCTGCAACCTCGCCTGCAACCGCATCGATGCGGGCGACCTGGCGGCCGCGGACCGGTCGATCCAGCAAGGCCAGCGTGTGCTGCTGGCCTTCGACGATTTTGGCGGGCACATCGGCAGCTTGCAGGTGCTGCGGGCGCTGACCTTGTGTCACCTCAGCCGCTATGGCGAAGCACTGGCCCACGCCGAGCGCAGCGTCGAATCGATGCGGCGCTGCCAGCCCGGGTTCGTGCCGCGTGCCGAGTTGCGGCTGGCGCACTGCTGGTGGCATCTCGGCCAGTGGGCGCGTGTGGGCAGCATCCTGGCCGCGTCGGTCCCGGAGGCGGGTGCCTCGCTCTCCGAGCGGGTGGCCCACGGCCGCCTGGCCTGGGCCTGCGCGCGCGAAAGCGGCGCCGGGCGCGATGCCGCGGCGGCAGCACTCGATGGCTTGCAGGCCGCGCTGGCTGAATTGACCCGCTTGCCCGGGGGCGCGCGGCCCGACCTCAGCTTGCCCTTGCGGATCGATCTGGCTGGCGCGCACGACCCCGATGCCGCGATGCGCGAACTGGAGGCGGTGCGCCGCGCCGCCGAGCGCATCGGCCACGGCGGCACCGTGCTGGCCACGCGCATCCGCGCCGCGGCGATCGCCGTCGACCACGACCCTGCGCGGGCGCGCCACGAGGCCTTGGCCGCCCTGGACCTGGCCGCACAAGGCCGTCAGAACACCTTGCTGTTGCCGGGCGAACTGTGGCTGCACGGCGCCCGCGCCCTGGCCACCGCGGGCGATGCTGAGCAAGCACGGCGTGTGCTGAAGCAAGGCCTGGACTGGCTGCAAGAGACGGCGCGGGAGCAGGTGCCCGAGTCCTTTCGTGAAAGCTTTCTGCACCGCAACCCGGTCAACCGCGAATTGCTGGCCCTGGGCTCGCGCCTGCACAAAGAACGCCCATGACCACCTCCCTGAGCCCAGCCGAACTGCTCGGCCTCTTCACGCACTTCCTGATGCTGAGCGTGCTGGCCATCGGCGGCGCCATCACGACGGCACCCGACATGCACCGCTACGTCGTCACTCAGCAGCACTGGATCACCGACACGCAGTTCACCACCTCGATCGCGATTGCCCAGGCGGCGCCGGGTCCGAACGTGCTGTTCGTCGCGGTGATCGGCTGGAACGTCGCCGGCCCGCTGGGCGCGCTGGCGACGATGAGCGGCGTGCTGCTGCCCTCGACTGTGCTGGCGCTCGGCTACGCGCGCTGGGCCGGGCAGCGACGCGAGAGCCGCGGCATCAAGGCCTTCACGTCCGGCCTGGCACCGTTGACGCTGGGTTTGCTGTTGTCCACCGGCTGGGTGCTGGCCGAGCCCTTCGTGCGCGAGGCCGATCACCGCTACGGCGCGCTTGCACTGTTGGCCGCGAGCGTGGGGCTGGCGATGCGCACGCGCATCGGGCCGCTGTGGATCGTCGCGCTGGGTGCGATCGCAGGAATCGCCGGCTGGGTGTGAGCCGGCCCCAGCCTCAGGACAGCGCCCGCGCCAGCATCCCCGGCAAGCGCGCCACGTCTTCGGCGACGCCGGCGGGCAATTCGGTCCAGTCGCTGTCGGCGGCGTCGGCCGAGGCCGCGATCCAGACCTCGCTGCCACCGGCCGCTGCCGCGCGCACCTGCACGGCCAGGGGCATGTCGGGCCGGGCGCCGCTGTCGTCCAGCACGACCGGCGTGCCGCCGACCGACGAGGCCAGCACGATCACCGGGCGCGCACCCTCCAGCCGCACCAGCACCGACAGGCCGTCACCACGCGCGGTGGCTTCGATGCGCTGCACGGTTTCTTCGACACCGTAAGGGCTCGGGCGCGACACCTTGGCCGAGCGCGGGCGCTCTTCGCCGGCGGCGAAGCGCCCAGGCATCAGGGCCATCATCACGACCGCCAGGCTGCCGGTCATCCACAAGCGCGTGGGGCGGCGCAACAGGCCCGCGACCGGGGGCTTCGCGGCGCCGGGCGCCGGGAAATCTTCAGGTGCGTTTTTCATTCCTCAAGGCTAGGGGCCGTGAGTGTCACGTGCAAGACAGGCGGGTGAAGCCTTGTAAAGAAAAGTAGGTCGGTGCGGACGAACGCTTGAAAACTCGCCGTTCAGTGCGTCGTCAACTTTCCTTGGTCCCGAAAATCTTGTCGCCCGCATCACCGAGGCCCGGGATGATGTAGCCCACCTCATTGAGGTGGCTGTCGATCGCGGCCGTCCAGCAGCGCATATCGGGGTGGGCGGCGTTCAGTGCGGCCACGCCTTCGGGGGCCGCCACCAGCACCAGGGCACGCACATCGAGGCAGCCACGGGCCTTGAGCAGATCGACCGTGGCGATCATCGAACCCGCGGTCGCGAGCATCGGGTCGATGATGATGGCGGTGCGCTCGTCGAGATGACCGACGAACTTCTCGAAATAGTTTTCCGGTTGCAGAGTCTCGTGGTTGCGCGACAGGCCGACGACGCTGACCTTGGCGCCCGGCACCAGATCGAGCACGCCATCGAGCATGCCCAGCCCGGCCCGCAGGATCGGCACGATCGTGACCTTGCGGCCGCTGATCTGGTCGACCTCGGTCGGCCCGCTCCAGCACTGGATGGTGGCTTTCTCGAGCGGGAAATCGGCGGTGGCCTCGTAGGCCAGCAGGCGCGCCAGCTCGCTCGTCAGCTCGCGAAAGTCCTTGGTCGAAATGTCGTGTGCGCGCAGCAGGCCGATCTTGTGCTTGACGAGCGGGTGAGTGACGTCGATGACGGGCATGGCGGCGACCAGAGGGTGGTGCCTCAGTGTAGCGGTGCCCTGTGACGAGCGTCAAAATTGAAGTAGCAATTACTACTTCAACTGCTACAGTTGATTCAATCATGTTCTCCCTGCTGCTGGCCACCCTGCCCACCCAACCGAACGCCGTGCGGCTGCGCATCTGGCGCGGCCTGAAGGCGCTGGGCGCAGCGGCGCTGCGCGATGGCGCCTACCTGCTGCCGGTGGAGCGCACGGCCGATCTCGATGCGCTGGCGCAGGAGGTCACGGCTCACGGCGGCAGCGCGACCGTGCTGGCGCTGAACCCGCGCGACGCGACGCAAGAGATCGAGCTTTGCGCCCTGTTCGACCGCGCCACGCCGTACGCCGAATGGCGACTGGGCCTGGAGGCGGCACGCACCGAGCTGCCGGGCCTGGCTGAAACCGCCGCGAGGCGGCGGCTGCGTGGTCTGGCAGACGCCCTGCAAACCCTGCGAGCCATCGACTACTTTCCCGGCCCGGCCGCCGAACAGGCCCAGGCCGACCTGGACGCACTGCGCCTGCTGCTCGAACGCCAGCTCTCCCCCGGCGAGCCGCGCGCCGCCACCCACGACCTGCCCGCTCTCGACCCGCAGCGCTACCGCGGCAAACGCTGGGCCACGCGCGCGCGGCCCTGGGTGGATCGCCTTGCCTGCGCCTGGTTCGTGCACCGATTCATCGACGCGCAAGCCGAACTCATCTGGCTGGCCGACACCGCCGCCCTGCCACGCGGCGCGATCGGCTTCGATTTCGACGGCGCGCAGTTCAGCCATGTCGGTGCGCGTGTGAGCTTCGAGGTGATGGTCGCGAGCTTCGGCTTCGAGCACGACGACCGCCTGCGCCGCCTCGGCGCGGCGGTGCACGTGCTCGATGTCGGCGGCATCGCGGTGCCCGAAGCGGCGGGGCTGGAGATGATCCTCACCGGCCTGCGCGAACTGCACGGCGGCGACGACGCCTTGCTCGCCGCCGCCATTCCCGTCTTCGATGGCCTGTACGCCGGCCACGCCAACAAGAACGCGACTACCCCATGACGAACAATAGCGACATCGGCCCGAGCACCGCTCCCGCCACACCCAGCTTCGGCGAGGCGCTGCGCTTCTGGCTCAAGCTCGGCTTCATCAGCTTCGGCGGCCCGGCCGGTCAGATCGCGATCATGCACACCGAGCTGGTAGAGCGCCGCCGCTGGATCAGCGAGCGGCGTTTTCTGCACGCATTGAACTACTGCATGGTGCTGCCCGGCCCCGAGGCCCAGCAGCTCGCCACCTACATCGGATGGTTGATGCACCGCACTTGGGGCGGCATCGTCGCGGGCGCGCTGTTCGTGCTGCCCTCGCTGTTCATCCTCGTCGCGCTGTCGTGGGTCTACATGGCCTACGGGCAAGTGCCTGCGGTGGCCGGCGTGTTCTACGGCTTGAAGCCCGCGGTGACGGCACTGGTGCTGCATGCGGCGCACCGCATCAGCTCACGGGCGCTGAAGAACCGCTGGCTGTGGGCCATCGCCGCGGCGTCCTTCGCAGCCATCTTCCTGTTCGACGTGCCCTTCCCGTTGATCGTCGGCGTGGCGGCCTTGATCGGATACCTCGGCGGTCGTTATGCACCGGCCGTGTTCTCGGCCGGCGGTGGGCATGGCGCCGCGAAGGCGGGTTACGGCGCGGCCGTCATCGACGACGACACGCCGACACCCGCGCACGCGCGCTTTCGCTTCGGAGCACTGGCGCGCGTGCTGCGCTACGGCATCGGCCTGTGGCTCGTGCTGATGACGATATTGATTCGCTACGACGCCGAAGGCACGCTCACGAAGATGGGCTGGTTCTTCACCAAGGCCGCGCTGCTGACCTTCGGCGGCGCGTATGCCGTGCTGCCTTACGTGTTCCAGGGCGCAGTCAGCGAGCACCATTGGCTCACCGCCCCGCAGATGATCGACGGCCTGGCGCTCGGTGAAACCACGCCCGGCCCGCTCATCATGGTGGTCGCCTTCGTCGGCTTCGTCGGCGCGTGGACGAAGCAGGTGTTCGGCCCCGATGCGCTGCTGCTCGCCGGCACCGCAGCGGCCTGTGTTGTCACGCTCGTGACCTTCCTGCCCTCCTTCGTGTTCATCCTCGCCGGCGGGCCGCTGGTCGAATCGACCCACGGCAACCTGAAGGTCACGGCGCCACTGGCTGGCGTGACCGCGGCGGTGGTCGGCGTGATCGTCAACCTGGCGCTGTTCTTTGCGTACCACGTGCTGTGGCCGCAGGGTTTCGGCGGGCGCTTCGACGTGCTCTCGGCGGCAATAACCGTGGCCGCGGGCATCGCGCTGTTTCGCTTCAAGGTCGGTGTGTTGCCGCTGCTCGGCGCCTGCGCTGCAGTCGGGCTCGCCCTCAAGCTGCTGGGAGTCGCGCCATGAAATGGGTCACCCGCGAACGCCCGAAGATCGACCGCATCGCCTGCCCGTGGCTGATCTCGCGTTTCATCGACAAGGAACCCGAGTTCCTCTACGTGCCCGCGCCCGAGGTGCTGACGGTCGCGCAGCAGACCGGCGCGGTGCCCTACGACATTCCGGGCGTGGAGATGAGCCACGTCGGCGAGCTGTGCAGCTTCGATGCCTTCTTGTCCAAGTACGCGTTGACCGACCCGGCCTTGCGACAACTGGCCGCGATCGTGCGTGGCGCCGACACCTCGCGGCTCGATCTCACGCCGCAATCGGCAGGTCTGTATGCGCTGTCGCTCGGCCTGTCGAAGCTGTACGCCGACGACCACGAGATGCTGGGTCACGGGATGGTGATGTACGACGCCCTCTACGCCTGGTGCCGCTACGCCCAGGGCGAAACGCATGCGTGGCCGCCAACCATGGGGGTGCGGGGCGAGTGATCGGGCCGGATCAGAGCGAATGACGCCCGCGGCTCATGCAAATACCTGCGGCGCTGCCATTCGCAGCGCATCACGCAACGCGACAAAGCCGCGACCGTGGTCGAAGGACGCGACCTGCAACTCCTGGAACATCAGTTGCAACCCGCTGCCCCAAACCCACGGCGTCGGCGCAACCGGCAGGATGGGCTTGGCAAGCAGGTCGGCGAACTTGAGTTCGCGTGTGCAGTAGCGGCTCTGCTCGTAGTGGGCGGTGAGGCAGACGACAACCGCGCCTGCGCAGCGGATGCGCGACTCGAGTTCTTCGTCCCAGACCGTCCCGGGCTGGATGCCGGCGTCGAACCAGACACGCACACCGGCATCTCGCAAGCGCGCGATCACCTGTTCCCCGTAATCACGGTTCGCGTGTGCATAGCTGACGAACACGTAGTCGCCATCAGACACGGGCAACGCACTGCGTTGCGGCACCGCGAGCACCTTGTCGTTTCGAGATGGCGCCACGGCCTCGAGAAGCTGATCGGGAAAGTTGACGGTGCGCGCGCGCTGGATCGCAGCGGCGGGCGGCGCCTGCACCGCCGGCGTGTCACGAACAACCGTCCAGAAGTCGGCCGGCAGGAACACCATCGTGGTCTTCAAGCGTCGCAGTACCAGCTTGTCGAGCCAGGTCCCCGCGGTGCCATCGACGGGCAGCAAGAACGACTCGCGCGCCGACCAGCCGTCGCTCGAGACACATTCGATCGCCTCTTGCAGCGCGGCTTCGATCTCGGGCTGGCGCTTGCGTGTAGCGATCGCGGCCAACGCCGGCACCAGCCGGCGTGCCAAGCCAGCGTCGGCACGGCGCGCGGCCAACTCAACCCGGTAGCCGACCGCATATCCGTTCGCCTGCGCGTGTTGCAGCACGTCGATCGCAGCGTCACGCAATGACACCGGCAGCGCGAACCACTGGCCGCTCGGCAGGCACGCGTCGTCGGGTACGCCAATGCTCAACGCAGTCACGGCCGGCGGGCCGGCTTCGGCATCGATGAACACGCACTCGAAGCGGCCGGCGATGTCGGCCCGCAGCAAGACTGCCTTGAGTCGCTGGCAGCGCTCGGCCGATTCGTCGCTGAAACTGCAGTCCAGATACAGCGTCGATTCGCCGTCGGTGCTCTGCCAGAAACAGAACACGACTTGCTCGGGCCCCAGCGCATGCAGGCTCGCGGCGAGGTCGCGCAGCTCAAAACTGCGTGTCGTGAACAACCCACCGAGCTCGAGTTGCGCAGCGAGTCGGTATGTCATCTGCGATCCTTCTCAGCCCGCCTTCGTGCGTGACTGCCTGTCCGACTTTTTGGCCGACTTGTCGTCCGGCTTGCCCTCTTCGAGCGCGCGGCTGCGGTCACCACGGATGATCTTGAAGTCGAGATCGGCTTCGATCTCACGCTCCTTCAGGAACGCCTTGATCTGTTCGACCACACGGCGGTGCACTGTTTCGGTCAGCACATCGGCTTCGATCAAATCGAACTCGGTCGGCAGGTGTACGCCGACCTCCAATGCCTTGAATTCGACGCTGCGATTGTTTTGAACGGTACTCGAGATCACGCCGCCCTCGGCCCAGCGGTGCCAGTTCAGGTGGCTGTCCCAGCCAACGAAGGCGTCGTTCGCAAATGCGTAAACGTGAAGATGCAGAGTCGCCTGACCTTTGCCGAGAACCAGCCGTTCGCGCTCCTCGAAGCCACGCGGTGTCGCGTTCTGGTGTACCTCGAGACTTGCTTCGAGGCTGTCATCGTCCGATCTCGCCGCGCCGTAGATGCGCCGCTTGAATTCGTCGAAGTGTGTGCCGGCGCCAGGCACGCTGACATGCCAGGAATCGACCCGGAATTCGCGGCGTGGGCAACGCAACGATTGTTTCGGGATCGCCTGCACGACCGGGCGGCGCTGTGTCAGCAGGGCCGCGACAGTGATGCCCGCAGCAGCGATCAGCGCGGCCAAGACGTACTGCAAGGTCGGGTCAAAGTCGGTGTTCGGGTCGCTCGGTACGTTCAGCGCATTGAGCGCAACCAGCCCGGCGACCGCCAGCGCGCTGACGCAAATCGCGGTCGGAGCGGTCCAGAAACGCGGGCGTGCCGCGCGGATCAATTTGTTTTTCTGCGCATGGCCGACCAAAGGAATGAACGCGCCAATGACGCGCAGCGCAAGCGGAACGCGGTCGGCGAAGAAGCGCGGGCGTTTGCCGCCGTCGAGAAGGTAAGCGACGATTTCATCCTGCTCGTCGGCCGGCAGCTCCCAATGCTCGGCGCTGAAGTGCTTCGCGTGGCGCCGCAACTCGGCCTTGTAGAGGATCGGCGATTCGAGATACGGTGCGACCGAGATCGTGATCGTCAACGAACTCTTGTCGATGGTCGCGGTGATGTCGGTCTCGCCGACCGGCAGCCACGAATCGACCGCGACAAACAGCGGATACACGCCGGGTTTGGATTTGCGCACCCATGCCCGGATGCCCCGACGCTCGAAGTAGCCCTCGATCGCCGCAGCGATTGCGTCGCGGCGCAAGGCCGCACGATCCCAGAGCGAATCAGTTCCCGCCGAGACCGGGAGCGCAGGCCGCGCATCGATCGAACCGGGGCGGGGCGGGGCCGGCGCAGCGGCCGTCCGCATGATGAGGGTTTCGACAGCAGCCATGGCCCTGCTCCTGATGAGGTTTGAACGCCTCATCTTATGAACCGGGGGTGTGTGCGGACATCCCCAACACTTGGGGGAAGTTCGGGAGTTCACGGACGACTTGCCCGCAACGCGCCCTAGAAACTCACTTCGTCGAAATTCTCTCTCGCTGGCGCAAGGCCTCGTACAAACAAACGCCACTCGTGACCGACACGTTCAAGCTCTCCACCGCCCCGCGCATCGGCAGGCTCACGAGTTCATCGCAGGTGCGGCCCGTCAGTTGGCGCATGCCACTGCCTTCGGCGCCGAGCACGATCGCGATCGGGCCGCTAAGGTCGATGTCGTACAGAGATTTCGGCGCGTCGTCCGAGGTGCCGATGATGCGGATGCCGCGTTCCTTCAACTCGTTCAAGGTGCGCGCCAGATTGGTCACCATGAAGTAGGGCACGCTCTCGGCGGCGCCGCTGGCCACCTTTGCGACGGTGGCGTTCACGCCCACCGCGTGGTCCTTCGGCGCGATCACGGCGTGCGCGCCGGCACCGTCGGCCACACGCAGGCAGGCGCCCAGGTTGTGCGGATCGGTGATGCCGTCGAGCACCAGCAGCAGCGGGTCGCCGCTCACCGCGTCGAGCGTGTCGTCGAGCGAATGGCTTTGCGGCACCGCCTCGACCCGCGCCACCACACCTTGGTGGCGGTGCGTGCCGCACATCTTCTGCAGGCGGTCGTCGTCACTGTCGATCAGGCGCGCGCCGAGTGAAGTGGCGCGCTCGACGAACTGGCGCATGCGCTGGTCGCGGCGCGTCGCGTCGACGTGAATTTCGAGAACGGAGGCCGGCGTCGTCTTCAGCCGCACGGTCACGGCATGAAAGCCGAAGAGGAATTTGGAAGCCATCGCCGATGGTAGCTTGGGGGCTTCAACGCAGTGCCAGCACCAGCATCATCGCGCCGATGAAGATCGGCTGGTGGAGCATGTAGAACGTGAGGCTCCATCGCCCCAGCAGGGCCAAGGGCCGCAGGGCCGCCGGCAGTGCGCCGGCCAACCAGCCTGGCCGGTGCGCCAGCAGCCATTGCCCTCCTGCCTGGCCCCAGCACATCACGCCCAACCAGGGCAGCAGCGGCACGTAGTCTTCGGCCGCGGGCCGGTGGGTGACCAGACCGACCCAGTTGCTCAGCCGGCTGTCGAAGAACGGATGCTGCACGAACTGCGGCAGCAGCACCGCCAGCAGGCCGAGCGGCCACAACCACGCGCGCAGCAGTGCGGCCAGCCGCGTGAGGATCAACATCAACGCGATGCCGTGCAGCACGCCGAAGCTGATGTACGTCACCGGGAACATCGTCCACGAACCGATGCTCACCAGCACCGCACAACCGGCCACCTGTGCCCAACGCCGCCAGAAGCGCGGCCAGCCCTGGCCCTGGTACAAGGCCAGCGCCTGGCCGAGCCCGGCGCAGAACAGGAACAGGCTGACGATGCAGACGCGCTGGCGCAGCCAGAACGGGTCGGTGTTGAAGCTCTGGTGGGTGAAGCCGAAGTGGTTCAGGTCGAAGCTGAAGTGGAAGGCCGCCATCCAGACGATGGCGACGCCGCGCAGGGCGTCGAGGCGGTCGAAGCGGGTGGGTTTCGGTGTCGGCACTGCGGCAGGGTAGCGCATCGATTCCGCCCGTCCGGTAGGGACCTTTTCATGCATCCCTGCAACGGTGCAGGCGTTATGCTGGCACGACATGCACTCAGCCACGTCGATCGAATCCGCCACGCAGCGCGAACTGCTGGAGCTGGCGCTGCACAACTCCTTGCGCAGTGTGCCGCTGCAACTGCTGGCGGTCGGCATCATCGTCGGCATGGGCTGGCAGGCGGGGCGCATCTCCGCCGCAGCGGTGTGCGGCGTGCTCGGTGTGGCAGTGTCGGCCTGGCGCTATCTGATCTCGAAGCGCTACGCGGAAACCGCCTCGCTCACCGAGCGCGACGTGTCACGCGCCACGCACGCGCTGGAGGGCAACTCGGGCCTGGCCGGCCTGCTGTGGGTGGTGGCCACCTTCAGCATCTACCCGGCCACGCAGGGCACCACGGCCATCGCCTACGTGGTGATCGTCTGCGGCTCGGTGGCGGTGGGGGCGCTGTTCATGTCCCTGGTCGGGCGGGCCTTCCTGATCCTGACCGTTTTGCAGCTCGGCGCGCTGGTGGCGGTGAGCCTGCTCCATGAAACCGCCCAGTCGTGGACGCTGGCGCTGCTGGCGGCGGCCTTCGGCCTGACAGGCCTGCGTGCGGCACGCGAATATTGCAGCACGGCCACCCGCGCCATCCGCCACGGCCTGGAGGCCGACGCTGCCAACGCCTTGCTCCAACGAGCGAAGGAAGCGGCCGAAGCCGCGAACCTCGCCAAGTCGCAGTTCCTGGCCACCATGAGCCACGAGATCCGCACGCCGATGAACGGGGTGCTCGGCGCGCTCGATCTGCTGCGCCGCTCGCCCCTGAACGCGCAGCAGCACCGGCTCGTCAAGACGGCGGCGGCCTCGGGCGAATCGCTCATGGCGATCCTGAACGACGTGCTCGACCACTCCAAGATCGAGGCCGGCAAGCTCGATCTGACCTCGGGGCCGCTGTCTTTGCACGCTCTGGCCACTTCGGTGCTGGCCCTGTTCCGCGCGAACGCCGAGGCGAAGGGCATGGCCCTCGTGCTGGACTTGGAGCCCGGCGTGGCCGACCGCGTGCTCGGCGACGCGCAGCGTCTGAAGCAGGTGCTGCTCAACCTGGTGGGCAATGGCATCAAGTTCACCGAACGCGGTGGTGTGTCGCTGCGCCTGAGCCCGCTGCGCGCGCCGGACGGTTGGGCGCAGGTGAAATTCGAGGTGGTGGACAGCGGCATCGGCATGACCGGTGAGGCCCTTCAGCAACTGTTCGAACCCTTCCAGCAGATCGAAGGCAAAGGCAACATGCGCCGCGGCGGCACCGGCCTGGGGCTGGCGATCAGCCAACGCATCATCGAAGTGATGGGCAGCCGCATCGAGGTGGAGAGCCAGCCGGGCGGCGGCTCGTGCTTCCGCTTCGTGCTGTCGCTTGAGATCGACCCCGCGCCGATGCCGCTGGACCTGGGCGATTCGGGCATGGCGCCGCTGGAACAGCCGTCGGTGCTGGCGGGCACCGTGCTCATCGTCGAAGACAATGCCGTCAACCGCCTGATCGCCGAAGAGATGCTGCTCTCGCTGGGCATTCAGGCCTTGCAGGCCGAGGACGGCGAGCAGGCGCTGGCCCTGCTGGCCCATCAATCGGTCGACGTGGTGCTGATGGACTGCCAGATGCCGGTGATGGACGGCTACACCGCCACCCAGCGCATCCGCGAGATCGAGGCGCGCGACAACCTGCCGCACCTGCCGATCGTGGCGCTCACGGCGAACGCCTATGCCGAAGACGCCGCTCGCGCCATCGCCGTCGGCATGGATGCGCATCTGGCCAAGCCCTACACGCGCAACGAATTGCGCAAACTCTTGATGCAGTGGATTTAATGACGACCCCAAGACGCCTGCGGCGTCGCCCCCCCGAGGGGAGCACGGGCCGCTCGGGGCGGCCCGGCGCTTGGCCCGCTCGCTATAGCGCGCCCCAAGCGGTGAGGCCAGAGCCGCGCTCGGTGCCTTGCTCGCGCATCTCGCCCCAGGCGGTGTCGAGCTCGATGCGTTTGATCTCTTCCATCGCGCCCTCTTCCGCCCCACCCGCCTTACGGGCCTGGGCACGCGCCAGGCGCTCCATCAGGCGCAGGTCGCGGGTGGTCAGGGTCAAGGCACTCTCGGCCCACTGGTCGACGATCTGCATCAGCGATTCGTAGGTGATCGGCACCGCCATCTGCCGTGCGTACAAAGCGGCCAGCGTGCCGCGCAGGCGCGGATCGACGGTGCGCACCACGGTGTCGATCGCGGCCTCGCCCTCGCCGTCCTCGACCACCACGTCCACCAGGCTGCGGCGGTACAGCTGGTCGGCGGTGTAGAGCCGCCCCGACAGGATCATGTCGTTCGCGACCGCGAAGCCGGCCTTGCGGATCGTGAAGTTCCACGCGCCCATGCCCGGGAACAGGTTGAACAGTACTTCGGGGAAGCCGGCCTGCGCACTGCGCTCGAAGATGACTTTGTGGAAGGGCAGCACCGATTCGAGCCCGCCGCCGAGCGTGTCGCCCTGCACCAGCACGGTGGTGTGAACGCCGAGCTTGGCGGCGTTTTCCATCCACCAGACCAGGTCGACACAGCGGCGGCCGTACATGCGCAACGAGTCGATGTCCTGCGCACGCACGAGCAGCACGAACAGCGCCAGGTCGCCACCGAAGTTGAAGACACCCGGCACGTCCGAGGTCATCACGAAGTGGCGCACCACGCCGGGGCTGGCGCTGATGTCCGCCAGCATCTGCTGCAACTCGCCCATCGCCCCCAGGCTGTAGCACTGGATCGGCTTCACGCAGGTGCGCACGCGCAGCAGTGAGAGTTCGGGGTCCCAGGACAGGCGGATGTACTTGTAGTCACGACCCAGCCAATGCGGCCGGTCCGGAACCTCGACTCTGTTCATACCGATTCGACGATCCGGGTGAAGTGGTGAAAGTTGACCATCGTCGACTCGACCACCGCATCGCGGGCCGCGTCGTCGGTGAGCGTGTTCAGAATCTTGCGCATACTCACCATGTGATCGGTGTCCATCGTCGCGTGCGAACTGATGAACGACACGCCGCGCTCGCCTTCGAGCAGCAGCGACTCTTTGATCGCGGAAGAAAACGGCCCGCCGTAAACCGATGCGATCACTTCCAGCGTGTACAACATGCCAAGCACCGCGCATGGGTGGCGTCGGTCGGCACACCAGTAGTTGAAGCCGACCAGGGCCTGCGTGTCCGGGGTCGGCTGGTGGGTGCGGGTCACCTCGGCGCTGACGCCGACGGCCTCGAGATCCTGCATGACCCACTGCTCATGCCCCGACTCTTCATGCATATGCTCATAAAGATGGTAGCGAACCTCGCGGTGGCTGTCTGCCACCCGGCTCGCCGCCGCGGCACTGATGGTGTTGAAGTGCCAGACCACGTGGTACAGCTCCAACAGGAACTTGCGGTATCTCTCGACCGACATGCCCCTGGCCACAGAGTCCAGGAGCACGGGATGGTTTTCGAAAGCGCGGCGCGCCTCGTCGGTGCGGATCACGAGGTCCGCGAAAAAGGGCAACATGCTCAACTCCAACGACTTGTTTTTGGGCGACCTGTTTCGATCGGTCTGTCACCGTGCCTGTCTCTTCGGCCCAGGCAGGGACGCAGCATTGACATCTTCACATTGTTTTGTGAAACGGGTGCGGCGCCCAGTGCAAGAAGTGACAGGTGCACGAGGTCTTGCATGCCGCGTGCCTGCCGTACCATCGAAGCGTGATGAAGGCCCGGCGCGCTTCGGTACCATGGCGGCCTTGCGCGCTGCAACGGGCGGCGCACACACCCCAGGAGCTTTTGTATGCAGGTGGTTTGCCTAGACCTCGAAGGGGTGCTGGTTCCCGAAATCTGGATCGAGTTTTCGAAGCGCACCGGCATCGCCGAGTTCGCCCGCACCACCCGCGACGAACCCGACTACGACAAGCTGATGCGCTTTCGCCTCGGCCTGTTGCAACAGCATGGGCTGAAGCTGGCCGACATCCAGCGCGTGATCGAAGGCATGGGCCCGATGGAAGGTGCGCGCGAGTTCCTGGACGAGCTGCGCTCGCGCTACCAGGTCTTCATCCTCTCGGACACCTTCTACGAATTTGCCGACCCGCTGATGAAGCAGCTCGGCCGGCCCACCCTGCTGTGCCACAAGCTCGAGATCGACGCCAACGGCTTCGTCAGCAACTACAAGCTGCGCCAGCCCGACCAGAAGCGCATGGCGGTGAATGCACTGCGCGGCCTGAACTACCAGGTGATGGCAGCGGGCGATTCGTACAACGACACCGGCATGCTGATGGCCGCGCACGCCGGCTTCTTCATCCACCCGCCGGAATCGATCACCAAGCAGTTTCCGCAGTTTGCGGTGATGCGCAACTATGCAGACCTGCGTGCGGCCTTCGACGCGGCGGGACGGGCGCTTTCCTCCATCGCCTGATGGACAGGGTGGCTGTCGCCGTGCGCAATATCGGCGTAAGGTTCAGACGCCGAGGCCCCTCGCCTGGCGGCTGAAAGGCCATGTTCCATGCGCAGACGCCAGTTCCTTGTGTCCGCACCGGCCCTCGGCCTGCTGGGCCGCCATGCCCACGCAGTGCGGCCGATGAGGCCCGCTTCGATCCCTTCGGGCAACCCTTTGCTCTCGCCCTGGGCGGGCCCGTACGGCGGCGTGCCGCCTTTCGACCGCGTCAGGCTCGAACACTTCAAACTCGGCCTGACCGTGGCGATGGCGCGCTGCCGCGCCGAGATAAACGCCATCGCCCACAACCCGGCAAAACCGAGCTTCGAGAACACCCTGATCGCACTCGAAAAAGTGGGCGTGCCGATGAAACACGCACTGGCGATCTTCAACGTGCACACCAGCACGCTCAACGACGCCCCGATGCGTGCGCTCGAACAGGACATCTCGCCCCTGATCGCCGCCTTTCGCGACGAGACTACGCACAACGCGGCGCTCTTCGAGCGCATCGACCAGGTGCTGCGGGCCAGCGCACACACGCCGCTGAAGCCCGAGCAGCGCCGCCTGCTGGAGGTGGTGCACCGCGAGTACAAGCGCGAAGGTGCAGCGCTCGACCCCGGTGCGAAAGCGCGTGCCCAGGCCATCAACCAGCGCCTGGCCACGCTGTACACCACGTTCAGCCAGAACCAGCTGGCCGACGAAGAGGAACGTGCCCTCGTGATCGACAGCGAGGCCGACCTCGACGGCCTGCCCGCCGACCTGCGCAGCGCCGCCGCGCAAGCCGCCGAGGCCGCGGGCAAGCCGGGGCACTGGCTGATTGCCAACACTCGTTCGGCGATGGAGCCCTTCATCGCCTTCTCGACCCGGCGCGAGCTGCGCGAACAAGGCTGGCGCATGTGGGTGCAACGCGGCGACAACGGCGACGCACACGACAACAAGGCGCTGATCACCGAGATCCTTCAACTCCGCGGCGAACGCGCACGCCTGCTCGGCCACCCCACCCACGCGCACTGGGTTACCGCCAACAACATGGCTGACACGCCCGAGGCCGCGATGGCGCTGTTGACGCGTGTGTGGAAGCCTGCGGTGGCGCGGGCGCGCGAAGAGATTGCCGACATGCAGGCCGTCGCCGACCGCGAAGGGAACAACCTGCGCATCGAACCCTGGGACTACCGCCACTACGCCGAGAAGGTGCGCCAGGAGAAGTACGCATTCGACGCCGATGCACTCAAGCCCTACCTTGAACTGGGGCAGATGCGCGAGGCCCTGTTCTGGTCCGCGGGCCAGCTGTTCGGGCTGAGCTTCGAGCGCCTGGAGGGCGTGCCGGTCTACCACCCGGAGGTGAGCGTTTTCAGTGTCCACCGTGCCGGCAAACCCGTGGGGCTGTGGTACTTCGACCCGTATGCACGCGCCGGCAAGAGCTCGGGAGCGTGGATGAACGAGTACCGCACGCAAGAGCATCTGCGCCATGTGCTGCCGATCGTCTCGAACAACGCGAACTTCATCAAGGGCCGGCCGGGCGAACCGGTGCTGCTCTCGTGGGACGATGCCGTGACCCTGTTCCATGAGTTCGGCCATGCGCTGCACGGCTTGAGCTCCGAAGTCACCTACCCCACGCTGGCCGGTACGGCCGTGAAAGGCGACTTCGTCGAGTTCCCCAGCCAACTCCATGAGCGTTGGCTGAGCACGCCGCAAGTCCTGAGCCGTTTCGCGCGGCACCACCGGACCGGCGAGCCCATTCCGTCCGACCTGCTCGCGGCGCTGGAGCGAGCGCGCCATTTCAACCAGGGCTTCGTGACCACGGAGTATCTGGCCGCAGCAATCTACGACATGAAGATCCACCTCGCCGACGCGCACCACGGCATCGACCCGGCGCAGTTCGAGCGCGAAACGATGGCCGAGATCGGCTGCCCGCCAGAGATCGTCATGCGCCACCGCCCGCCGCACTTCGGGCACATCTTTGCCGGCGAAGGTTATGCCGCCGGTTACTACGACTACCTGTGGGCCGAAACACTCACGGCGGACGCCGCCGAGGCCTTCACCGAAGCGGGCGGCTTCTACGACAAGGCGGTTGCCCAACGCCTGCACGACCACATCCTGCGGGTCGGCAACTCGGTTGCTCCGGATGAAGCCTACCGGCTGTTCAGGGGCCGGGACGCCGATGCCGAGGCCTTGATGCGCTACCGCGGTTTCGCGTCTCGCTGACGCAAGGCGTTGCGGTTCAGCGCGGCAGGCGCTTGCGGATCTCGCCCTTCAATCGTGTGTAGTCCGCCGGTTTCAGCAGCTTCAACATGTCCAGGTCGGCCAGCAGGCGCTCGACACGCGCGACGGCATGGCCACCCTTGATCGCGTCGATCTCGTCCTTCATCGTGCGGAAGTCTTCGAAGCGTTCGTCGGCACGATCGGGGTCACGCTCATCGAGCAACACAGCCAGCGCGTCAGTGATGCGGCCAAGCTGGCGGCCATAGCTGTGGCGTTGCACGACCTCGGTCTCGGTCTGCGGCGCGCTGGAGTTGAAGCCGTTCACGTTCACGGTCCAGCCCGGCAGGATCGGCTGCACCAGAGTGCTCGGCGCGAGCGACATCGCCGCGCTCCACTGCTTCATCCAGCTCGTCGGGTCCCAGGCAGCGGTGTCGGTTGCGGGCATCGCTCGGCTCCTTCAGTTTCGATTCACTTCAACCGCGCGCGGGCGTTGCCGAAGATGCGCGTCCACGGGCTGGCGGCACTGCGCTCGCCCGAGGTCCAGCTCATCTGCACATTGCGGAACACCCGCTCCGGGTGCGGCATCAATGCGGTGAAGCGGCCGTCGGCCGTGGTCACTGCCGTCAGGCCATCCGGGCTGCCGTTCGGGTTCGCCGGGTAGGCTTCGGTCGGCTGGCCCGCGTGGTCCACGAAGCGCATCGCGCGCTGCACCGCCTTCGAATCGCCGCGCTGCGAAAAGTCGGCAAAACCTTCGCCGTGCGACACGACGACCGGCAAGCGGCTGCCGGCCATGCCCTTGAAGAACAAGGACGGGCTATCGAGCACCTCGACCATCGACAAGCGCCCTTCGAACTGCTCGCTCTTGTTGCGCGTGAACTTCGGCCAGGCGTTCGCGCCAGGGATGATGGGTGCCAGCGCTGCCATCATCTGGCAGCCATTGCACACACCGAGCGCGAAGGTGTCGGGCCGGTTGAAGAAGGCCGCGAACTGCTCGGCCAGCGCCGGGTTGAACAGCACGCTGCGTGCCCAGCCTTCGCCGGCACCGAGCGTGTCGCCATAGCTGAAACCGCCACCGGCGACGAAGCCCTGGAACATGTCGAGCCGCGCGCGGCCGGCCTGCAGGTCGCTCATGTGCACGTCGAAGGTATCGAAACCCGCCTGCGCCATCGCATAGCTCATCTCGACGTGGCTGTTGACACCCTGCTCGCGCAGGATGGCGAGTTTCGGTCGGGTCTGGCCGATGAAGGGCGCGGCGATATTGACGGCGGGATCGAAGCTGAGTTGCAGGTGCAGACCTGTGTCGTCCACGCGCCCTGCGGCCTCGTGCTCGGCATCGGCACAGGCCGGGTTGTCCCGCAGCTTCGCGATGCGCCAGCTCACCTCGTCCCAGGTCTGATGCAGATCACGCAGCGGCGCGCTGAACACGGCTTTCGTGTCGCGCCAGACCTCGACCACACCACGTTCGTTCGGTTTGCCGACGATGTGGCTGTACTTGCTCAGGCCGTGCGCGCGCAAGGTCTGCATCACCGCATCGCGCACGGTGGTCGGCACCTGGATGACGGCGCCGAGTTCCTCGTTGAACAGGGCGCGCAGTGTCAGCTCTTCGCGGCGCGCGCTCACCTGCCCGGCCCAGTTCTTCGAGTCGCCGTATTCAGCGCGGCTGTCGCTGATGCCGTCGCCTTCGGTGACGAGCAGATCCACGTTCAGGCTCACGCCCAGATGGCCCGCGAAGGCCATCTCGCAAACGGCCGCCCACAGGCCCCCATCACTGCGGTCGTGGTACGCCAGCAGTTGGCCTTCGTTGCGCAGTTGGTTGATGGCGGTGATCAGCGACTTCAGCAGCGCCGCATCGTCGAGGTCGGGCACCTCGTCGCCGAACTGGTTCAGCACCTGCGCGAGCATCGAGCCGGCCATGCGGTTCTTGCCGCGGCCGAGGTCGATCAGGATCAGCGTCGTGTCACCGGCTTGCAGTTGCGGCGTCAGCGTCGGCCGCACATCTGCGAGCGTGGCGAAGGCGGTGACGATGAGCGACACCGGCGCGGTCACCTGCTTCGCTTCGCCACCTTCACTCCAACGGGTGCGCATCGACAGGCTGTCCTTGCCGACCGGCACGCTGATGCCGAGCGCGGGGCAAAGCTCCATGCCGACCGCCTTCACGGTGTCGTAGAGCGCAGCGTCTTCACCGGGTTCGCCACACGCCGCCATCCAGTTGCAGCTGAGCTTCACGCGGCTCAATTCGAAGGGGGCGGCGAGCAGGTTCGTCAGCGCCTCGCCGACCGCCATGCGGCCCGAGGCAGGTGCGTCGAGCGACGCCAGCGGTGTGCGCTCGCCCAGGCTCATCGCCTCGCCGGCGAAGCCGCTGTAGTCGGCCAGCGTGACGGCGCAATCGGCGACCGGCACCTGCCACGGCCCGACCATCGGATCGCGGCTGTTCAGGCCACCGACCGTGCGGTCGCCGATGGTGACGAGGAAACGTTTGCTCGCGACGGTCGGGTGGCGCAGCACGTCGAACGCGACTTTCGCGAGCGACACGTCGGTGAGGTTCAACGCCGGCAGCTGGCGCGCCACGCGCTTCACGTCACGCTGCATCTTCGGCGGCTTGCCGAGCAGCACATCCATCGGCATGTCGATGGGTTTGTCGTCGCTGCCCGGAGACTCCAGCACGAGTTGCTTCGCTTCCGTCGTCACGCCGACGACGCCGAAGGGGCAGCGCTCGCGCTCGCACATCGCGCGGAACATCGGCAAGGCCTCGGGCGAAACGGCCATCACGTAACGTTCCTGGCTTTCGTTGCACCAGATCTCTTTGGGCGCCAGGCCGCTCTCTTCGACCGGCACCTGGCTCAGATCGAAACGTGCGCCGCGCCCGGCCCCGTCCACCAATTCCGGGAAGGCATTCGAGATGCCGCCCGCGCCCACGTCGTGGATCGCGAGGATCGGGTTGCTCGCGCCGAGCGCCCAGCAGTGGTTGATGACCTCCTGCGCACGGCGTTCGATCTCGGGGTTGCCGCGTTGCACCGAATCGAAATCGAGCGCCGCCGCGTTCGCGCCGGCGGCCATCGAACTCGCCGCGCCGCCGCCCATGCCGATGCGCATGCCGGGGCCGCCGAGCTGGATCAAGAGCGTGCCCGCGGGGAAGGCGATCTTGAGCGTCTGGTCGGCCGAGATCGTGCCCAGGCCGCCGGCGATCATGATGGGCTTGTGGTAGCCGCGGCGTTGCCCTCCGACAGTTTGTTCGTAGACACGGAAATAGCCGGTCAGGTTGGGGCGACCAAACTCGTTGTTGAACGCTGCGCCGCCGAGCGGCCCGTCGATCATGATCTGCAGCGCGCTCGCGATGTGCTCGGGCTTGCCGTAGCGCTGCTGCTCCCAAGGCTCGTTGGTGCCGGGCAGGTGCAGGTTCGAGACGCTGAAGCCGGTGAGCCCGGCCTTCGGCTTGGAGCCGCGGCCGGTCGCGCCTTCGTCGCGGATCTCGCCGCCCGCGCCGGTCGATGCGCCGGGGAACGGCGAGATCGCGGTCGGGTGGTTGTGCGTTTCCACCTTCATCAGCACATGCGCCGTCTCGCGCCGCGCGCCGTAGAGCGGCGCGTTCGTGTAGCCCTGCGGCAGCCAACGCTCGACCTCGCCGCCTTCCATCACCGAGGCGTTGTCGCTGTAGGCGATCACGGTGTGCTGCGGCGCCAGCGCGTGCGTGTTGCGGATCATCCCGAACATCGACTTCGGCTGCGGCACGCCGTCGATCACGAAGTCGGCGTTGAAGATCTTGTGGCGGCAGTGTTCGCTGTTGGCCTGCGCGAACATCATCAGTTCCACGTCGGTCGGGTTGCGCTTCAGGCCGGTGAAGGCATTGACGAGGTAGTCGATCTCGTCGTCCGAGAGTGCCAGGCCGAACTCGGTGTTGGCCGCATCGAGCCCCACCTTGCCGCGGCCGAGCACATCCACATGCACCATCGGCGGAGCCGGCTGTTCGTCGAACAGGCGCGCCGCGTCTTCGCGTTGCATCAGCAGGCTCTCGGTCATGCGGTCGTGCAGCAGCGCGCCAGCGGCTTGCAGTTCATCGGCACTGAGCGCTTTCACGCCGCCGAGCAAACCACTCTTCAACGTGAGCCGGAACTCGGTGACACGCTCGACGCGCCGGATCGCCAGCCCGCAGTTGTGCGCGATGTCGGTCGCCTTCGAAGCCCAGGGCGAGACCGTGCCCAGGCGCGGCGCCACGATCAGCAGGGTGCCTTCGGCCAAGCCGGCCGGACCGAGGTACTCGTCGCCATAACGCAGCAGGCCTTCGAGCTTGTCGCGTGCACCGCGGTCGAGCGGCTCGTCGCTCAGCACCCAGTGCACATGCCGCGCGTGCACCGCGGTGATGCGCGGGTTGACGGTCGCCAGACGTGCCAGCAAGGCCAGGGCGCGGAAGTCGGACAGCGCGTTGCCGCCCTCGAAGGAACTCAGGTGCTTGGAGGTGGAGGTCACGCGTGTGGGGCTCGGGGCAGGAAACCAGACCGGGGAAGACCGTGGGGCCGGACAGGCTGCCCCCCGGGAAGACCCTGGATTTTAAGGGCGGGTGAGATAATTTCCGGCTATGACTATCTCCATCAAGACCGCCGAGGACGTGCAGGGCATGCGCGTCGCCGGCCGCCTGGCGTCCGAAGTGCTGGACATGCTGGGCCCGCTCGTCAAACCCGGCATCACCACCGGCGAGATCGACCGCATCGCCCATGACTACATGGTCAACGTGCAAGGCGGCACGCCGGCCACGCTCGGCTACGGCCCGCCGGGCTACCCGCCCTACCCGGCTTCGCTCTGCACCTCGATCAACGAACAGGTCTGCCACGGCATCCCGGACGAACGGGTGCTGAAGAACGGCGACATCGTCAACATCGACGTCACCGTCATCAAGGACGGCTGGCATGGCGACAACAGCCGCATGTACATCGTCGGCGAAGGTTCGATCGCCGCGAAGCGCCTGTGCGCCGTCACCTTCGATGCGATGTGGAAGGGCATCGTGAAGGTAAAACCCGGCGCACGCCTGGGCGACATCGGCCACGCGATCCAGACCTTTGCCGAGAACCAGGGTTACACCGTCGTGCGCGAGTTCTGCGGCCACGGCGTCGGCCGCAAGTTCCACGAAGAGCCGCAGGTGCTGCACTACGGCCGCCCCGGCACGCTCGAAGAACTGGTGCCGGGCATGATCTTCACGATCGAGCCGATGATCAACGCCGGCAAGCGCGAGATCAAGGAAGACCGCAAGGGCGGCAAGCCCTATGACGGCTGGACGATCGTCACGAAGGACCGCTCGCTCTCGGCCCAGTGGGAGCACACCATCCTCGTCACCGACACGGGTTACGAGGTGTTGACGCTCTCAGCCGGCAGCCCGCCGCCACCGGCCTTCGTCGGCACCTGAGCCGTTTCATGATGGACGAGGTACTCGACCCGCCGAAGCTCGCGGCGGCGCCCCGCAGCGTGGCCGAGTTGCGCACGCAATTCCGCATGGGCAAGGCAGAGTTGCTGGCGCGTTTTGCGACCGCGCGCGCCACTGCGCCGGCCGCCACGCGGCTCATCAAGGCCCTCACGCAGCTGGTGGACGAGACGCTGCTCGCCGCCTGGCAGCATGCCGGTATGCCGGCCAGCACCGCCTTGCTTGCGGTCGGTGGTTATGGCCGCGCCGAGCTGTTCCCGTACTCCGATGTCGACGTGCTGGTGCTGCTGCCGCCGCGCAACGTGGCGGTGGGCGAGACGCTGAAGGCATCGATCGAGGCCTTCATCTCGGCCTGCTGGGACATCGGCCTGGAGATCGGCTCGAGCGTGCGCACGGTCGACGAGTGCATCGCCGAAAGCCAGCGCGACGTGACGGTGCAGACGGCGCTGCTGGAATCGCGCTACCTGTGCGGCTCGCGGCGCGTGTTCAACAGCTTCGTGGTCGCCAACACCAAGAGCATGGAGCCGAAGGCCTTCCTGCGCGCCAAGACGCTGGAGATGCTGCAACGCCACCAGAAGTACGAGGACACGCCCTACGCACTGGAGCCGAACTGCAAGGAAAGCCCGGGCGGCCTGCGCGACCTGCAAGTGGTGATGTGGGTGGCACGTGCCGCGGGCCTCGGCAAGAGCTGGGGCGCGTTGGCGGCGAATGGCCTGATCACCGCGTTCGAGGTGAAGCAGTTGCACCGCAACCAGGGGCTGCTGCGCCTGATTCGCGCGCGCCTGCACATGATTGCCGAACGCCGCGAAGACCGGCTCGTGTTCGACCTGCAAACGGCGGTGGCCGAAAGCTTCGGCTACCAGTCCACCCGCGAGCAGCGCGCGTCGGAAATCCTGATGCGGCGCTACTACTGGGCGGCGAAAGCGGTGACCCAACTCAACCAGATCCTGATGCTCAACATCGAGGAGCACATCAACGGTTCGCAGGATGCACCGATGCGCCCGCTCGGTGACCAATTCTTCGACCGCGGCGGCATGCTCGAAGTGGCGAGCGACGACCTGTACCAGCGCGACCCGCACGCCATCCTGGAGACCTTTCTGGTCTACCAGCAGAACGTCGGCACCAAGGGCCTCTCGGCACGCACGCTGCGGGCGCTCTACAACGCCCGCGACCTGATGGACGCGAAGTTCCGCCGCGACCCGGTGAACCGCGCCACCTTCATGAAGATCCTGCGTGCGCACGACGGCCACACGCACGCCTTCCGCGCGATGAACCAGACGAGCGTGCTCGGCCGCTACCTGTGGGTGTTCCGCCGCATCGTCGGGCAGATGCAGCACGACCTGTTCCACGTCTACACGGTCGACCAGCACATCATCATGGTGCTGCGCAACGTGCGGCGCTTCTTCAT
>JANYJL010000121.1 GCA_025361845.1 Rhizobacter sp.
CGTACACCAGCGCCTTCGGCTTCGAGTACGACTCGGGCGACTACCACACGGCCCTGACGAAGGTGCTCGACACGGTCGACTACCCGGCCCTGCGCGCCGAGCAGGCGGCCAAACGCGCCGACCCGAACTGCCCGACGCTGATGGGCATCGGCCTCGTCGCCTTCACCGAGGTGGTGGGCGCCGGCCCGAGCAAGATGTGCGACATCCTCGGCGTCGGCATGTTCGACAGTTGCGAGATCCGCGTGCACCCGACCGGCAGCGCCATCGCCCGCATGGGCACCATCTCGACCGGCCAGGCGCATGCAACCACCTACGCGCAGATCATCGCCACCGAACTCGGCATTCCGAGCGAAGTGATCCAGGTGGAGGAGGGCGACACCTCGACCGCGCCCTATGGCCTGGGCACCTACGGCTCGCGCTCCACGCCGGTGGCAGGTGCAGCCATCGCGATGGCGGCGCGCAAGATCCACGCGAAGGCGAAGAAGATCGCAGCGCACCTGCTCGAAGTCGGCGAGAACGACCTCGACTGGGAGATCGACCGCTTCAACGTCAAGGGCGACCCGGCGCGCCACAAGACCATGAAGGACATCTGCTGGGCGGCCTACAACAACGTGCCCGCCGGCCTGGAAATGGGCTTGGAAGCGGTGCACTACTACGACCCGCCGAACTTCACCTTCCCGTTCGGAATCTACCTCTGCGTGGTCGACATCGACCGCGGCACCGGGGAGACCAAGATCCGCCGCTTCTATGCGCTCGACGACTGCGGCACACGCATCAACCCGATGGTCATCGAAGGCCAGATCCACGGCGGCCTCACCGAAGGTTATGCGGTGGCGATGGGCCAGCAGATGCCCTTCGACGCGCAGGGCAACCTGATGGGCAACACGCTGATGGATTACTTCTTGCCGACCGCTGTCGAGACGCCGAAGTGGGAAACCGACTTCACCGTCACGCCGAGCCCGCACCACCCGATCGGTGCGAAGGGCGTGGCCGAATCGCCGCACGTCGGCTCGATCCCGACCTTCACCTCGGCCGTGGTCGATGCCTTCGCCCACCTCGGCGTGACCGACATGACGATGCCGCACAGCGCCTACCGCGTCTGGCAGCAACTGAAGAAGAGCGGCGTCGCACTCGACGCTTGAACCGGTCCCAGCGAACGACAACATGGAAGTCAATCTCGAAAAGCGTTATCCGATGGAGGCCACGGCCGAGCAGGTCTGGGCGGTGCTGCGCGATGTGCGCGCGGTGGCCGGCTGCATGCCCGGCGCGGCCATCACCGAGCAGGTCGACGCCACGCATTACAAGGGCGCGGTGAAGGTGAAGGTGGGCCCGGCGGTGGCGGCCTTTGCCGGTGACATTGAAGTGCTTGCGCTCGTTGAAACCGCGCACAGCGTGCAACTGCTCGGCAAGGGCGCCGACAAGTCGGGCTCGACCGCATCGATGAACCTGAAGGCCAGCATCGAACCCGGCGAGAGCGCGGGGCAATGCGTGCTGGTGGGCATCGCCGCGGTGATCGTGAACGGCAAGTTCGCGCAGTTCGGCGGCCGCATGATGGTGCAGGTGTCGGACATGATCCTCGGCCAGTTCGCCGACAACTTCCGCATCGCGGCGGCGGCGGTGCCGGTGGCGGCGTCTGCTGTTGCGGTCGCGAGCGACGCGGCCTCAGCGCCAGCCGCCGTAGCAACAGCAGCGAAGCCGGTGGTTGCCGCACCGCAAGCCACCCGTGAACTCAATGCCCTGGCGATTGCGTGGGCGCTGATCAAGGGCTGGTTCGGCGGGCTGTTCGGCAAGCGCGCCTAGGGTTCGGCGATGGACGACCAGGCCTTGCGCGAGCAGCTTCAACTCGCCGGCTACATCGCCGACGAGGGCCTCGCGACGACGCTCTGGCTGGCCGATGAACTGGCGCGGCCGTTGCTCGTCGAGGGCGACGCCGGTGTCGGCAAGACGGCTCTCGCGCTGGCGATGGCGCGGGCACGCGGAAGGCGTCTGGTGCGGCTGCAATGCCACGAAGGCATCGACCTCTCGCAAGCCGCGTACGAATGGAACTACGGCCGCCAGCTGCTCGCAATCCGCCTGCATGAAACCGCCGATGCGAGCGCCGCCGAGCGCCTGCGCGAGACCGACCTGTTCACGCGCGAGTACCTGCTGGAGCGGCCGCTGCTGCAAGCCATCGCGAGCGAACAACCGTGTGTGCTGCTGATCGACGAAGTCGACCGCGCCGACGAGGCCTTCGAGGCCTTCCTGCTCGAAGTGCTGTCCGACTACCAGATCACCGTGCCTGAACTCGGCACGCTGACCGCGCGGCACATCCCGCAGGTGCTGTTGACGAGCAATGGCACACGCGAGTTGAGCGATGCGCTGCGCCGCCGCTGCCTCTACCACTGGCTCGACTACCCGACGCTCGCGCGCGAGATCGCGATCGTGCGCGCCACGCTGCCCGAAGCCGAGGCGACGCTGATCGATCAGGCGGTCGCCTTCGTGCAGCGCCTGCGCCGCGAAGACCTCGGCAAGACACCCGGCGTGGCCGAAACGCTCGATTGGGTGCGCGCGCTGCACAAGCTGCGTTTCACCGAGCTGCCGGAAGACCCGGACGGACTGATGGGGACGCTCGGCTGCCTGCTCAAGACTCGCGACGATCGTTTCCAGATCGGCCCCGACCGCGTGCGCCAGTTGTGCGAAGGCCGGCGCAGCGTGGGTGTGGCGGAGAAGGCGCCACAGTCTGCCGCCGCCTCGGGCGGGTGAGGGGACGGCGATGTTGACGACGACGCCCGCCGCACAACCGCTCGCGGCCATCGCTGGCTTCGCCGCGCTGCTGCGCGACCACGGCTTGTCCGTCGGCATCGCCGAACAGCAGGCCATGGTCCAGGCTGCGCAGGCGGTGCCGCTGCGGCGCCTGCGCAGCATCGAAGCCGCCTGGCGTGCGATTGCCTGCCACGACGCGCAGGCCTGGCGGCGCTGGCCCGAACTGTTCGAACGCTACTGGCATCCGCAGCGCGTGACAGGCCAGGTGAGGGTGAGCGGTCAGACGCGGCCCGCGCGCGATCTGCGGCAAGTCGTGCAATCGCTGCACGATGCGATGGACGGCAACTCGCAGCCACCGACCTCGCGCCAGGCGCCGATGGACGCGGCCCTCGACGACACCGCCACAGTGAACGACGAGGCCGCAGGCTCGCAAGCGCAAGGCGGTGCGAGCCGCACCGAAGCCCTGCACGACCGCGCGCTGTCGCAGTGGTTGCCACAAGACCTGAGCACGCTCGAGCGCCTGGCCGAACGCATCGCCGACCAACTGCGCCGCCGACTCACACGCCGCTGGCGCGACGACACACTGGGCCGCCGCCTCGATGTGCGCCGCACCTTGCGCGCCAGCCTGCGCACCGGCGGCGTGCCGGTGCACCCAGCCTGGCGCACGCCGCGGCGCGAACGGCCGCGCCTGTTCGTGCTGGTCGATGTGAGCCGCTCGATGGAAACCCACGCGCAACTTTTCCTGCGCATCGCGCGCGCCTTCGTCGGCGCGGCCGGCGCGCGTGTGTTCGTCTTCCACACGCGGCTGGCCGAGGTCACGCCGCTGCTGCAACGCGATTCGGCGGCGGTGCAGGAGAAGGTCAACGCCGTCACCGCCGGCTTCGGTGGCGGCACGCGCATCGCCACCAGCGTGGCCGATTTTGTCGGTGTGCACGCACGCGCGCAGCTCGGCCGCAGCAGCCGGGTGTGGATCCTGTCGGACGGCTTCGATGCCGATCCGCCGCTGGCCCTCGCCGAACAACTGCAACGGGTGCGCGGGCGCGGCGCGCGCATCACCTGGTTCCACCCGACCGAGCAGCCGCCGGCTTCGCAATCGATGCAGGCCTGCCGCGGCCTGATCGAGCGTTACGTGCGCCTGCACAGCTTGCGCGACCTGGCCTTGGCCGCGCCCTTGCTGCATTGAACCGTTCAGAGGAGTTCACCATGACCGCATCCACCGCCCTCGACGTGCTGGCCACCGCCCAGCGACTGCAGCAGCAGGACCAGCCCTTCGCCCTCGTCAGTGTGTTGCGGGTGCAGGCGCCCGCGTCGGCGCGGCCCGGCGACAAGGCCGTCGTCGGCGCCGATGGCTTTGTTCAGGGCTGGATCGGCGGCGGCTGCGCGCAACCCGCGGTCTTGCGCACCGTGCGCCTTGCCTTGGCCGATGGACGTGCGCGGATGATCCGCATCGCCCCCGATGCGGAGGCGGGCGAGGGCGGTGCGGTGCGCGAACTCGACGATGTGCTCGAGTTCGGCATGGCCTGCCATTCCGGCGGAACGCTCGAACTCTTCGTCGACCCGGTGCTGCCCCGCGCGCGCCTCACGGTGATCGGCGATTCGCCGGTGGCGGTGGCGCTGGCCGATCTGGCGCCGCGTGTCGGTCTGCAGGTCAGCGTGATCGCGCACGGCGCGAGTGCCGATCGTTTTGCAGCCGGCTTGAATCTGATCGCCGAAGACGATGCGGCCGCGGTCGCGCAGCGGGTCGTCCCCGGCAGCTTCGTCGTCGTCGCCACGCAGGGCCGGCGCGATGTGCAGGGCCTGCGCGCGGCCCTGGCGATCGGGGCGCGCCAGGTGTGGATGGTGGCGAGTGCGCGCAAGGCCGAGGTGCTGAAGTCGGCGCTCGTCGCGGCCGGGCAGGATGCGGCAGCGGTCGCCGCCATCGTCGCTCCGGCCGGGCACCCGATCGGTGCGCACACGCCGGAAGAGGTGGCGCTGTCGGTGCTGGTGGCTGTGGTCGCGGCGCGGCGTCAAGGGGCTGCGGTGCCGACGATGAGCGTGCTGGCCGCGCCGCCCGTGACGCCGCCGATCGCCCTGCCCGAGATCGCGGGCGTGGCCGCTGCGGCGCCCCGCTCTTGCTGCGGGGGTTGAGATGGGCTGCATCCTCAAAGGCGGGGGTGGTCTCCACAGCCGGCTCGTGGTCGGCGCGGTGCTGCTCGCCGCGGGCGAAGGCGCACGCATGGGGGCCCGGCCGAAGTGCCTGCTCGAACTCGGCGGCGTGCCGCTGATCCGCCGGCAACTGATCGCGCTGTCCGGTGCCGGTGTCGACGAGGTCGTGGTGGTGCTCGGCCACCACGCCGATGTCATCGAACCCGTGGTGCAGCAGTTCCCCGTCACGCTCGTGCGCAACCCGCGCCCGCAGGACGGCCAGGTCTCGTCGCTGCGTGTCGGCCTCGCCGCGCTGGCCGGCAAGCTCGACGCGGTGCTGGTCGCGCTGGCCGACCAGCCGCTCATCAACGCGCAGGACATCACCAGCGTCATCAGCGCCTACAAGAAGCGCGCCGAAGGAACCTCGGTGCTGGTGCCGATGGTCGGCGGCGAACCCGGCAACCCGGTCGTCTTCAGCGCCGAGGTGCGCGAGCAGATCCTCGCCGGCGACGCCAATGTGGGCTGCCGGCAATGGCGTGCGGCGCACCCGCAGGAGGTGGCCCACTTCGTCACCGACAACCGGCGCTTTCGTGTCGACGTCGACACCGAAGAAGACCTCGCCCGCTTCGAGCGCGACACCGGCCACCGCCTGCATTGGCCCGCGGGGCTGGCTGTTCCGGCGGCCTGAGCGATGGCGCTGGCGGCGGGATTTCATGCGCTCTGGCCCACGCCGCTGGGTGTGCACCGGCATGCCGGCGCCGAGCAACTGAACCCTCTGCTCGTGCGTGTGTTCGGCGCCTTGCGCGCGACGCAGAGCCATGCCCGTGGCGAGCCGCCGGGCGGTGCCTTCTTCGCGAGCGACGACGACCTGCTGCACCGTGTGCAACTGCCCGAGTGGCAGACCTTCGTGCGCTTCCTGGTCGAAAGCCTGCGCGACACGGTGAGCCAGGCCAACCGCGCGGCCTGGCCCGGCAGCGGCGTGGATCTGCGCATCGCTATCGAAGGCCTGTGGTTCCAGGCCAGCAACCGCGGCGCCTTCCACGAGGTGCACACACACGGCAACTGCTCGTGGTCGGGGGTGTACTGCGTGCAGGTCGATGCAGCGGAACAGCGCGAGGCCCACACCACCCACGGCGCGCGCAATGGCGTGACGCGTTTCTATGGGCCTTCGTTCAACCATCTCGCGGGTGCGCACGTCGACCTGGGCAATGCCTACCTGCAACCGCCGCAGGTCGAGGTGGCGCCGGTGCCGGGGCAGCTCGTGCTGTTCCCGTCGTGGTTGTCGCACCAGGCGCTGCCTTACGACGGCGCGCTCGATCGCCTGATCGTTTCCTTCAACGCCAGCGTGCACGCGGCCAGCGGCAGTGACCGTGTGCACGGCTACGCGGCGGCCTGAAGACCCGCCATGCGCGACCACGACATCCCGCCTGCGCGCCTCGCTGCGCAACGCCTGTGGCTCGCGCGCGCCATCGCCTGGGCCCTGCTGCTCGGCGGCTGGCTGGCGCTGGGTGCGCTCGGCCGCCAGCAGCTCGGCGCCTTCGCCGCGGGGCAAGGGCCGGTCGCGCTCTGGCTGCTCTCGATCGGTGGCCTGCTGACACTGGCCGGCGCGCGCCGTTGGTCGGCCGCGTCGCTGCGCTTCCTCTTGATGCTGGCTGGCGTGTTCGCCGCTGCAGCCTTGCTGGCGCCGCGCCAGGCAGGGGCCGCGGTGCTGGCCGTGGCCGTGGCCTGGGCCGCGCTGGTGGTGGCGGCCTCGTTCACGGTCCGCGCGCTGCGCGGCGTCCAGCAGCGCAAGCCGCCGGCGCCCATCGCGCCCGCCCTGGCCGGTGCTGTGCTCGCCTGGGCACTGGTGGGCGATCTCGATGCGCTGCGATCCAACGCGGCCCCGCTCGGGTTCACCTTGCTGGCTGCCGCATTCCTGCTCGCGGCCCTGTTGCCTGCGCGCATGAATGCGCAGGGCGGTTGCCGTTCGGGCCTGTTCGATTGTTCGCTTCCCCTTCTGACGCCCGAACTCTGGCGCCACCCGGCCCAGTGGCCGCTGGCCGCCGCCGCACTCGGCATGCTGCCGATGATGGCCAGCCTGCCTGTCATGGCCGACTGGTGCGGCGCGCTGCGCTGGCCCGCCGCGCTCGGCACGGCCTTGCACCTCGGCGCGATGCTGCTGCCGGCGGCCTGCCTGAGTGGCGCGGCGCCGGCACGCCGCCCCGCGCTGGCCGTTGGCATGGTGCTGGCACTCGGCGGCGCGGCCTTGCTGATGGCGGGCCTCTCGGCGCTGCTGGCCGCGTCGCTGATGCATGGCGTGGCCTGGAGCCTGGCGTGGTCGGCGATGCTGAAACGACCGCGCCTCGCTGCCAACGCACATGCCGGCCCGACCCCGGCACCGGTGCTCGCTGCCGCGCTCACTGCGGTGGCGGTGCTCGGGCTCGGGGTCGCGATGGATCGCTACGGCCCGGTTGCCTTGACCGCCGTGCACGCGCTGCTCGCCGTGTTCGGCGTGTTCGGCTGCCTCCGTGCATATCAGGCCACGCCGGTAGCGCTGTCACGCGTCTAGAATGCACCATGACCCAGGACGCCGCACCCCGCCGCAGCCGGCGCGGCAGCGGCGCCGTCACCTTGCACGATGTGGCCAAGCTGGCGGGTGTCGCGCCCATCACGGCGTCGCGTGCGGTGAATACGCCCAAGCGGGTGTCGGCCGAGGTGCTGAAGAAGGTCGGGGACGCCATCGCCCGCACCGGCTACGTGCCCAACCTGCTCGCCGGTGGGCTGGCATCGACCCGCAGCCGCCTTGTGGCGGCGGTCGTGCCGACGATCCTGGGGCCGGTGTTCCTGGAGACCGTGCAGTCGCTCACCGAGGCGCTGGCCGAGCAGGGCTACCAGGTGATGCTGGGGCAGGCGGGCTACGCCGGTACGCGTGAAGACGCGCTGCTGGAGGCCATCATCGGCCGCCGGCCCGACGGCATCGTGCTGACCGGCATCATGCATTCGCCCGAAGGGCGGCGGCGCCTGCTGGCGTCGGGCATTCCGGTGGTCGAGACCTGGGATCTGACGCCCACGCCGATCGACATGCTGGTCGGCTTCTCGCACGTTGCAGTGGGGCAGGCGGTGGCGAAGTTCCTGTACCAGAAAGGACGGCGCAAGTTCGCTGTCGTTGCCGGTGATGACGAACGCGCCAAGCGTCGGCTCGATGCGTTCCGGGCGGCCGCGCAGGAACTGGGTTTGCCGGCGGTGCGGCTCGTCGTGGTGCCGGCCCCGACCACGCTGCGCAGCGGGCGCGGTGCGCTGGCCCAGTTGGTGCGCGACCGTGACTACGTGGACACAATCTTTTGCAGCTCCGATCTGCTGGCGCTGGGTGTCATGACCGAGGCCCATGCCCTGGGCATCCAGGTGCCCGCGCAACTGGCCGTGGTCGGCTTCGGCGACCTCGACTTTGCGGCTGACCTGCACCCGGCGCTCACCACGGTGCACATCAATGGCGCAGCGATCGGCCGGCAGGCGGCGCAGTTCATCGTGGACCGCGCGGAGGGCCGCCAAGTGGACCCACGCGTCGTCGACATCGGCTTCTCGATCGTCGATCGCCAGAGCACCTGAACCGGACCGTTTCGTCGGTCCCACATCTTGAACGGCGAAACAGATGGCGGTATCATTTGCGGCCAATTTGGTAGCGCTACCTTTCATTCTGAATCGAGGAACCATGACGACCCCTGCCACCACCGCCCTGGCCCCGCTGACGATCCGCATGCACGAGCGCGACAACGTCGCGATCGTCGCCAACGACGGCGGCTTGCCGCCGGGCACCGTGCTGCCCTCGGGCCTGACCCTGTGCGACCGTGTGCCGCAGGGTCACAAGGTGGCCTTGATCGATCTGAAAGCCGATGCGCCGGTGCTGCGCTACGGCATCCCGATCGGCTATGCGCTGAAGGACATTCCGGCCGGCAGCTGGGTGCATGAACGTTTGCTGAAGATGCCCGATGCGCGCGGGCTCGACAACCTGCCCATCGCCACCGTCAAGCCGCCTTCACTGCCCGCGCTCGAGGGCTACAGCTTCGAAGGCTTTCGCAATGCCGATGGTTCGGTGGGCACGCGCAACATCCTCGCCATCACGACGACGGTGCAGTGTGTCGCCGGCGTCGTCGATTTCGCGGTGCAACGCATCAAGGCCGAGCTGCTGCCGCGCTTCCCGAACGTCGATGACGTGGTCGGGCTGGAGCACACCTACGGCTGCGGTGTCGCCATCGACGCACCGGGCGCCGAGATCCCGATCCGCACGCTGCGCAACATCAGCCTGAACCCGAACTTCGGCGGCGAGGTGATGGTGGTGAGCCTGGGTTGCGAGAAGCTGCAACCCGAACGCTTGCTGCCGCCGGGCAGCTTCGCGATCGTCGACGAACGCAACGTGGCCGATGTCGGCGCGAGTGCCGACACGCCGCTCGACGTGGTCTGCCTGCAGGACGATGCGCACGTCGGTTTCATGTCGATGATCGATTCGATCATGAGCGCGGCGCAACTGCACCTGGAGCGCCTGAACGCACGTGTGCGGGAAACCGTGCCGGCGAGTGAACTGGTGGTCGGCGTGCAGTGTGGTGGCAGCGATGCCTTCAGCGGTGTCACCGCCAACCCGGCGGTGGGCTTCTGCACCGACCTGCTGGTGCGCGCTGGCGCGAGCGTGATGTTCAGCGAAACCACCGAAGTGCGCGATGGCATCGACCAGCTCACCTCGCGCGCCACCACGCCCGCGGTGGCTCAACGCATGATCGAGGAGATGGCCTGGTACGACGCCTACCTGCAACGCGGCAAGGTCGACCGCAGTGCCAACACCACGCCGGGCAACAAGAAGGGCGGCCTCTCGAACATCGTCGAGAAGGCGATGGGCTCGATCGTCAAGAGCGGTTCGGCGCCGATCTCGAACGTGATCTCGCCCGGCGAGAAGCTGAAGGCCAAGGGCCTCACCTTCGCCGCCACGCCCGCCAGCGATTTCATCTGCGGCACCCTGCAACTGGCGGCCGGCATGAACCTGCATGTGTTCACCACCGGCCGCGGCACGCCGTATGGCTTGGCCGCTGTGCCCGTCATCAAGGTGGCCACCCGCAGTGATCTGGCGCGGCGCTGGAACGACCTGATGGACGTGAACGCCGGCAGCATCGCCGACGGCTCGGCGTCGATCGAAGACGTGGGCTGGGAGCTGTTCCGCCTGATGCTCGATGTGGCGAGTGGCCGCAAGAAGACCTGGGCCGAACAGTGGAAGCTGCACAACGCGCTGGTGCTGTTCAACCCGGCGCCGGTGACTTGAGCTGGTGAGCCGAGTCAAGATGAACCGGAATCCACCCTCATTTTCGGCCGCCTCGCGGCGCAGCAGGAGCTAACCTGATCGGACACCGACATCTCGCTTCGGTTGGATGCGATTCCCATGAACATTTGGTTTCCCGCCACGCCAATCTGGGCCATCCGGCGACTCCGGTTTCTGTCCGCAGGGCTGGCCGTCGCGCTTCTCGCGTCCTGCGGCGGCGGTAGCGACGACACCGCGCGCTACCAATCTGTCGCGATGGCCGGCGAGCTGATCGACTACAAGGTCGACACCACAAACCTCACATACACCTACACGATCACCGAGAGCCAGTTCGGGCTTGCCGGCGTCACTGGCAACGGTACGCTGAAGGGCAATGCCGATGGCTCGTACACGCCGTCTGGCGCGCCCGACGCGCGCGTGATCATCCTGCCCAATGGGCTGCTGCTCGGCGCCGTTCGCGAGCGCTTCGGCGCAGGCCTCGTCACGACGCCGATCATCGGCCTCAAGAACCCGGCGACGACGATCGCAGCGCTCGCAGCCGACTACAACTACGTACAGCGCGGCTGCGCGTCGGGTGTGTGTCCGGTGTCGCACGGCACGTTTCGCATCGGGGCTGCCGGCACGTGGAGCTCCTGCCGCGACGGCAACATCGCCGCCGGTGCCTGCACCGGCACGGCCGCCAACGGCACGCTCGAGTCACGCGGCAGCGGCCTGTGGCGGCTGAAGAGCAATGACGGCATCGACATTGGCACGGCCATCGGCTTCAACTCCCCGGGGCAGAACGTGCTCATCGTCGACCTGAAGGATCGGCGCGCCGGCGGATTCGGCATCGGCCTGCTCGTCGGTGGCCAGCAGGTGGCCATGACGTCGACCATGACCGACGGTACCTGGATCGCCGCTACCGCCTCGGGGCATTCGTTTCTGTTCTCGGCGAGCGGCAGCGACATCGCCATCTCGCAGATCGACTGGCTGCCGGTGAGCCTCAACACGACCTTCGCCGCCAACGATCCATGGACCGGCATGGCGACGACCGCCTGGGGCGAAGTCGGTTTCTTTGCCGGCGCCGGTATCTACATGCTTGAGACCCCTGCCGGAGACGTCGAGCTCGGCATCAAGCTGCACTGACAGGCGCGAGCGCGCGCTGCTGCGACTGCGAGTTCGCAGTCGACGCGGAAATCAGTCCGCTATTCCGACAAGGGGAGGATGCGCGCCAGCAGGGCGGGGATTTCGCCCACAGGCATGGGCCTGCTGAGGAAATAGCCCTGCATGTCGGTGCATCCCTCCAGCCTGAGTTGCGCAAGTTGCCCATCGGTCTCGACGCCTTCGGCCGTGGTCGTTGCGCCGAAGCTGCGCGCCAATCCGCAGACAGCCCGCACGATGGCTACGCTGCTTGCACTTGTCGAAAGATCGCTGATGAAGGATCTGTCGATCTTGATCTTGCTGAAGCTGAAGCTGCGCAGATAGCTCAGACTGGAATAACCCGTTCCAAAATCGTCCAGCGATATCCCGACGCCAAGCTCTCCGAGACGGCTCATCAGCGCGCAATTCGACTCGCTGTCCTGGAGAAATATGGATTCCGTGACTTCCAGCTCCAGCCGATTCGGCGACAGCCCGGAGGCGGCAAGGGCATCCTCGACCACACTGAACAAGTGGCCGCTCTTGAACTGCGCAGGAGACACATTCACGGCGACCGTGATATTCCGCGGCCAAGTTGCGGCCTCCGCACAGGCGCGCTTGAGTATCCGTTCACCGATGAGATCGATCAGTCCGATTTCTTCGGCCAAAGGGATGAAGGTGCTCGGTGGCACGAATCCGCGTTGCGGATCGTTCCAACGACACAAGGCCTCGAACCCACTGATCTGATTGGTCTGCAAATTGGCGAAAGGCTGGTAGTGAATCTCGAGAGCGTCCCGGTCGACGGCCTCGCGCAGGGCGGCC
>JANYJL010000130.1 GCA_025361845.1 Rhizobacter sp.
TGTGGACCCTCACTCCCGCGGCGCCCTTGCTCAACGGCTTGCGCTCGCTGACGGCGGTGGCCACCGACGCGGCCGGCAACCCGAGCGTGCCGAGCGATGCGTACCCGATCAATGTCGACTCGAACGGCCCGGTGGCGCCGGCCATCACGCGCATCGACGACAACGTCGGCCCCATTCAAGACCCGGTCCAGAAGGGCGGCAGCACCGACGACACGACGCCGACCGTGGTGGGCACGGCCGGCCCGAACCTCACGATCAAGCTCTACGACGGCCTCACGCTGCTCGGCACCACCACGTCCGACAACAACGGCGATTGGCACTTCACGCCAGCCGTGGCGTTGATCGACGGCCTGCACAACATCACCGCTACCGCCGTCAGCGCGGCCCTGGTCGAGAGCGCGCCGACGGGCGTGTTCCCGTTCACCATCGACACGCACGCCCCCGCGCTGACGCTCGACAGTGCCAACGATGATGTGGGCACGGCCCAAGGTGTCATCGCATCCAAGAGCATCACCGACGATGCGACGCCCACGCTGAAGGGCACTGGCGAGCCCGGCGCGACCGTCAAGGTGTTCGATGGCACCACGCTTATAGGCACCACCACCGTCGGCCCGGATGGCAAGTGGGCATTGACGCCCACCACCCCGCTGGCCGATGGCCCGCACAGCATCACCGCCACCGGCACCGATGCGGCGGGCAACACGACTGCGCCGCAAGGGCCGATCACGTTCACGGTCGACACCAGCGCGGTGGTCGAACCCGTCATCACGCGCGCCCTCGACGACGTGGCCCCGCAGACGGGTGTGGTCGCCAATGGCGGCGCCACCAACGACACGAAGCCCACGCTCGAAGGCACGGCCCGCGCCGGCGACAAGGTCGAGGTGTTCTACACCGACACCGCAGGCAACTCCGTGAAGCTGGGCACCACCACGGCCGATCCCAGCGGCCATTGGTCGCTGACCCCGATCGCCGAGTTGACAGACAGAACCTATGAGTTCACTGCTGTGGCCACCGCCGCGACCGGTAACCCGAGCAGCCCGAGCAACCCCTACAGCCTGTTGATCGATACGGTGCGGCCGAACGCGCCCGTCATCACCACCGTGGCCGACGACGTGGGCGCCCTCAAGGGCCCGGTGGCCAACGGCGCGTCGACCGACGACACCACGCCCACCCTCATCGGCACCGGCATCGCCGGCGACACCATCCGCGTGCTGGACGGCGCGGCCGTGCTCGGCACGACGACCGTCAAGGCCGACGGAAGCTGGAGCCTCACGCCCACCACGACCCTGCTCGACGGCCGGCACGACTTCAAGGCCGTCGAGATCGACAAGGCGGGCAACGAGTCCGTGGAATCGAACCTCTACGGCGTCGTCATCGACACGCTGGCACCTGGCCAACCCGTCATCACCAGCGTCTTCGACGACGTGGGCGCCTTCAAGGGCGAGCTGAAGAAGAACGACTTCACCGACGACACGCAGCCGAAGATCAGCGGCACCGCCGAGAAGGGCGCGACGGTCGATGTGTACGACGGCGCGGTGCTGATCGGCACCACCACCGCCGATGCGAACGGCCTGTGGACCCTGACCCCGGCCGCGCCGCTGCTGAACGGGCTGCGCAACCTGACGGCCGTGGCCACCGACCCCGCCGGCAACCCGAGCGTGCCGAGCGATGCGTACCCGATCAACGTCGACTCGAACGGCCCGGTGGCCCCGGCCATCACGCGCATCGACGACGACTTCGGCGCGATCCAGACCCCGATCCAGAAGAACGGCACGACCGACGACACCACGCCGACCGTGGTGGGCACGGCCGGCCCGAACCTCACGATCAAGCTCTACGACGGCCTCACGCTGCTGGGCAGCACCGCGTCCGACGCGAAGGGCGACTGGCACTTCACGCCGGCCCCCGCGCTGGCCGAAGGCCTGCACAACATCACCGCCACCGCCGTCAGTGCCGCCCTGGTCGAGAGCCTGCCGACCGGCGTGTTCCCCTTCACCATCGACACCCACGCACCGGCGCTGACGCTCGACACTGCGAACGACGACGTGGGCGCGACGAAGGGCGTCATCACCCCCGGCAGCAAGACCGACGATGCGACACCGACACTGAAGGGCACCGGCGAGCCCGGTGCCACCGTGCATGTGTCCGATGGCAACCAGCCCATCGGCACCACCACGGTGGGTGCGGATGGCACCTGGTCACTGACGCCCACCACGCCGCTGGCCGATGGCCTGCACAGCATCACCGCCACGGGCACCGATGCCGCGGGCAACACCACCGCACCGACCGCCGCGATCCCGTTCACGGTCGATACCAGCGCGGTGGTCGACCCCGTCATCACCAATGCACTCGACGACTTCGCACCGCAGACCGGCTCGGTCGCCAGCGGTGGCGCCACCAACGACAGGACACCCACACTCGAAGGCACGGCGCGTGCGGGCGACAAGGTGGAGGTGTTCTACAAGGTGCCGGGTGCGGCCAACGTGAGCCTTGGCATCGCGGTGGCCGATTCGGCCGGCCACTGGAGCCTGACGCCCAGCCCGCTGCTGGGCGAGAAGACCTACGACTTCGTCGCCGTGGCCACCGGCGCGACCGGCAACCCGAGCAACCTGAGCAACACCTACAGCCTGCTGATCGATACCTTGAAGCCGAACGCGCCCGTCATCACCACAGTGACCGACGACGTGGGCAGCAAGCAGGACCCGGTGGCCAACGGCGCACCGACCGACGACACCACGCCGACCATCGTCGGCACCGGCACGGCGGGCGACACCCTCCGCGTGCTCGACGGTGCCGCGGTGCTGGGCACGGTCACCGTCAAGCCCGACGGCACCTGGAGCCTGACGCCGACCACGACGCTGGCCGAGGGCCTGCACCACTTCACGGCCATCGAGGTCGACAAGGCGGGCAACGAATCACTGCCGTCCAACACCTACGACGTCGTCATCGACACGCAGGCACCGACCAAGCCGTTCATCACCGAGGTGTTCGACGATGTCGGCGCCAGCACCGGCCCCGTACCCAACGGCGGCAAGACCGACGACACCCAGCCCCGCATCAGCGGCACGGCCGAGAAGGGCGCCACCGTCAAGGTGTACGACGGCGGCACGCTGATCGGCACGGCCACGGCCAACGCAGACACCGGCATCTGGACGCTCGCGGTCAGCACCGCCCTGGCCGGCGGCGCGCACAACTTCACCGCCACCGCGAGCGACGCGGCCGGCAACCCGAGCGGCGCGAGCGATCCCTTCGCCATCACGATCGATACGGCCCTCGTCATCGTCGTGAACCCGGGCAGTGCCACCGCCACCTCCGAAGAAGGCCTGCCCGGCGGTGTGAAGGACAACACCGGCAGCCCGGCCGACACCACCGACGCCACCAGCGCCGCCGGCACGCTGAGCGCCAGCGGCCCCGGCGGTGCGGCCACCACCTGGACGCTGACGGCACCCACCACGGTGATCACCGCCGGCGGCGTGGCCGTCACCTGGACGGGCAGCGGCACGCAAACGCTCACTGGCAGTGCGGGTGGTGTGCAGGTCGCCACGCTGTCGATCAACAACAGCGGCGCCTACACCTTCACCCTGCTCGCGCCGATCGACCACCCGGTGAAGAACAGCGAAGACGTGCTGGCCCTGAACTTCGGTGTGAAGGCCGGCAACGGCACCAGCACCGGGACCGGCACGCTCGCGCTGACGGTGGAAGACGATGCACCCGCACCGGTGGCCCCGCAGACACGCGATGCCGCCGTGCTCGATACCAACCTGCTGATCACGCTCGACATCTCCGGCTCGATGAGCACCACCGACGGCGTGGGCGGCTTGACGCGCTTGCAAAGCGCCATCCAGTCGATCGACACCCTGCTCGACAAGTACGACGCCTTCGGTGACGTGCGGGTGCGGCTGGTCACGTTCTCGACCAACGCGAATGCGGTCGGCGCGGTCTGGACCGACGTGGCCACGGCCAAGGCACAACTCGCTGCGCTGGCGGCCAATGGCGGCACCAACTACGACGAAGCGCTGGGCGACACGATCACGGCCTTCTCGAGCGCCGGCAAGCTGGCCGGCGGCCAGAACGTCGGCTACTTCTTCTCCGATGGCGCGCCCACGCTCGGTTCGGGCACCACATCGCAACTGGTGCCACCGGGGCAGAGCCCGGGCACGCCGCCGACCAACAGCTCAGCGGCCGACATCGGCATCCAGTCTGCCGAAGAAACGCTCTGGCTCAACTTCCTCAATGCGAACCAGATCAAAGCGTTTGCGATCGGCTTCGGCGCGAGCGCACCGAGCACGCCGCTCGACCCGATCGCCTACGACGGCCAGCAAGGCACCAACTCCAATGGCCTGGTGGTGACCAGCTTCGCGCAGCTCGACTCGGCCTTGGCGACGACGGTCACCAACAACATCAGCGGCAACCTGCTCGGGGGTGATCTGATCTCGGCGACCGGTGGGCTCGGGGCCGATGCGCCTGGCTTCGTGCTCTCCCTCACCATCGAGGGCACGACCTACACCTACAGCCCGGCGGCGGGCGGCTCGATCACGCCCACGGGCGGCACGAACCATGGTGTTTTCGACACGACGACGGACACGCTGACGGTGACCACCGCCGCGGGCGGCCGCTTCATCGTCGACATGGACGGTGGCGACTACCGTTACGAGTCGCCGGCCACGGTGCCCGCGGCCATCACCGAGAGCTTCAACTACGTGCTGACCGATCGGGATGGCGACACCGTCGGCTCGTCGGTGACGGTCAACGTCAGCCATGTGTCGACCACGGTCGGCACGGCCAATGCCGACACGCTGGCTGGCACAGCGGGGCCCGACTTCATCATGGGCCTGGCGGGTGACGACACCCTCAGCGGCAATGCGGGCGACGACCAGTTGCTGGGCGGCGCAGGCAACGACAACTTGTCGGGCGGCTTAGGCAACGACTACCTCTCAGGCGGTGCCGGGAACGACGTGCTGAACGGCGGCGACGGGGCCGACCGCTTGCGTGGCGGCGCGGGCTCCGACACGCTGACCGGCGGCGCCGGTGTCGACGTGTTCGCCTGGAGTCTCGGCGACGCCGGCACGGCAGCCGCGCGACCAGTCGACACGATCACCGACTTCAACCCGGCGGCGGTGAGCGCCAGTGGCGATGTGCTCGATCTGCGCGATCTGCTGGTCGGCGAGCTCAAGGGCGCGGTCGATGCGACCCACCCGAACGGCACGGTGGGCAACCTGCAGAACTTCCTGGACTTCAACGTCATCGGCGGCAACACCGAAATCCGTGTGAGCTCGGGTGGGCAGTTTGCCGGCGGCACTTATGCGGCGGGCAGCGAAGACCAGCGCATCGTGCTGCAAGGCGTGGACATACGCAGCTCGCTGAGCCTGGCCGCCACGGCCAGCGATGCGCAGATCATTCAGGAGCTGCTCAACCGCGGCAAGCTGATCGCCGACGGACCCTGATCTGACTCAGCGTGCCATCCGGCACAGCCGGCGTCCTCGCGAAGAGGCGCCGGCTTTTTTCATGCCTGCTGGATTCGGTGGGTGACGAAAAACGTCTGGCGATGCGGGTGCGAGAGGTGTCGAAACTGGGCACCCCCGACACAGTTTTCAACAAAGCCAGGAATTCAAGGCCCGAAGCAACGTGAGTCGTGAGGCCGTGCGAAGTTGCCGTGAATTGCAACTCGCCGCCAAAAAACCGGCAGGCACGGCGCGGACCCAACCGAGAAGATTCTTCTCACGCACCCATCGGACTATTACCGGTGGCTGCGCGGAGAACTCTCTTGAAAAGCCACCTCTTTGCCACCTTGATCGCGTTCGCCATGCTGGCCCCGGCCGCTGCGCAGCAACGTCAGGTGCCCACAAATGTCACCTCGCTGGCCGTGCCAGCGTCGGTGCGCGGTGGTGCGCAATGGAGCCAGCTCGCGGCCTACATCAACAGCCTGCCGGCTTCGCACCGCGCCGGGCACATCAACCTCGTGATGAACGGCTTCCGTTACGCCCCGGACATCGAGACGACCGGCGAAGAGGACCATTGGGACACGCCGCTTGAATTCGTCGCCCGTGGCGCGGGCGACTGCGAAGACTTCGCCATTGCCAAGTACTTCATGATGCTCGAAGCCGGCATCGCACCCGAGCTCGTGCGGCTGGCTTTCGTCTTCTACACCGGCGACGCCAAGGCGCTCGGTGCCACCACGGCACGCCCGAAGCGCACGCACGTGGTGGTGCTGCACTACCAGAACATCGGTGACCGCGACCCGCTGGTGCTGGACGCTGTGCCGCATATCGCTCCGCTGTCCGAGCGCGACGACCTGCATCTCGTGTTCGAGTTCGCGGCCGACGGCAGCTACGCCTCGGCGGTGCCGGAGGCGGTGGTTTCCAGCCGCGCCATCGGCCGCATGGTCGCCAAGTGGACCGGCGTGCTGGACCGCATGCGGGGCGATGCCGGCCAAGAAGCAGCGCTGGTCGCGCTCGGCAACCGGGGCCAGCCGGTGCAGATGGCGCAGGCTGCGCGCCCCCGCTGATTCTTGGGTCGAAAAAAAGCCGCCCGGCCGGGTGGCTTTTTTATGTCGCGAGCAAACCCCTCAGCGGTTGCTCTCGCGCACGATGTACCAGTCCTTGCCGATGAGCTGCCACGACAGGGCCTTGCGCATCTTGTCGGCGAAGTTGATGGACTTGTAGGTCTGGTCGAACTCGGTCTCGACACGGGTCGGAGAGAGCGTCTGAGTCTCGATGTTGGCCAGGTCCAACTCGATCGGGCCCTTCTTGCCGACGAGGCGTTTGCGGTCGGCCAGCCAGCGATCACGGCCACCGTTCTTGGAGGCGCGGAACTCTTTGCTGTAGAAGCCCATGTACTTGGTCACGTCCTTGGCACGCCAAGCCGCCGCCCAGTCTTGCAGGCGCTGTTGGGCAAAGTCAGCCGGCGTGACCGGTGCGGCCGGCGGAGTCACCGCAGCCGGCGCCACACGTGCCACCGGCACCGTCACGGCCGGCGCGCCGCCGACCATTTGCAGGGCGCGCGCATCGAGGTCGGCCTTCGAGGTCGAGGCGAGGTTGATCGCTTCGATCGGGCAACGCGCCGCGGCATCCTCGCCGGCGGCCCAGGATTCCACTTCCTTCGGCTGGTTCTCCGCGTCGTAGCGTGTCAGGCCCAGCGCCGGCAGCAGCGTGCCCGCGGCTGAATGCGCACGGGCGTAGGCCGTGCCCAGGTCATGTTCGGCGTTCACCAGTGCGCGCTTGGCGGTGTAGAGCTCGTTCTCCGCGTTCAGCAGGTCGAGCAGGGAACGCTGGCCGATGTCGAATTGTTGGCGATAGGCGTCACGCGCCTTCTCGATCGCCGCGACATTGCGTTCGAGCGCGGCTTGCTGTTCCTGCAGCCGGCCCACATCGTTGAAGGCGATGCCGGCCGTCTGACGTGCGTCACGGCAGGCCTTGTCGCGCAGGTCGGCGGCCTGGTTGATCAGGTTGGTGTACTGGCGCACGCGGGCCTGGTCGGAGCCGCCGTTGAAGAGGTTCCAGTTCAGCACGATCGCGCCGTTGATCTCGCGTTTCTGGTCTTGCACGCCGTCGTAGTTCCGACCGCCGCCACCGCGCACACGCGCTTCGACGCGCGGCTGGTAGCCGCGACCCTTGACCTCTTCGGATTGCGAGCGAACGGAGCGGTAGTTCTCGACCGCGGCGGCCACGGCCGCGCTGCGCGTGGTGGCGTTGCCCATCGCCGTGGCCGAATCGGCCGGCAACCCGGCTGTCAGCAAGGCGGGGGTGCTGGTGTCGGCGCCCGGCGCATCGCCGACGAGGCGCAGGTAACGCTGCGACACATCGTGCAGGTTGGCGCGCTCGGTGGTGAGGTTCGAGTCGGCCAGCGCAAGCCGGGCGCCGACCTGCTCCAGGTCGACCCCGCGGGCCACGCCGGCACGCGCGCGGGACTCGACCTGGGTCGACACGTACTTGTGCTGCACGTAGTTGTCTTCGGCCAGCTTCACGAGGCGGCGGTAGCGCACCACGTCGAAGTTGGCGCGGGTGGTCTCGAGGGCGGTCTGCTCGCTCGCGTCGACGAATTCGAAGTAGCGCGTGAGCCGGGCGTGGCCGAGGCGCTCGACTTCACCGCTGGTGGCCAGGCCGTCCCACAGCAGTTGCGTGGCGGTAAGCGAGACGCCGGTGCGGCCGAGGCTCTGGCTCTCGGACGGCACACGGCCGGTGATGGTGTCGCGGGTCTTGCCGACCTCGGCGTTGAGGTCCAGACGCGGGTAGTAGGCGCCGGAGGCCACACGGCCTTCGTCCTGCGAAGCCTGGTAGGCGTTGAAGCGGGAAGTGACTTCAGGATTTGCCGTGATCGCCTTCAGCACCGAGGCCTTGATAGCACCGACGCTTTGCGCCATGACAGGCGCGCAGGCGCTGGCAATCACGCTGATGACGAACAATTTGGAAATCTTCAAGAGCTTCTCCTTGGTGGCGGGCGTTGCCGCTGTTGTTGGTTTGCAAGCCTGGAAGGCCGGCGCTACTGTCCGATCCGCGGCCCAACGCGATCATCGGCAGACCCGCGTAACGAGCTGAAACCGAAGCACGCCTTTGTTCGAGCGGTGCAGTATTCCACAGGAGATAGGGCATTTCCACCTCTGCGAGGAGCGCCAAAGTGCAGTAACCCGTGAACAGGGGTGTGCTTCTGCCACGACCCGCGGCGTTCTCCGTGCAACCCGACAGGCGGGCCGAGCGCGATGACGAAAGGGCGCCGACGTTACATGCCGCGGTTGTGGGCTGCCGATGCGCCACTGATAATTGACGTTACCGTGGCGTCTGACTGCGGACACATGCGTTGGAGCAATGATGGATCTCAATGAACTGGTGCAGGCGATACAGACGCTCAATGCCGAAGACGCATTTCGCGCCCGGCTGAACCTGGACCAGTGGCGCACCGTCGCGCCCTACCTCACGCGCCACGACATTCGCTCCGGCGATCTGCTCATCAAGCAGGGCGACTCCGATCGCTCGATGTATTTCCTGGCCCAGGGCACACTGCAGGTCTTCGTGACCGGTGGGCCGCCGGGCAGCAACCGCATTGCGATCCTGCGCGCCGGTTCGGTGATTGGTGAGCCGGGCTTGTTCAGCGACGGCCCGCGCATGGCGAATGTCGAGGCCATGACACCGTGCAGCGTGTGGGCGCTGCGCGGCCCACGCCTGGAAGAACTCTCGCAGCGCTCGCCAGCGCTGGCGCTCGAACTGCTGCGCGCCGCCGGCGGTGTGATGGCCATGCGCATGCGCGCGAACATGTCGCGTCAGGTACCGTTCACCTGATCAGGCTCGGCCCAGCAACTTTCCCTCGGCCAGCGCCAACGGCTCCGGCAAACCCGACAAGACCAGCGTGTCGCCGGCCGCCAGCGGCAGTGAGTCGTCCGGTTTCGTGATGACGCCCGAGGCGCGCCGCACCGACACCACCGTCACCCCCACCGCATGCAGGGCCTGGTCGGCCAGCGGGTGGCCGATGCAGGCGCCCGCCGCCGGCAGGGTCACGCTGAGCAGGCGGCTGCTTTGCAACTCGTCGGCGGTGTCGTCGTCGGCGCCGTGGAAGTAGCCGCGCAGCAGGCCGTAGCGTGCATCACGCTGATCCTGCACGACGCGGATCACGCGGCGCATCGGAACCCCGACGAGCGCCAGCGCATGGCTGGCCAGCATCAACGAACCTTCGATCATCTCGGGCACCACCTCGGTGGCGCCGGCGGCGCGCAGCTTCTCGATGTCGCTGTCGTCGAGTGTGCGCACGATCACCGGCACCTTCGGCGCATGCGCCAGCACCTGGCGCAGGATCTTCAGCGCCGAGGCGGTGTCGTTGTAGCTCACCACCACTGCACTGGCACGCGCCAGGCCCGCAGCCATCAGGCTTTGCAGCCGCGCGGCATCGCCGAACACCACGCTCTGGCCGGCGGCGGCCGCCTGGCGCACGCGGTCGGGGTCAAGGTCGAGTGCCATGTAGGGGATGCGCTCGCCTTCGAGCAGGCGCGCCAGGTTCTGCCCGCTGCGGCCGTAGCCGGCGATGATGATGTGGGCCTCGGTGTTGATCGAACGTTTGGCGATCGTCGTCATCGCCACAGACTGCATCAGCCAGTCGCTCGACGACAGCTTCATCACGATGCGGTTGCTGTACAGGATGAGGAAGGGCGTGGCCAGCATCGACAGCACCATGCTCGCCAGCACCGGACTTTGCAGGTGGGCGGGCAGCAACTGCTCCTGCGTGGTGAGTGTCAGCAGCACGAAGCCGAACTCGCCCGCCTGCGCCAGGTACAGGCCGGTGCGCAGCGCGACGCCGGTGGTGGCGCCGAAGGCCCTGGCCAGCGCGGCAACGATGACGAACTTGAAGAGCACCGGCCCGACCGTCATCAACAGAACCAGGAACCATTGATCGATCACGGCCTCGGCGTCGAGCTTCATGCCGATGGTGATGAAGAAGAGGCCGAGCAGCACGTCGTGGAAGGGCCGGATGTCGGTCTCGACCTGGTGCTTGTATTCGGTCTCGGCGATCAGCATGCCGGCGACGAACGCACCGAGCGCGAGCGACAGGCCGACGTGTTCGGTCAGCCAGGCCAGGCCGAGAGTCACCAGCAGCAGGTTCAGCACGAACAGCTCTTCGCTCTTGCGCCGCGCCACGAGCGTGAGCCACCAGCGCATCACGCGCTGGCCGCCGACCAGCAGCACGGTGAGCAGCACCGCGGCTTTCAAGGCGGCGAAGGCCAGTGCGGTCAGCAACTCCTTCGGCGACGAGCCGAGCGCCGGGATCAACACCAGCAAGGGCACCACGGCCAGATCCTGGAACAGCAGCACGCCCATGACGCGGCGGCCGTATTCGCTTTCGAGCTCCAGCCGCTCGGCCATCAGCTTGACGACGATGGCGGTGCTGCTCATCGCCAGCGCGCCGCCGAGCGCGACCGCGCTTTGCCAACCCAGGCCCCACTGCCGCCCCAGCAGCGACATGCCCCAGGCCAGCGCCACATTGCCCAGCACCGCGGCCAGCATGGTCAACGCGACCTGGCTGAAGCCGAGACCGAACACCAGCCGCTGCATGCTCTTGAGCTTGGGCAGGTTGAATTCGAGGCCGATCACGAACATCAGGAACACGACGCCGAACTCGGCCAGGTAGCGCACCCCGGCCGAGTCCTTCGCCAAGGCCATCGCGTTCGGTCCGATCAACACGCCGACGGCCAGGTAGCCGAGCATCGGCGGCAGTTTGGCGAGCCGGCACACGACCACGCCGGCCACTGCGGCGATGAGGTAGAGCAAGACGAGTTCGAGCGTGGTGGCCATGCGCAGATCGGGGTGCCGCCGCGGCGGGCGTTGAACGAAGGGCCGTGCCTACAATCGCCCCATCCTAAATGACGCTCGCCCCGCAGCCCGCAGCCCCGTGAGTGCCAAGCCCACCGCCATCGCCCCTTTCGACGCCGAACGCGCGCTCAAACTCGCGCGCGACACCTTCGACATCGAGGCACAGGCCCTGCTCGGCCTGAAGGCGCGCCAGGGCGCGGGCTTCGCCAACGCGGTGCGCGCGATGCTCGAATGCCAGGGCCGCGTGGTTGTGATGGGCATGGGCAAGAGCGGCCACGTGGGCCGCAAGATCGCCGCCACGCTGGCCTCCACCGGCACGCCGGCGATGTTCGTGCACCCCGGCGAAGCGAGCCACGGCGACCTGGGCATGGTGACGCCGGGCGACGTGGTGCTGGCGATTTCCAACTCGGGCGAAAGCGATGAACTCGCGGCCATCCTGCCGGCCGTGAAGCGCCTGGGCGTCACCTTGGTCGCGATGACTGGCCGCCCCGACAGCAGCTTGGCGCGCTACGCGGACCTGGTGCTCTCGAGCGCGGTCGACCAGGAAGCCTGCCCGCTCAACCTGGCGCCCACCGCCAGCACCGCCGCGCAGATGGCGCTCGGTGATGCACTCGCCGTGGCCCTGCTCGATGCGCGCGGTTTCCGCGAAGAAGACTTCGCGCGCTCGCACCCCGGCGGCAGCCTCGGCCGCAAGCTGCTCATGCATGTGCACGACCTGATGCGCGGTGGCGACGCCGTGCCCAAGGTCGGCCCCGACACGCCGCTGAACCCGATGCTGCGCGAGATGACCGGCAAGGGCCTGGGCTTCACGGCTGTGGTCGACGCGGCCGACCAGGTGCTGGGCATCTTCACAGATGGCGACTTGCGGCGCCTGATCGAGAACGCCACCGACCTGCGGCCCCTGAAGGCCCGCGATGTGATGCACACACGCCCGAAGCTCGTGCGCCAGGATGCGCTGGCGGTCGACGCCGCCGACGTGATGGAGCAACACCGCATCACCAGCGTGCTCGTGGTCGATGAACGTGGCGCACTCGTCGGTGCGCTCAACTCGAACGACCTGATGCGCGCGAAAGTCATTTGATGGTGGCGCCGGCATTGAGCTTCCCGCCCGAGCTGCTGCTGAAGGCGCAGGGAATCCGCATCGCGATCTTCGACGTGGACGGCGTGCTCACCGATGGGCGCATCTACATCGGCGCAAACGGCGAAGAGTTCAAGGCCTTCTCGACGCTCGACGGCCACGGCCTGAAGTTGCTGGCGCAAGGCGGCATCACCCCGGTCGTGATCACCGGTCGCGACTCGCCCGCGGTGCGGCGGCGCGTGGCCGACCTCGGCATCCAGCACGCGGTCTATGGCGCTTCGGACAAGCTGGCCGCCGCACTCGGCCTGTTCGCGAGCCTGAACTGCGCCTGGCGCGAAGTCGCGGCGATGGGCGACGACTGGCCCGACCTGCCGCTGATGACGCGTGCCGCCTTCGCTTGCGCCCCCGCCAACGCCCACGTCGAAGTCAAGGCCGTGGCGCACCACGTGAGCGCCAGCTTCGGCGGCCACGGCGCAGCGCGTGAATGCTGCGACCTGCTGTTGACGGCCGCCGGGCGCTACGCCGACCTGCTGCACGCCCATGCGCTGACGCTGGACGGCGGCCGGTGAGCGGTCCACCGCCGCCCCTGCCGCCGGAGGCAGCCCTGGTGGCGCAGCGTGCGCTTGCCCCGCCCTGGCCGGGCCGCTTGCTCGATGCGGTTTCCGCCTATCTGCCGGTACTGCTGATGGGCTTGCTCGCGCTGGGCACCTGGTGGCTCATCAAAAGCACCCCGGTGCCCGGTGATGAACGCACCCCGGTGGCGCCACGCCACGAGCCCGACTACGCGATGACGAACTTTCTCGTCCAGCGCTTTTCGGCCGATGGCGCGATGCGCGTGCAGATCGAAGGCGACATGCTGCGCCATTACCCCGACACCGACACGCTGGAGATCGACAACGCGCGCATCCGCGCCATCGCACCCGACGCGCGCGTCACGATCGCCAGCGCGAAGCGGGCGCTGTCCAACGGCGATGCGAGCGAAGTGCAGTTGTTGGGGGGCGCGCAGGTGGTGCGCGAGGCCGTGGCCAGCGACGATTCGATCGAGTTCCGCAGCGAGTTCCTGCATGCCTTCCTTGCGACCGAGCGGGTGCGCTCGCACCTGCCGGTGACCGTGAAACGCGGCGCCACCGAAGTGCGCGCCGACGGCATGGAATACGACAACCTGGCGCGTGTGGTCGAACTCAAGGGCCACATGGTGGCGGTGTTCGCGCCGCCGCGCGCGCTGGCCAAATGAGTGTTGCGCCGCTGGTGTTCATCACCGGTGCGTCCAGTGGGATTGGTCAAGCGCTGGCCTTGCGGTATCACCGCGCTGGCTACCGGCTCGCGCTGGTGGCGCGGCGTGGTGAGGAGATGCAGGCGTGGGCCGCGGCCCAAGGTATCGCCGGCGAACGCCTGGCCATCTACGCCGCCGATGTGCGCGACGTGCCCGCCATCACCGCCGCCGGCCGCGCTTGCATCGCGGCGCAAGGTGTGCCCGAGGTGGTGATCGCCGGTGCCGGCATCAGCATCGGCGTCGACACCGCGATCGAGAGCGATCTCGAGGTCATGCGCGCCGTCTACGAGACCAACAACCTCGGCACCGCCGCGAGCTTCCACCCCTTTATCGCGCCGATGCGTGAGCGTGGCACGGGCACGCTGGTGGGCATCGGCAGCGTCGGGGGCATCCGTGGCATGCCGGGCCACGGCGCATACTGTTCGAGCAAGGCTGCCGTCATCAGTTATTGCGAAAGCTTGCGCGGCGAGTTGCGCGCCTCCGGCGTCCGGGTCGTGACCGTGGTGCCCGGCTACGTCGACACGCCGCTCACCCGCGCGAACCGCTACGCCATGCCCTTCCTGATGCAACCCGCAGCCTTCGCCGACCGCGCCTTCGACGCGATCGCGTCCGGCGCGAGCTACCGCGTCATCCCCTGGCAGATGGGCGTGGTGGCAAAGCTGCTGCGACTGTTACCGAATGCCCTGTTCGACGCCGCGCTCGCCGGCCGCCCGCGCAAGCACCGCGCGGGCGAATGAGCGCTCACTGATCGCGCGCCCATGAAAAAAGGCGGGGTGCCTGAGCACCCCGCCTTCATGTCTTGCGTGATCGCGCTGGATCAGTAGCCGCCGCGGCTTCCGCCGCCACCGCCGCTGCCGTAGCCGCCGCCACCACCGCCGGAGCGGCCACCGCCACCACCGCCGTAGCCGCCGCCGCCACCACCGGAGCGGCCACCGCCACCACCGCCGTAGCCGCCACCACCACCGCCGGAGCCGCCGCCGAAGCCGCCACCACCGGAGCGGCCACCGCCACCGCCGCCGAAGCCGCCACCACCGCCACCGGGGCGACCGCCGCCGCCGCCGAAGCCGCCCGGACGCTCTTCACGAGGACGAGCTTCGTTGACGACCAGAGCGCGGCCGTCGAGGGCCTGACCGTTCATGCCGCTGATGCCAGCTTGCGCTTCCGCGTCCGTGCCCATTTCCACAAAG
>JANYJL010000179.1 GCA_025361845.1 Rhizobacter sp.
GCCACGTAGTCGTCGGCTTCGCCTTCGGAGACGAAGCCATCGACCGCCTCCGTGATTTTCATCTCGCCCGAGCCGATGCGGTCGGCGTAGCTGAGGATCTCGGCGATCGTGGTCGGCGACGCGCTGATCGCGTACATCATCGCCTGCAGGCCACCCTCGATGCGCTTGGCGATCTCGATTTCGCCTTCGCGCGTGAGCAGCTCGACCGTGCCCATTTCGCGCATGTACATGCGCACCGGGTCGGTGGTGCGGCCGAACTCGGAGTCGACCGTCGAGAGCGCCGCTTCGGCGGCTTCTTCGGCTTCTTCTTCCGTCGCGGTGGTCGTGCCGCCACCGGCGATCAGCAGCGTGGCGGCGTCGGGCGCCTGCTCGTACACCGCGATGCCCATGTCGTTCAGCATCGACACGATGGCTTCGAGGATTTCGGCGTCGACCAGCTTCTCGGGCAAGTGATCGTTGATTTCCTGGTGCGTCAGGAAGCCGCGCGTCTTGCCCATCTTGATGAGCGTCTTCAGCTCCTGGCGGCGCTTGGCGGCTTCTTCTTCGGTGAGCGCGGTTTCTTCGAGGCCGAACTCGCGCATCAGCGCGCGTTCTTTCGCCCGCGAGACCTTCATCCGCAGTGGTTTGACCTTGACCTTGGTTTCACCTTCGTCGGCAGCCGCCTCGACTTCGGGCTCGCCTTCCAGGTCAGCTTCAACGTCGGTGAAGTCTTCTTCGACGGCTTCGGCCTTCTTCGCCTTCTCATCGACCTTCGGCTTGCGGCCCGGCTTGCCCTTGGCCACTTCGACAGCCTTCGCCGCTGGCTTGGCCAGCTTGCTCTTGTCCTCGGCCTTGGCGCCCTTGGCGGCAACGGCTTTGACGGGCGTGGCGGCCGTCAAGGCCTTGGCGGGAGCGGTCTTCTTCGCGGTCATGCAAATCCTCGGATGTAGGGGGCTGGGTGCCCGGTAGCCTGCCGATCACACGGCGCGTTGCAGCGCCGTTCAACACCAGGCGCGTCGGCGCGCGCCATTCAAACCCGGCCGGTCGGCCGAGTGGCATTCGGCGCGGGGCGAGCCTGCCGATTGCGGTTTTTGCAGCCCTTGCGGGTGAGGGTGGCCTTGGATGTTGACCCTGGTTCAGAGGGTGGCCGGGGCCCGGAGGTGCTGCGTCTGCTGGTGCCGAAAGGGAGGGCCCTTGTCGGCGCAGCCTTGGATTATACCGCCGAAGCGGCCCGCGTGCCCGGTAAGCGGCTCGTTCAGGCCTGCTGGACCGAGGGCCGCGACAAACGCTTCTTCAGCTCAGATTGCTGCGCGTAGAGCGCGCGCTGGCGTTGCCCGGCGGCTTCCGACAGGCCTTGCGTTTCGGCCAGCAGGCTCAGTTCTTCGGTGATGGCCTGCAGGCGCAAACCGTCGAGGATGGCGCCCAGTTCGCCCAGCGCTTCGCCGCCGACCTCGACCTCATGAAACAGGCGCACCCGCGCGGCGAGCGGTTGCAAGGGCTCGGGTGCGGTGGGCGCGCTCATCTCTTCCAGCATGGCCGCGGGTGCGAGTGCGCCGTGGTCGTGCAGCACGCGGTCCAGCCACGAAAAGAAGTCGCCGTAGGGCGCGGCCTGCTCGGTCAGCAAGTCGTGCGCGTCGTGGCCGAGCTGCTCCCACAGATCGGCGCGGTGCAGCAGCATCCACACCGCGCGGTCTAGGCGGCTGGCCATCGTGACAACGGGCCGGCGCGATGACACCGGGCGAGGCAAGGCGGGGCGCCGGCCCGAGGGTTGGTCGGAGCGGTCTCCGCCTTCGCTTGCCGCGACTGTCCGCCGTGGCGCCCACTGATCACGCAGTTCTTGCGCCGGCACCATCGCCGCGGCCGCGAGCGCATCGATGATCTGCCCGCGCAGCACGCCGGCGGGCAGTTGGGCGATCATCGGCTTGGCCTGCGCCAGCAGGCGCGCGCGGCCTTCGGCGCTGTCGAGATCACAGCCGTCGCCGGCTGCTTCGACCAACTGGCGCGACAGCGGCACGGCCTGCGCCACGCAGCGCTCGAAGGCCTCGGCGCCTTGTTCGCGCACGAAGGAATCCGGGTCGTGCTCGGTCGGCAGGAACAGGAACTTGATGCTGCGCGTGTCGGTCGCGTGCGGCAGGCTCGCTTCGAGCGCGCGGATCGCGGCGCGGCGGCCGGCCTTGTCGCCGTCGAAGCTGAACACGACCGATTCTGTGAAGCGGAACAGCTTCTGCACATGCTCGGCCGTGCACGCCGTGCCGAGCGTCGCGACCGCGTTGCCGAAGCCCGATTGCGCCAGCGCGACCACGTCCATGTAACCCTCGACCACCAGCGCATAACCGCGCTGGCGCAAGGCCGCGCGTGCTTCGTGCAACCCATAGAGTTCGCGGCCCTTGCTGAAGACCGGCGTCTCGGGCGAATTCAGGTACTTCGGTTCGCCGCGGTCGAGCACACGGCCACCGAAGCCGATCACATCGCCTTGCACCGAGCGGATCGGAAACATGATGCGGTCGCGAAAACGGTCGTAGCGTTTTCGGTCCGCTTCGTCGTCGTCTTCGGTTCCCTGCACGATGACCATGCCGCTTTCCGCGAGCAAGGGGTCGTCGTAGTTCGGGAACACGCTGGCCAGGCCGCGCCAGCCATCGGGCGCGTAACCCAGGCCGAACTGTGCGGCGATCTCGCCACTGAGCCCGCGACCTTTCAGGTAGTCGACGGCGCGCGGGCTGCCTTTGAGCTGCTTGCGGTAGTGCTCGGCCGCCTTGGCCAGCACATCGGTCAACGTGGCCTGGCGCTGTTTCTGCGCGGCAGCGCGCTCGCGTTCGGCCGGCGAGCTGTCATCGTCCGGGACGGTCATGCCGACCTGTTGCGCCAGGTCTTTCACGGCCTCGACGAAGGGCATGCCGCTGTGTTCGCTCAGGAAGCCGATGGCATCGCCATGCGCGCCGCATCCGAAGCAGTGATAGAACTGTTTGGTCGGCGTGACCGTGAAGCTCGGGGACTTCTCGGCGTGAAACGGGCACAAGCCGCTGAAGTTGAGCCCGGACTTCTTGAGCTGCACATGCCTGCCAACCACCTCGACGATGTCGACGCGGCTCAGCAGGTCTTGGATGAAGGCGGGCGGAATCACCGCCCGAGTCTAGCGAAGGCGCTTGTGCTCAGACTGCGAAGTCGGTGAGCTTGCGGCCCGAGGCCAGCGCCGCTTTCAGCCATTTGGGTTGCAAACCGCGGCCGCTCCAAGCATCACCCGTCGCAGTATTGCGGTATTTGGCAGCGACTTTGCCGCCTTTGGCCGAGGTGGGTTTGGCGACGCGTTTGGCTGTCAGATCGCTCACCGACAAACCATATTCGGCCATCAGCGACTGAACCTTCGCAATCGCATCGGCGCGTTCGGTCTTGCGCGTGAGTTCGATTTGCGCGTCGAGGGCTTGTTTCTGGGAGAGCAGTTCTTTCAGCGTGGCCATGGCAGTTTCCTTGAGTCGGGTGAAGGCAAATGTGGAGTCCTCGCATATTCTATTCAAACTCAAGCTTTCCGGTGGAAACCCAGGCTGATCGAAAACCCTGCCGCCGCTGTACTATTTGAAACCCACCCGGTCGAGAATCTGCTGGACCTTGCTCTGGTTCATGCCGACCACCGACACCGGAATGGTTTCCGCCTTGAACGGGCCCATGGCGTCGAGCGCCGGGTTGGCGATTCTCACGTCCTTGACGGCGGGCCATTCATTGTTGCCATCGGCAAAATAGGCCTGGGCCTGATCGCTGGCCAGATATTCCAGGAAGTTGACCGCGGCGTCGCGGTGTTTGGCATATTTGGCGACCGCCGCACCGGCGATATTGACGTGCGTACCCCAACTCTGCTGATTCGGAAACACCATCGCGATTTTCTCGACGACGGCGCGGTCATCCGGCCGCTCAGAGCGCATCATGCGGGCGAGGTAATAGGTGTTGGTCAGCGCAATCTGGCATTCCCCGCTGGCCACGGCCTTGATCTGCTCGGTATCACCCCCCACGGGCTGGCGTGCCATGTTCGCCACCACGCCTTGCAACCAGGCCTCAGTCGCTTGCGGCCCCAGGTGTTCCATCACCGAACCGAACAGCGACAGGTTGTAGGGGTGCGAGCCCGAACGGGTGCAGACCTTGCCCTTGTTCTTCGGGTCGGCGAGTTCTTCGTAGGTGTCGACGTCGTCCTTCTTGACCGAGCGCTTGTTGTAGACGATGACACGCGCCCGCGTCGACATGCCGAACCACTCGGAGCCCTGGCCGCTGTCCCTGCCGCGCAGGGTGGTGGGCACACGTGACTCCAGCACCGCGGACTTCACGGGCTGGAACAGCCCGTCCGCCTCGGCGCGCCACAGCCGCGCCGCATCCACCAACAAGATCACATCGGCCGGGCTCGCCGAGCCTTCGCTCTTCAGGCGTGTCACGATGCCTGCGTCGTCGGCATCGACACGGTTGATGCGAATGCCGGTGGCCTTGGTGAAGTTGGCGTAGAGCGCTTCGTCGGTCTGGTAGTGGCGCGCTGAATACAGGTTCAGCACTCGCTCCTGGGCCGCTGCGGGCAGCGTGGCACCGATGAGGCTGCAGGCCAGGGCGACGAGGGCGGAAAGGCGAATGGCAGAAGGGCGGATCGCAGAGCGCTGGCGCATGAAAACTCCGAAGGCTGACAACAGCCACGGAGTCTATCTGCCAACGCGAATCGTTCTCAACAAAGGCCTTTGTGCCCGGTCGCATTCGGGGTCAAATTCAGGCGCTGGGCGGCACGTAACCGGCAGGCTGGTCGCCCCCTTCGGCGAACAGGAACAACTCCATCTGCCGCGCCAGGTATTGGCGTGCGCGCTGGTCGGCCAGGTTCAGGCGGTTTTCATTCACCAGCATGGTCTGGTGCTTCATCCAAAGCTGCCAGGCTTCCTTGCTGATCTGGTTGTAGATGCGCTTGCCAAGCTCGCCCGGGTAGGGCGCGTAGTCCATGCCTTCGCCTTCCTTCTTGAGATGAACGCATTGAACGGTGCGGGCCATGGGGAAACTCCTTGAATTGAATGAAAAGAATGCGGGGGTCAGAGCTTCTTGACCAGCACTTGCGAACGGCGATCCCAGTTGTACAGGCGCCGCCGCGCTTCGGGCAGCGAGTCGGGTTCGGCCTGCACGAAGCCGCGCTTGATGAACCAGTGCATCGTGCGCGTCGTCAGCACGAAGATGCTTTCGAGCCCCATCGCGCGGGCGCGCTGCTCCACGCGCTTGAGGATGCGTTCTCCGTCGCCCTGGCCCTGCACGTGCGTGCTGACGGTCAAGGCCGCCATCTCGCCCGTGTGCGCCTCGGGGTAGGGGTAGAGCGCCGCGCAGCCGAAGATCACGCCGTCGTGTTCGATCACGGTGTAGTGGTCGATGTCGCGTTCGATCTCGGTGCGGTCGCGTTTGACGAGCGTTCCGTCCTGCTCGAAGGGCTCGATCAGTTGCAGGATGCCGCCGATGTCGTCGGCCGTTGCTTCGCGCAGGCTTTCCAGCTTTTCATCGACCACCATCGTGCCGATGCCATCGTGCGTGTAGACCTCCATCAGCAGCGCGCCGTCCACGGCGAACGGCAGGATGTGCGAGCGTTCCACGCCGCCGCGGCAGGCCTTCACGCAGTGCTGCAAATAGAACGCCGGGTCGGTTGGCAAGGTCGGGTAGGGCATCGCGGCCAGCAAACGTTCGGCATCGGCGAGAGCGAGTTCGGTGTCGATCGCACTGTCCGCATCGGCCTGGTTTTCGCGGATGCCGGGCACCTCGGTCAGGAACATCAGCTTGTCGGCTTGCAATGCGATGGCCGCACTCGTGGCCACGTCTTCCATCGACAGATTGAAAGCTTCGCCGGTGGGCGAAAAACCGAAGGGCGAAAGCAGCACGACCGCACCGATGTCGATCGCGCGGTGCATCGCCACCGCATCGACCTTGCGCACCAGGCCGCTTTGCTGGAAGTCGACTCCGTCGACGATGCCGACCGGCCGCGCGGTCAGGAAATTGCCCGACACCAGCCGCACCGTGGCGTTGGCCATCGGCGTGTTCGGCAGGCCTTGCGAGAACGCCGCTTCGATCTCGAAGCGCAACTGGCCGGCGGCTTCCTGCGCGCAATCGAGCGCCACCGCGTCGGTGATGCGCCGCCCGTGGCTGAACTTCGATTCGTGGCCCTTGGCGCGCAACTGCTCGTTCACCTGCGGCCGGAAGCCGTGCACCAGCACGAGCTTGATGCCCATCGCGTGCAGGATCGCCATGTCCTGCACGAACAGGTTCAGCTTGCCCGCGGCGATCAGCTCACCCGCGATCGCGACGACGAAGGTCTTGCCGCGGTACGCATGGATGTACGGCGCCACCGATCGGAACCAGGGGACGAAGGTGTGCGGGAAGACAAGGCTCATGCGGTCTCTTGAAGATAATCAGCGATTTTGCACGAAGGCCCGATGACCGAAGCCCCGCGCGGCACCACCCACCCCGCCGCGAACCCCGTTCCGCCGATCACGTTCCCCGAGTCGTTGCCTGTCTCCGCACGGCGCGATGAAATCACGCGCGCTATTTCCGAGCATCAGGTCGTGATCGTCTGCGGCGAAACGGGCTCGGGCAAGACCACCCAGTTGCCGAAGATCCTGCTGGCGATGGGGCGCGGCAAAGGTGCGGGCGGACGCGGCCTGATCGGCCACACGCAGCCACGCCGCATTGCCGCGTCGAGCGTGGCCAAGCGCATTGCGCAGGAGCTGAATTCGCCGCTCGGCGAACACGTCGGCTTCAAGGTGCGCTTCCAGGATCGCCTGTCGCCGGGGGCCACCGTCAAGCTGATGACCGACGGCATCCTGCTCGCCGAAACCCAGACCGATCCACTGCTGCGCGCCTACGACACGATCATCATCGACGAGGCGCACGAGCGCAGCCTGAACATCGACTTCCTGCTCGGGCACTTGCGCCAGGTGCTGCCGCGGCGGCCGGACCTGAAGGTGATCGTCACCTCGGCGACGATCGATGCCGATCGTTTTGCGCGCCACTTCGCCAAGGGCGACGAACCCGCGCCGGTGATCCAGGTCTCGGGGCGCATGTTCCCGGTCGAGCAGCGCTGGCGGCCGTTCGAAGAGAGCCGCGAGTACGGGCTGAACGATGCCATCGCGGATGCAGTCGATGAGTTGTGGCGTGAAGGCGCCGGCGATGTGCTCGTCTTCCTGCCGGGTGAACGCGAAATCCGCGAAGCCGCGGACCACTTGCGCAAACACCATCCGCCCGGTGTCGAGGTGGTGCCCCTTTTCGCGCGCCTGAGCCAGCAGGAACAGGACAGCGTGTTCGAACCGCACAGCGCACGCCGCATCGTGCTCGCGACCAACGTGGCGGAAACCTCGCTCACGGTGCCGGGCATACAGTACGTGATCGATGCCGGCACGGCGCGTGTCAAGCGCTACAGCTACCGCAACAAGGTCGAACAGTTGCTGGTCGAAGCCATCAGCCAGGCGGCGGCGAACCAGCGCGCCGGGCGCTGCGGGCGGGTCAGCAATGGCATCTGTATCCGCCTCTACGACGAGAAGGATTTTGCCGGCCGGCCGCGTTTCACCGACCCGGAAATCCTGCGCTCGTCGCTCGCCGGCGTGATCCTGCGGATGAAGTCCCTCGGCCTCGGAACGGTCGAAGATTTTCCCTTCATCGAGCCACCGCCCAAGCCCGCGATTGCCGATGGCTACCAGTTGCTCGCCGAGCTCGGCGCGGTGGACGATTTCAACGAGCTCACGCCGATCGGCCGTGAACTGTCGAAGCTGCCGCTGGACCCGCGTGTCGGCCGAATGATTCTCGAGGCGCGCCACCGCGAGGCGCTGACCGAGGTGCTCATCATCGCCAGCGCCTTCAGCGTGCAGGAAGTACGCGATCGGCCGCTCGAACATCAACAGGCCGCCGATGCTGCGCACAAGAAGTTCGATGACGAACGCTCCGAATTTCTCGGTGACCTGAGGCTTTGGAAGTGGCTCGAAGACAGCAGAGGTGGTCACGGCGAGCACAAAGTTTCCTCCCGCAAGCAGGAGCAATTGCTGCGCGAGAACTTCATCTCGCCACGCCGTGTGCGCGAGTGGCGCGACATCCATTCGCAGCTGCACACCGTCGTCGCCGAACACGGCTGGCGCCTCAACACGCTGCCCGCGACCTACGAACAACTGCATCTCTCGATGCTCGCTGGCCTGCTCGGCAACATCGGCTGCAAGAGCGATGAAGACGACTGGTACCTCGGCGCACGCGGCATCCGCTACTACCGCCACCCCGGCGCGAACCTGTCGAAGAAGCCCGGCCGCTGGATCGTCGCGGCCGAGCTGGTCGAAACCACGCGCCTGTTCGGCCGCGGCATCGCCGCGATCGAACCGCAGTGGCTGCCGGGCATCGCCGGCCACATCATCAAGACCCAGTTGTTGGAGCCGCACTGGGAGAAGAAGGCCGCCGAGGTGATCGCGCTCGAACGCGCCACGCTCTACGGCATCGTGATCTACAGCAACAGGCGCGTGAACTTCGGTCTCGTCGATGCCGTCGCGGCGCGCGAGATCTTCATCCGCGAAGCGCTGGTCGGCAACGAGTGGGACACCAAGCTGCCGTTCCTGGCCGCCAACCGCAAGCTGATCGCACAGGTGGAAGAGCTCGAGCACAAGTCGCGCCGGCAGGACGTGCTGGTGGATGACGAGCTGATCCACGCGTTCTACGATCAGCAGCTGCCCAGCGATGTGTGCAGCGGCGCCACGCTCGAGCGCTGGTACCGCGACGAAGTGAAGCGCCGGCCGAAGTTGCTGCACCTGACGCGTGAAGAGCTGATGCGCCACGAAGCAGCCGGCATCACGACCGCGGCCTTCCCGAAGACCATCCGCCTCGGTGGCGTCGATTGCGCCGCGAGCTACCTGCACGAACCGGGCGATGCGAAGGACGGCGTCACCGTCAGCCTGCCGATCTACAGCCTCAACCAGGTCAACGAAGAACGCTGCGACTGGCTCGTGCCCGGCATGCTGAAGGACAAGGTGCTGGCGCTCGCGAAAACGCTGCACCAGCGCCCGCGCTCGCGCCTCGTGCCGCTGCCGGCTTATGTGGACGAGTTCATTGCCGAGACCGAGTTCGCGCAAGGCCCGCTGCTCGATGCGCTGCTGCGCCATGTGCGCGAACGCACGCAAGTCGCGGTGCAGCGCAATGACTTCAAGCAGGAGCAGTTGCCGCCGCACTTGCTGATGAACTTTCGTGTCGTCGATGAACATGGCCGCCAGCTCGGCACCGGCCGCAACCTGGCGGCGCTGAAGGCCGAACTCGGTGGGCAGGCGCGCTCGGCCTTCCAGGCGCTGGCGGGGCTGAAGGTGGCGGGCAGTGTGGTGGCTCCCACGAACAGCCCGAGCGTGGCCGCGACGCTTGCCACCGGCCCCGCGGCGAAAGTCGAACGCGCGCCGCGTGAGGAAGTGCAGCCGGGCGCCGACGTACCGCGCTACACCGCCTGGACCTTCGGCGAACTGCCCGAGCTGACGGAAGTGCGCCGCGGCGCACAGGCGTTGATCGGCTTCCCGGCGCTGATCGACAAGATCGACCATGTCGAGATCGAAGTCTTCGACGAACCCGACGTGGCCGCCGCGCGCCACCGGGCCGGCTTGCGCCGCCTCGTGTCGCTGCAAATCCGCGACGCGCTGAAGTACCTTGAGAAGAACATCCCCGACTTGCAGAAGATGGTCGTCGCCTACATGCCCCTGGGCAGCGCCGACGAGTTGCGCGATCAGGTGATTTCGCTGGCGATCGAGCGTGCCTTCCTCGCCGAGCCGCTGCCCACCGATGCGGCGCAGTTCGAACGCCGCCTCGTCGATGGGCGAGGGCGCCTCACGCTCATCGCCAACGAGATCGCGCGCAGTGCCGCTGCGGTGCTGCTGGAACTCGCGGCCGCGACACGCAAGCTGAAGGATGCGCGAGCGGGCAAGGACACCGCCGACGACATCAACGCTCAGCTCGCGCGACTGGTGCCCAAGCGCTTCCTCTCGCAGACACCCTGGGCAGCGCTCGCGCACCTGCCGCGCTACCTGAAGGCCATCGTCATGCGGCTCGACAAGCTGCGCGTCGACCCCGCACGCGACGCGCAGCGCCAGGCCGAACTGCGCCTGCTCGAACAACGCTGGCTGCGCCTGCTGGCTGAGCGCAAAGGAGTGCCCGACCCGCGCCTCGAAGAGTTCCGCTGGTTGCTCGAAGAGCTGCGTGTGAGCCTGTTCGCGCAGGAGTTGCGCACGCCGCAACCCGTCAGCGTGAAGCGGCTCGAAAAGGTGTGGGATCAGTTGCTGCGCTGAGCCCGGCCAGCCCGCCGCGCCGACTCGGTTACATTGCCGCCACGACCTCGACACCTGTTGCCGCTGCGTCAGTCAACTGCAATCACATCAACTTTTGGAGATGCGCATGAGCTACATCTGGATGGCACTGGTCGGCTTTGTGGTGGGCTTGGTCGCACGCGCGGTACTGCCTGGAACGCAGAGCCTCGGCCTGATCCTGACCGCCGTGCTCGGCATCGCCGGTTCGTTCGCCGCCGGCTTCATCGGCCAGGCGGTGGGTTGGTACCAGGCCGGGCAGGGCGCGGGTTTTATCGGCTCGGTGCTCGGCGCCATCCTGCTGCTGTTCGTGGTCAGCAAGCTCAAGAGCTCGGGCAGCTCGGCCGGCTGAGCCTCGCCGCCGCAGACCGGTAGGTACAATCCGCCTGTTCGGGGCGTAGCGCAGCCTGGTAGCGCAACTGGTTTGGGACCAGTAGGTCGCGAGTTCGAATCCCGCCGCCCCGACCATTTTCATCTTCATCCGCTCTGCCGACCCCGGCACACGCTGCCCGTAGCTCAACTGGATAGAGCACCAGCCTTCTAAGCTGGGGGTCGCAGGTTCGAGCCCTGCCGGGCAGGCCATCCGTCGGTCGGCCTCCGCGCCCGCTGCACCGAGTCACTCAAATGGCAGCGGCACGTCGATCTCGCATGCGAAGGAAAGCTTCGGTGGGACGGCCACGGCCGTGAAACCGGCTTTGCTGATGGCTTCCCTGAAGGCATCGGGCCGCGCCCAACTCGGCTCGATTTCGACCGAATAAGTTTCCATGTTGACGCGAACCTGCGCGCCACCATCCAGCGCCTTCAGCGACTTCACGATGGTGCCGGCCGAACGGCTCGAGAACATGTCCCTGACTTTGAAAGCAATCATGCTCACTCCATTCAGTGCGGGCGAGTGCCCAAGCCTGCACGATGAATGGGCGTTGGCTTCCTGTCTGTGCGTTACCGGACAGAGCCGCGCGCACCCGCCTGAATTCTCGAGCGCTCAGTCCCTCGGCTTGAACCGCCGCTCGAGGCGGGGCTGATCTCGCAACATTTCCGCGGCCGCGAAGTCGACGGCCGCCTCGGGCGTCATGGCTGCCGTCCGAGGGAATCGGTGCATCTCGCCGGCCAAGTCGCGCGCTTCTTCGGGGGTCATTTGAGGGTCCGCCTCCAACAGGAGCGCTGCGCACCGTTCAATCCATTCTGGGGCTGCTGGCGTGTTCATGTCGGCCTCCGATAAATGCGTGCTGAATGGTTGATCAAAGGGTGTCGTCCAGCAGTGTGCCTGTCTGTGTGGTAACGACCATGGGGATGATCCGCTTTGGCCTATTTTCAGGGCTGCCGCGTCAGCTCGCGTCGATTGGGTCACGCTGGCGCAACGCTGAAACAACGGCCGCCAGCCGATCGCCTTGTGACGCATCGAGCGCCGCGCGGCCGAGCAGCACTGCCAGCGCCTGGCCCGGCGTGAGCGGGGCCGCCTTGGCGGCGGGGCGGCCTTCCAGCGCAGCCTTCATGGCCTGGAGTTTCAAGTCACGACGCGCAGCTTGATGGGCGGCCGGCGTGGCCAGCTCGAACGCCATTTCCAGTTGCAGCAGCAAGTCATCGGTGGCCGCGGCTGTGCGGGCTGCACCGCGTTGCGGGCTGCCATCAAGGGCCGCGCGGTGGGCCAGTGCCTGTTCCCAAGCCGGTGGCAGTGGCGAATGGGCGGACCAGCGCCGCGACAAGTCGGCGCGGGCGGCGGCCGGGTCGGCTTGCGCCTCCTGTTCGACACACAGCGCGAGCTTGGCCGACAAACTGTCGCAGGTGGCTTGCCACTGGCGGCGGGCGTGGCCGGTGATGCGCTCGCGCAGCGCATCGCGCAGGCGGCGGTAGTGCGCGTCCAGGCCCGCGGCGTCCTGGCGCAAGGGCGGCGCAGCGCGTTGCCATGCCGCATCGACCTCGGCGAGCGTGCGTTTGAAGTCGGCCGGGGGTGCGTCTGCCGGCACCGCTTCGAGCTGTTCGATCAGCGCGGCGCGCTCCGTGCTGCCGGCCTTGAACTGCGCATCACGCGCGCTGAAGGCCGCTTCGCGGGCACCGAACACGGCATCGACCGCGGCCTTGAAGTCGGACCACAAGGCGGTCTCGACTGCTCGCGCGAGCGGCAGGGTCTTGGCGTGCTGCTGCCACTCGGCTTGCAACTCACGCACCTTGTCGATGCTGTCGCGACCGGCGGTGCCGGCCCGGGCTTCGTCGGCGAGGGTGCGGGCGCGGGTGATTAGCCGCTCGCGCCCCAACTGGGCCAGGCGCCGCGCTTCGAGCAGTGGCGCGTCGAGCCGCGCTGTCGCGGTGTCCATGCGCTGCACGAGTTCGTCGCGCGCCTTGTGCGGCACCGTGTGTTCGAGCGGCCCGAGCTTGCGCCACTCGGTGCGGAAGTGGTCGAGCGCGCCCGCGAGTGCTCTCCAGTCCGGGGCAGTGGCACTTGCGTTCGAATCGACGGGGTCCGCTTCGGCCAGGCCGACGCTGTTCAGCGCCTCGATCAAGGCCAGGCGCGACTGAAGATTTTGCGTGCGCACGGCGCGCTGCTGCGCCTGGTGCTCGGCGACTGGCTGGTAGGCCGCTTTCAGCGCCGCGTCGAAGCGTTGCCAGAGCGCGCGGCTGGTGGCACCACCCAGGCGGTCGAGCTCCTTCCAGCGCGCCCGCATGTCGTCGATGACTTCGGCCTGCTGCCGCACCGAGAGCTTCAGGCCACGCGCTTCGGGTTCGCGCTGTGACACGGCTGCCAGCGCCTCGGCCTGCAACACGAGCTCGTCGCGCGCCAGGCCACCGCCCCAGTGCTGCCAGCCCTTGAGTCGTGCGTACTCGGCTTGCAGGCGATCGATGCGCGCAGCCAGGGCTGCAGGCGGGGCGTGGCCGTTCAACAGTTCGTCGACGGCGACCAGTTGCCGGTGCGTGTCGGCCAGGTGGCCGGCGGCGAGGGCGGTGTCGCCCTGGTCGAGGGCGACGGCGAGTGCATCGACGAGTTCATGGCCGGCCTCGCGCTGGCGCTCGCGCGCTTGCGCACGTTGCGCGCTGCGGCGTGTTTGTTGGTCGGCGTCACGTGCGGCGCGCCAAGACGCGACACGCTGGTTCAGCGCATCGGCGAGTTGTGCATCGGCGAGCGGCGTGCTTGCGTCCCAGCGCGCCAGCAGGTCGGCCGCTGCGGCCGGCGGGGCTTGCAAGAGTTCGTCCAGCAGGCCGAGGCGGACACCGAGTTGCTCGCACGTGTTCACGGCGCCGATGAGGGCGCCGCGCAGCGTGCGCGTGGCGTCGGTGTCGGGGGCGGCCTCGGCGAGCGCCCGGGCGGCGGCATCGGCCTCGGTCAGCGCCTCGGCGGCGGGCGCACCGGCAGCCACTTCGGCCAGGGCGCGTTGCATGCGGACGAGCGCCCCCCGTGCCTCGCCGGTCCAGCGTTGCACTTTCAGCGCCTGGTCGCCACGCTCGCGCGTCAGCGTGGTCAGCTGCGCCAGAAGGGCCGCGTAGGCCTCGGTTTGCGCGGGCTCGAGCAGGTTCGTGTCGAGCAGTCGCCAATCGCGGTCGAGTTCGACCAGGCGGTTGGTCGGGATCGGTGTCTCTTGCTGCAAGGCCGTGGCCACATCGATCAGGCGGGTGGCCGTCTCACGCGCCTCACGCTGCGCCACCTGCGCCAGGTAGCGTTGTTTCACGAGTCGGTGCAGCCGCCGGTCGTGGCCACGCCAGTCGCGCTCTGCCTGCTTCAGCGCAGCTTCGTGGGTGACAGCGTCGATGGCGGCTTGTTGTACTGCCAGCGGCGCGCCGGCGCGGGCCAATGCCAACAAGGCGGCGTCGTCGCCGTGTGCGGCTTGCAGTTGCGCGGGCCAATCAATCTCGGGAAGCGAGGCGGCCTCGGGCGTAGCCGGCGCCGACCGCGCCGCGGGAATAGCGCGCACTGCTGGTTTCGAGGCCGCAGCATTTTCGCCGACGGGCGCGGCCTTCTTCTTGAATATCCAACCCAGCATGTGATGCGCGCAGTTGCGAGTGGCTTGACGGTGCGCGCATTGTGCTGTGGCCGGCCGACCCCGCCGCGATTCAGTCGCGGCGGGCAGTGACTTTCTTCGGCAATTCAGCGACCGGTCACTCGTCGTCGACGACGCGTTCACTCACCGATGCGACCTTGCCGTCGGCCGTGAAATCGACGTCGATCGAGTCATCAGGTCACACGGCAGGCGTGAACGACCCGTTGTGCCTGAGGGCATCAGCGTCTTTCGTCGGGGTTGTGGCTCGATTGCAGGCGGCGCGGCGCCGGTTTCATTTGTCATCGACAGCGCGGGGCCGGCAATGCCGGCGGCGGGCGGATCGTCCACACTGTGTTTGTTCTCATTCGACCCAACCGCATGCCATCCAACCCCGCCGCCTCACCTGCCGATGCCGCCGCGACCAAACGCTACCTGCCCTGGGTGGTCGCCACCGCGCTCTTCATGGAGCAGCTCGATTCGACCATCGTCAACACCGCCGTGCCGTCGATGGCAGCCAGCCTCGGGGTCACGCCGCTGAGCCTGAAGTCGGCCGTCACCAGCTACATCCTGAGCCTGGCCTTGTGCATCCCCGTCAGCGGCTGGATGGCCGACCGCTTCGG
>JANYJL010000024.1 GCA_025361845.1 Rhizobacter sp.
TGCCGGTCGAGGTGGCCGGCACGCCGAAGCCGGCCGCCCAGGAGCGATAACCTTCCTTCAGTGGCTGGAAGGTGCAGGCGATGCCCTTGGTGCGCACCGCGGTCACGGCCGGCGACCACATCGACTGGATCACCACCTCGCCCGAGGCCATCAGGTTCACGCTTTCGTTGAAATCCTTCCACAGGCTGCGGAACTGGCCAGCCTTCTTGGCTTCGATCAGCGTCTTGATCGTCAGGTCGATTTCCTTCTTGGTCATGTTCCCCTTGTCGGGGTACTTGTAGAGGCCCATCGCCTCCACGACCATGGCCGCGTCCATGATGCCGATCGACGGGATGTTCAGGATCGAGGCCTTGCCCTTGAACTCGGGGTTCAGCAGCTCTTTCCACGACTCGATCGGGCGCTTGATCAGGTCGGGGCGGATGCCCAGCGTGTCGGCGTTGTAGGTGGTCGGGATCAGGCTCATGAACTGCGTCGGCGTCTTCGAGAACACCTTGCTCTTTTCGCCCTCGAGGAAGATGACCTTCTTCGGTGCCGTGCCTTGATCGCCGATCACCTTGCCGGCCACAGTGCCGTTGGTGAACACCGACGTGATCTTGTCGGCGTTCTTGATCTTCTTGGAGTCAATGCCCTTCAGGTTGCCGGTCGGCACGATCTTCTTGAGCGAGAAGTACTCGGTGTCGATCAGGTCGAAGCTGTTCGGCGAGGTGACGGCGCGTTTGGTCACTTCGTCGGTGTTGACGGCGACGTACTGGATCGTGATGCCGGTGTCGGCCTTGAACTTCTCGGCGATGTTCTTGTCCTGGTTCACTGCGGTGCCCAGGTACCGCAGCACGATCGGCTCGGCCGAGTGCACGGCCGGGAACATGCCGGTGGCCAGAATGCCTGCGGTGCCCTTGAGCAGGGTGCGGCGCTGCGGACCTGCAGCCTTGGTGTCGTTGGTGTCGGACATGGGTCGATCTCCTGGGTTGGGTTTGAAGCAGGCGGAAAAGGAAAAAAGCGAACGAAGCGGCGTCACGCGGCCAGCGCGTGCACGTCGGCCGCGTCCCAGTGGGCGCAGGCGCTTTCGCCGCTGGACCACGGGGCGGCATCGAACTCGGCTTCGGGCAGCATCACGTTGAACTCGGGCACCGCGTCGCTCGCGAGCGTGAGCAGCACGTAGGTGCCCTGGTACTCGACGCCACGCACGGTGGCCGGCATCGCGGTGTCGCCGGCCGGCAGCGGGTTGCGCGACAGGCGGGTCTTGTCGGAGCGCACCGCGATCAGCCCGCGCGACGACGGGATCACGTTGTGGCCTCCCATGAAGCGGGCAACGAACTCGCTCGCCGGCTGGTTGAACAGCACGTGCGGTGCAGCGTTCTGCTCGATGCGGCCCTGGTTCATCACGACCACCTGGTCAGCCAGCGCCATCGCCTCTTCCTGCGAGTGCGTGACGTGCACGAAGGTCATGCCGAGCGATTGCTGCCAACCCTTCAGCTCGGCGCGCATCTTGATGCGGAGAAAGGGGTCGAGCGCCGACAGAGGCTCGTCGAGCAACAGCACTTTCGGCTCGGTGATCAGGGCCCGCGCCAGAGCCACACGCTGTTGCTGCCCGCCGGACAATTCGGCCGGCTTGCGGTGCGCGAGGTGGCCGAGCGACACGCGCTCGAGCAGTTCGCCGGCCTTCTTCAGGCGCGCGGGTTTGTCGACGCCGCGCATCTTCAGGCTGAACGCGACGTTGTCGAGCGCCGAGAGGTGCGGGAACAGCGCATAACTCTGGAACATCATCGCGGTGCCGCGTTCGGCAGCCGAGAGCAGCGTGATGTTGCGGCCACCGAGCAGTACATCGCCCTCGCTGGCGAGCTCGTGTCCGGCGATCATGCGCAGCGTCGAGGTTTTGCCGCATCCCGAGGGGCCGAGCAGGCAGCAGTAGCTGCCGGCGGCGATCTTGAGGTCGATGCTATCGACCGCCACGGTCGGGCCGTAACGCTTGGTGAGAGCGGCGAGTTCGAGGTCGGAGGCTTGAACCATATGGAAGTCTTTGTACGCAAAGCACATGCCAGCCTGTCTTCACCAAAGCAGGGCGCGGCGAGGCGGGTGGCGGATGATTGCGCACTGAAAACCGCCACACACTGGGGTCATCCCGAACAAAAATGCCCCGCATCGGGGCAATGCCGCCCGCTCGATCTGGGCCTGCGTCTTGCGGATCCGAGACCAAGGGCTTGGATTTTTTGTATACAAAATGGCCCGCACGGCTGGAGGTGCCCATGAAGATACGCGTGATCAATCCCAACACCAGCGCCTCGATGACGGCCAAGATCGGCGCCGCTGCCGCCGCCGTGGCAGCGCCAGGCACCGTCATCGAGGCGGTGCAGCCAAGCTTCGGCGCGCCGTCGATCGAAGGCCACTTCGATGAGGTGTGGGGCGCGGCCGGCGTGAGTGAGCAGGTACTCGCTGGGCCGGACGCCGACGCCTATGTGATCGCCTGCTTCGGCGACCCCGGCCTGCATTCCGCACGCGAGCTGGCCGCCGGCCCGGTCATCGGCATTGCCGAGGCGGCCTTCCACGCGGCCGCGCTGCTGGCGACCGGCTTCTCGGTCGTGACCACGCTCAGCCGCACCTGCGTGATCGCCGAGCACCTGGTGCAGCAATACGGCTTCGAGCGGCGCTGCAAGGGCATCCACGGTACCGACATCGCGGTGCTCGAACTCGAAGACCCGGCGAGCGATGCGTTCCGGCGCATCCTGGCTGCTGCCGAGCACGCGCTGGTGCACGACCGCTCGGGCGCCATCGTGCTCGGCTGCGCCGGCATGGCCGATCTGTGCGAGGCCTTGCAGCAGCGCCTGGGCGTGCCGGTGATCGACGGCGTGGCGGCGGCGGTGAAGCTGGCCGAGGCCTTGGTGGGCCTGGGCTTGAAGACCAGCAAGCGGGGCGACTACGCGGCGCCCTTGCCCAAGGTGTTTGCCGGGTTGGCGGCGCCGTTCTCGCCGAAGTGAAGCGCGCGGCGCTTCAATCCAGCGCCAGATCGATCGGCCAGTTCAACAGCTCGGCCGTGCGCCGCACCACCCACTCCGCCTCGGGCGGCGCCACGCTCGCCGGCTCGACCAGCAGCCCGCGGTGGCAACGGCGCAGTACCTCGGCTTCATCGATGCCGTCGCGGAAGTGGATCGTGCTGGCGCGGTCCGTCAACAGGTTGGCCAGGTCTTCGCAGAGTTCGTAGCGCGCCGCGATGTGCTCGCGCGTGGCGGTGAGCCGCTGCCGCGCATCGCGATAGAGCGCGATGAACGAATCGGGAACGAGGGTCTGGTTGTCTTCGTGCATGACCGCCGGGATCAATCGAAGACGGGAACGACGCCGTCTTTCAGCGTGCCGCGCGCACGTTCGTAATCGGGCACGACCGAGCGCACCACGTCCCAGAAACGCGGGCTGTGGTTCATCTCGCGCAGGTGCGCGAGTTCGTGCGCGACCACGTAGTCGATGGTCGACAGTCCGAAGTGGATGAGGCGCCAGTTCAGGCGGATCGAGCCATCCGCACTCGCGCTGCCCCAGCGCGTTTGCGCCGACGACAGCGCCAGGCGCGTGTAGCGCACGCCAAGCTGCTGGGTGAAATGGCGGCAGCGTTCTTCAAACACGCGCCGCGCCTGGCGCTGCAGCCAGCTTTGCACCGCGTCGCGGATCTGCTCAGCCGTGGCGCTGTGCGGCAGGCCGACGTGCAGCGTGAGGCGCGGCACGCCGGGCAGCGCATCGGCCCCGCTGTTGAGCACGGCACCGGTGGCGCGCGGGTCGAGCACGATGATCACGGTTTCGCCGAGGAAGGGGATGCCGGTGCCGTCGCGCCAGTCCACCTTGGCGGCGTGCAGGCGCTGGGCGCGTTCCTTCTGCTCGGCGAGCTTGCGCAGGATCCAGCCGGCTTTCTCGTGCAGTGCGGCTTCGATGTCGGCCAGGCCGACCCACTTCGGCGCGTTCACGCTCAGGCCTTCGGTGCCGACGATGAAGCCGATGCTGCGCCGGCGCACCCGCTTGAGGGCGTAGGCGACCAGATGCTGTTGCAGGCGGATCTCGCGGTCGGCCTGCGGGTGGCGGAACACGGCGGGCTCCATGCGGCTGATTGGCGCGGGCGGCGGTGTCTTCACGGGCGGCGAGGCTTCCATCGCGGGCTGCACCACGTGCGCGGCGGCAATCGCAGGTTCGTCGAACAGGGACAGCTGCTGCGCAGATTCGGTCGCAGCAGCCGCTCTTTTCATGGCCTCAAGCGCCGCGCGCAGGAGTGGCCGTGCCGGCATACGCCTCGGGGTCGAGGCGCCGCATCTCGGTCTCGATCCAGGCTTCGACTTCGCGCATCAGCTCGTCCGCCTCGCGCCCGGTGGACGGGATCGCCGGGCCGATCGACACATCGATCTCGCCCGGCCGCAGGATGAAGGACTTGCGGGGCCAGCAGCGCGCCGAGGTGACGGCCACCGGCAGCACCGGCCGCTGCGTCTGGATGGCGAGCCGTGTGCCGCCACTCTTGTAGTTGCCCTTCTGGCCGCGCGCGATGCGCGTGCCTTCCGGAAACATGATGACCCAGTGGCCCATCGCCATGAACTTGCGGCCCTGCTCGGCCACACGGTTCCAGGCTTCGGTGCGCTTGCTGCGGTCGATGTGGATCATGTCCATGCGGCTCATCGCCCAGCCGAAGAAGGGGATGTAGAGCAGCTCGCGCTTGAACACATAGGCCAGCGGGTGCGGCATCAGGCCGGGGAACGCAAAGGTCTCCCAGGTGGATTGGTGCTTGGGCAGCAGCACCACGGGTGTATCGGGCAGGTTCTGTGTGCCGTGCATGCGCCAGCGCACGCCGCAGATGATCTTGGCGCCCCAGATGGCGGTGGTCAGCCAGCCGGCGCACATCCAGTAGACCTTGTCGCCGCGCGCGAAGATCGAATAGACCATCACCGCCAGCGCCCAGGGGATCACCGTGACGGTCATGAACAGCACGAAGAGGAAGGAGCGCACGGCGCACAGCAGGGTCTGCATCAGGAATGTCTTCCGAAGTCGGAGTCCGAGGTGCCTTGGGAGCCGCGCGCCAGCCGCTCGGCGCGCGTGAGGCTTTCGGCGAAGGCTGCGAGGTCGGCATGCACCTGGGTGCCCGGCACATCGAGGCAGAGTTGTTCGATCTGGGTTTCGTCGAGCCGCGCGCCCTTGCCGGTGCGCACGAGGTGCGGCCGGCAGCCGACAGCGACGCCGGCTTGCAGATCGCCGATGCGGTCGCCCACCACGTGCACCTCGGCCAGGTCCACGCCGTAGCGTTCGCCGATCTGGGCGAACAGCCCCGGCTGCGGCTTGCGGCACTCGCAGCCCTCGTCGGCGGTGTGCGGGCAGAAGAACACCGCGTCGATGCGCCCGCCCACCTTGGCCAGCATCTGGTTCATCTTGAGGTGCATGGCGTTGAGCGTGGCCATGTCGAACAGGCCACGCCCGAGGCCGCCCTGGTTGCTGGCGATCACGGTGTGCCAGCCGGCGTGGTTGAGCCGCGCGATGGCCTCGAGCGCGCCGGGGATCGGTATCCATTCGTCGGGCGACTTGACGTAGTCGTCGCGGTCTTCGTTGATCGTGCCGTCGCGGTCGAGGATGATGAGTTTCATGGTGCTGCCGCCTCCGCAGCGCGCCGCGCGGCCCAGGCGCTGATCGTATCGACAGGACAACGCGACGGATCGAGTTGACGAATGCGTTGCTCCAAGGTGGCCGCCTCGATCATGTGTTCGCGCAGCAGCACGCGAACGAAATCGGCGTCCTTCTCGCGCGATGCCGCGCACTTGGAGACCGCGAGGTCGTGGATTTCCGGGCAAATGGCCGTGATGTTGCCGATGTAGTGAAACGTTGCCCGATCCATCCAGTCGTTTGGCATCACCGCCGTCTCGGGCCCGACACCGTCAGCGTGATATCCGAAGGTTTCGTGGAAGCTCGACAAGGGGCCAATCGCGCCGTCGATCAGATCCGCCTTCTCCGGGTGAAGGGCAGGGTACAGATCTAGCTCGCGCGAGACCAAGAGCGCCTCGGGCGCGTTCGGGAAGGACAGCAATACCGCCTGGCTGCCGATCACGACGAACGAGGTTTCGTTGGCAATCGCAGCCGACGCGCGCAAGACATGTTCGAGCTGTTCGCGAGTCATGGGCGGCGGGCTTGCGCCAACAAGGAAGCGCGTTCTTGCTGCGTCAGCAGGATGCCGAGCGGCGACACGCTGCGCAAGGCGGTGGGGTGGTCGCCAGCGGCGCAGACGACACTTTCCAGTATTTCCGGCGCTGCGTTCAGAAGCAGATCCCACTCATCCCAATACGGGTCTGAACGGGTTGCTCCATCGAGCACTCTCCACCGCAGCAGCAGGCCTTTCGCCTCTTCGATGCGCGCCGGTGTCTCACGCAAGCGAGACAGCGCAAGACGATGCGCCGCGAGAAGAAAGTCCTCGATCTGGGTCTGCCGGTTCATGGGTCGATTATCAGCGTCGATCGGCGCTCACGCCGCCAGCTTGGACAAGTCGGCCACCCGGTTCATCGCGGCGTGCAGTTGGGCGAGCAGGCCGAGGCGGTTGGCGCGCAGGGCGGGGGCGTCGGCATTGACCATCACGGTGTCGAAGAAGGCGTCGACGGGCGCCTTCAATGCAGCAAGTATCAGCAGGCTGGCTCGGTAGTCGCCGCTGTCGAACAAGCGCTTGGCGCGCGGGGCGACCTCATCGAGCACGCCAGCGAGCTGGCGCTCCGCCGCTTCCGGCAGGTCGGCCGCGCCGCGCTTGAAGTCGATCGGGCGCTCGCCTTCGACCTTCTTCAGGATGTTGCCGACCCGCTTGTTGGCCGCCGCCAGCGATGCGGCCTCGGGCAGGGCCGAGAAGGCGCGCACGGCCGCCAGCCGCGCGGCGATATCGGCCAGGCGCTGCGGGCGCAAGGACAGCACCGCATCGACCTCGTGCGCGGTGTAGCCCTGCTCGCGCAGCGCGCCGGCCAAGCGGTCGAAGATGAAGTCTTGCAGGGCCGCGCGCGGGTTCTGGATCAGTGCGCCGAAGGCCGGCACCGCAGCGTCGATCAGCGCGTTCAGGTCGACCGGCAATTCGCGTTCGATCAGCAGGCGCACGACACCGAGCGCATGGCGGCGCAGCGCGAACGGGTCCTTGTCGCCGGTGGGCAACTGGCCGATGCCGAACAGGCCGACCAGGGTTTCGACCTTGTCGGCCAGCGCGACGAGCACGCCGGTCGGGTTGCGCGGCAAGGTGTCGCCGGCGAAGCGCGGCTTGTAATGGTCTTCGATCGCCTCGGCGACTTCGTCGCCTTCGCCGTCGTGGCGCGCGTAGTAGCCGCCCATCGTGCCTTGCAGTTCAGGGAACTCGCCGACCATGTCGGTCACCAGATCGGCCTTGGCGAGCAGCGCGCTGCGGTCGGCGCTTTTGGCGATGCCGCCATACGGCAGCATCGCGGCAATCGCCCTGGCAATCGCACGGACACGCTCGACGCGTTCGCCTTGTGTCCCCAGCTTGCCGTGATAGACCACCTTGTCCAGCCCCGGCACTCGGGATTCAAGCGTCTTCTTGCGGTCCTGGTCGAAGAAGAACTTCGCATCCGCCAGCCGCGGTCGCACGACACGTTCGTTGCCTTCGATCACGCGGCTCGGGTCTTCGGGGCGGATGTTGCTGACGACGAGAAACTTGTTCGTCAACTTGCCCGCCGCGTCGAGCAGCGGAAAGTACTTCTGGTTCGCCTTCATCGTCAGGATCAGGCATTCCTGCGGGACGGCCAGGAACTCTTCTTCGAATTGGCACAGCAGCACGTTGGGGCGCTCGACCAGGGCGGTCACTTCGTCTAGCAGGGCCGTGTCGTCGATCGGGGTCAGGCCTTCGCGGGCGGCGGCCGCATTCAGCTGGCGAACGATCTCGCCATGGCGCGACGCGAAGCTGGCAATCACCGCGCCCTGGGTGTCGAGTTGGTGGGCGTAGTGGTCGGCGTCTTGCAGCACAACCGGGTTCATCGGCGCTTCGAAACGGTGGCCGTGAGTTTCGCGGCCAGAGGTGAGGCCGAGCGCGCGCAGCGGCACCACGTCGGCGCCGTGCAAGGCCACCAGACCATGCGCCGGGCGCACGAAGTTGACGCTCGTCCAGCCGTCTTCCAGTTGGTACTGCATGACCTTGGGAATCGGCAGTTTGGCCAGCGCTTCATCCAGCGCCTTTTGCAGGCCTTCAGCCAGCGTCGCGCCCTTGACGACGCTGTCGAAGAACAGCGCTTCGGCCTTGCCATCCATCTGGCGTTTGAGCGTCGGCACGGCGGACGCATCGGCACCCAGCGCGGCGAGCTTCTTCAGCAGGGCGGGCGTCGGCAGGCCGTCGGCGCTGAGGCCCACGCTCACGGGCATCAGCTTCTGCGATACGGCCTTGTCGTCGGCTTGCCCACGCACGGCGCTGACGTGCGCGGCGAGCCGGCGCGGTGAGGCAAACGGCGACACAGCGGAATGATCCGTCGTGAGGCCTTGCGCCTTCAGGCCTTCAGACAGCAAGTGCGCGAACGACTCGCCAAGCTTCTTCAATGCCTTCGGCGGCAGCTCTTCGACAAACAGCTCGACCAGCAGATTCTTGGTCGTCATGCTCAGGCCGTTCTTCTCGATCTGGGCCGTCACTTCATCGGCCCAGGCCTTCGGCGCCATCGGGAAGCCGAGGCGCGCGCGGCTGTTCAGATAACTCTTCGCCACCTCGCGCGCCAGGTTGCGGATGCGGCCGATGTAAGCCGCCCGCTCGGTCACGCTGATCGCACCGCGCGCATCGAGCAAATTGAAGCTGTGGCCGGCCTTGAGCAATTGTTCGTAGGCGGGCAGCGCGAGTTGTTGCGTCATCAGATGCTGGCTCTGCTTTTCATGCGCGCTGAAGGCACCGAGCAGGAACTCCACGTCGCTGTGCTCGAAGTTGTAGGCGCTCTGCTCCTGCTCGTTTTGCAGGTACACATCGCCATAACTCAGGCCATCGGTCCATTGCAGGTTGTAGACACTGTCCACACCTTGCAGGTACATGGCCAGCCGCTCCAGGCCGTAGGTAATTTCGCCGGTGATGGGCTTGCAGTCGATGCCGCCAACCTGCTGGAAGTAGGTGAACTGCGTCACCTCCATGCCGTTCAGCCAGACCTCCCAGCCCAGGCCCCAGCAGCCGAGCGTGGGGTTCTCCCAATCGTCTTCGACGAAGCGCACGTCGTTGACCTTCAGGTCGAAGCCGAGCGCTTCGAGCGAGCCGAGGTACAGCTCCAGGATGTTGCTCGGCGCGGGCTTGAGCACCACCTGATATTGGTAGTAGTGCTGCAGGCGGTTCGGGTTGTTGCCGTAGCGGCCGTCCTTCGGGCGGCGGCTCGGCTGCACGTAGGCGGCCTTCCAGGGCTCGGGGCCGAGCGCGCGCAGGAAGGTCGCGGTGTGGCTGGTGCCGGCGCCGACTTCCATATCGTAAGGTTGCAGCAGCGCGCAGCCCTGCTCGGCCCAGTAGCTTTGCAGGCGCAGGATGATTTGCTGGAAGGTCAGCATCGGGAGTCGCTCGATTCGGGTGGGCGGGGCCAGGCGGCCTCGGCAGGACAGCGGATTTTAGGGGCGCCGCCGAAGTGCGGAAGCGAGCACCAGCGCGGCGCCCAGCAGGGCCAGCGGCCACAGGCCCAGCGCGCAGGCCCAACGCGCGTAAGGCGTGAGGCCGCTGCGGCCCTGCACCTCGGCGTCGAGCACGCCACGGGTGTGCGGCGCGAGTTCGAAACGCACGATGCCGCGGTGATCGATCACGACGGTGGCGCCGGTGTTCGTCGCCCGCACCATCGGCCGCTGGAATTCCAGGGCGCGCAGACGCGAGATGTTCAGGTGCTGGTCGACCGCAATCGTGTCGCCGAACCAGCCGATGTTGCTGATGTTGGCGAAGATCGTCGGCGCCGTGGCCGCATCGCCGAAACGTTCGGCGAGCTCTTCGCCAAACAGGTCTTCGTAGCAGATGTTGGGCGCGACGCGCTCGCCACGCACGGTGAACGAGGGTGCGGCGCGCAGCCCGCGGTTGAAGTCGCCGAGCGGGATGTCCATCATCTCGGTGAACCAGTGGAAGCCGGGCGGCACGAACTCGCCGAAGGGCACGAGGTGGTTCTTGTCGTAGCGGTAGAAGCCGCCGGATAGCGTGGCGGTGGCGGCCGACACACCCGCCACCGAGTTCGTGTAGCCCGCCACCTCGTCGCCCAGCGGCAGGCCGATCAGCGCGGCTTGCGTGCCCTGTTGGAAGTGGCCGATCAAATGCTGCCAGAACACCGGGTCGAGCTGCGCCGGCAGCAGCGGGATCACGGTTTCGGGGCCGATGACCAGGTCGCCACGCGCGGCCAGCAGCTGCTCGCTGGCCCAGGCGATGGTCTGCGGCAGGAATTCGGGGGCGAACTTTTCGTCCTGCGCGACATTGCTTTGCAGCAGGGTCAGCGTGAGCGTGCCGGTGGGCGCGGTGAACTGCGCCACGGGTGCGAGCTGCGCGGCACCCAGCAGCACGGCGCCCACAGCCACAGGCCGCAAGCCCAGGCGGCGCACCGGCTGCAAGGCAACCCAGGCCGGCAGCGCGGCGCTCACGAAGCCCATGCCGTAGACCCCGCCCCAGGGCGCCAGCGCTGCGAGTGGCCCGTCGACATGCGCGTAGCCGCTCGCCGCCCAGGGGAAGCCGGTGAAGAGGGCGCCGCGCGCCAGTTCGGCCAGCAGCCACACGGACGCGAACAGCAGCGCATCCGGTAGCGGCCGGCCGCTGCGCAGGCGCGCGAAGCCGGCCAACGCCGCCGCCAGGCACAACGACAGGCCGGCGCACAGGGCCAGCACGGCACCCGCGGCCATCCATGCCGGCAGGCCGCCGTAGCGGTGCATGCTGATGAACAGCCACCAGATGCTGCAACCCAACCAGGCGGTGCCGAACAGCCCGCCCAGCAGCGCCGCGTGGCATGGCGTGGCTCGGGACACGCGCCAGGCGAGCAAGCCCACCGCGAGCAGTTGCAGCAGCCACCAAGCGGTGGCGACGAAGGCCACGCTGTGCAGTGCGCCGAGCGCCAGCACGAACATCGCCTCGTTGCGCAGCGGCGCGAGCGGGCGACCGCGCTCGGGGAACGAAAGCTTCATCCGCTGCGCAAGCGGGTGTCAGCTGCTCTCGACGCCAGGCAGCACTTCCGGCGCCCGCGTGGCCTTGAACCAGCGCACCGCACCGCCGCGCGTGAGCATCACCGAGAACAGCAGGCCGCCGACCTCGACCGTCTCGCCGCGCCGCGGCACGCGCCCCAGCTCATGCGCGATCAGCCCGCCGATGCTGTCGAACGCGTCGTGCGGCAGGTTGACGGCGAAGGCCTCGTTGACGGCGGTGATGTCCGCGTCGCCGGCGACGCGCTGGCTGCCGTCGGCCAGGGTGTAGATGTCGGACTCGGCGTCCTTGTCGTCGAACTCGTCTTCGATCTCGCCGACGATTTCTTCGAGCACGTCTTCGATGGTGATCAGGCCGGCCGTCTTGCCGAACTCGTCGATCACGATCGCGAGGTGGTTGCGGTTCGAGCGGAAGTCGCGCAGCAGCTCGTTCAGGCCCTTCGATTCGGGCACGAACACGGCCGGGCGCAGCAGGGTGCGCAGGCTCAGGTCGGGCGAGCGTTGCAGCTTCAGCAGATCTTTCGCCATCAGGATGCCGATGACGTTGTCGCGCTGGCCTTCGTAGACCGGGAAACGCGAGTGGCCGGTGGCGATCACACCGTGCAGCAGGTCGTCGGACGGGGCGTCGATGTCGAGCAGGTCCATGTGCGGGGCGGCGACCATCACGTCGCCAGCGCTCATGTCGGCCATGCGGATCACGCCTTCGAGCATCATGCGCGACTCGGGCGCGATGAGCTCGCGCTGCTCGGCGTCGGCCAGCGACTCCATCAGTTCGTCGCGCGAGTCCGGGCCCGGCGAGACGAGTTCAACCAGTTTCTGGAACAGGGTGCGCCGGTCGGCGCTCGGTGTTGCGGGCTTGCCGGTACCGCGCTGGGGGCGCCCGGGGTGGGGGTCGGACATCGCGCTGGAGCGGACAAAGTGAGGGACGAGCGCAGCTTACCCGAAGCCTCGCACCGGCACCTCGCCGGCACGGCCTTGACAGGTCTGCTACCTTGAATGAGAGTCATCGACCCCCATCTCTGGGCCTCTGATTCGCGCGCTTTCCTTTTTGCGCGCTACTTCGCTCTCCACTTCGTCAAGGCAGAACCCCATGGCCCTCATCCCCGCCACCATCCTGACCGGCTTCCTGGGCTCGGGCAAGACCACCCTGCTCAAGCGTGTGCTGAGCGAAGCCCACGGCCAGAAGATCGCCGTGATCGAAAACGAGTTCGGCGACGAGAACATCGACAACGAGATCCTGGTGCAGGACTCGAAGGAACAGATCATCCAGCTCAACAACGGCTGCGTCTGCTGCTCGATCCGCGAAGACCTGCGCACCACCTTGAGCGACCTGGCCGAAAAGAAGCGCAAGGGCGAGCTCGATTTCGACCGCGTGGTGATCGAAACCACCGGCCTCGCCGACCCCGGCCCGGTGGCGCAGACCTTCTTCATGGACGACGAGATCGCCGAGAGCTACCTGCTCGATTCGATCCTGACCCTGGTAGACGCCAAGCACGCCGAAACCCAGCTCGACACGCGCCAGGAAGCGCGCCGCCA
>JANYJL010000226.1 GCA_025361845.1 Rhizobacter sp.
CGATGAACGCATGTATTCTATTGCAGCAATAATACAAGAAGCGAAGAAATCGTGTCGCCAAGCTGCTGAAGGCGCTGGTCGACAAGGAGCAGCCGGGGCTGGTGATCCTCGGCAAACAGGCCATCGACGACGACTGCAACCAGACCGGCCAGATGCTGGCGGCGCTGTGCGATCTGCCGCAAGCGACCTTTGCTTCGAAGGTCGAGATCGCTGACGGTCATGCGAGCGTGACCCGCGAAGTCGACGGTGGCCTCGAAACATTGAAAATCACGCTGCCCGCCGTGGTGACCACCGACCTGCGCCTGAACGAGCCGCGTTACGTCACCCTGCCCAACATCATGAAGGCCAAGAAGAAGACTCTCGAAGTCTTCAAGCCCGCGGACCTGGGTGTGGACGTCGCCCCGCGCATCAAGACACTCAAGGTCAGCGAGCCACCCAAGCGCAGCGCCGGCATCAAGGTGCCTGATGTGGCCACGCTGGTTTCCAAACTCAAGAACGACGTGAAGGTGATCTGAATGAGCGCTCTTGTGATTGCCGAACACAACAATGCCCATGTCAAGGGCGCGACGCTGAACACCGTCACCGCGGCGTTAAAGTGCAGTGCTGATGTGCATGTGCTGATCGCTGGCGCGAACGCGGCGCAAGCAGCGCAAGCCGCAACGCAGATCGCCGGTGTGGCCAAGGTGCTGCACGCCGACGCACCAGGCTTCGAACACGGGCTGGCCGAGAACATGACGGCGCAGATCCTGGCCGTGGCGACAAACTACAGCCACATCCTGTTCCCGGCCACCGCATCGGGCAAGAACATCGCTCCGCGCGTGGCGGCCAAGCTCGATGTGGGTCAGATTTCCGACGTCACCAAAGTCGACAGTGCGGACACCTTCGAGCGCCCGATCTACGCCGGCAACGCCATTGCGACCGTGCAGAGCGGCGATCCGATCAAGGTGATCACCGTGCGCACCACCGGCTTTGACCCGGCGGCAGCGACGGGTGGAACCGCATCGATCGAAGTGCTTGCCGCTACCGCAGACACCGGCAAGACCAGCTTCATGGGCAGCGAGATCGCCAAGAACGACCGCCCCGAACTCACCGCCGCGAAGATCATCGTCAGCGGTGGCCGCGCGATGGGCAGCAGCGACAAGTTCAACGAGGTGCTGACCCCGCTGGCCGACAAGCTCGGCGCTGCACTCGGTGCCAGTCGCGCTGCCGTGGACGCAGGCTACGCCCCGAACGACTGGCAGGTTGGCCAGACCGGCAAGATCGTCGCACCCCAGCTCTACATCGCCTGCGGCATCAGCGGCGCGATCCAGCACCTGGCCGGCATGAAGGACAGCAAGGTCATCGTCGCGATCAACAAGGACGCCGAGGCGCCGATCTTCAGCGTCGCCGACTACGGGCTCGAAGCCGACCTCTTCGTCGCCGTGCCCGAGTTGGTGAAGGCCTTGGGCTGACGCCCTGCACATCAAACCCCAGGGCGCGCAACGCGAGTTGACGCGCCCTCGTTCCATCTGGAGACACCCCCATGAGCTACCGCGCCCCCGTCAAGGACATGCTGTTCTGCATGAAGGAACTCGCCGGCCTCGAAGCCGTTGCGCAGTTGCCCGGCTTCGAAGACGCCGGGCTGGAAACGGCCCAGGCCGTGCTGGAGGAATGCGCGAAGTTCAACGAAGGCGTGCTCGCGCCGCTGAACTGGGAAGGCGACAAGAACCCGTCGTCGTGGAAGGACGGCAAGGTCACGACGACACCGGGTTTCAAGGAGGCTTTCCGCCAGTTCGGCGAAGGCGGTTGGCAAGGCCTGCAGCATCCGGTCGAACATGGCGGGCAGGGCTTGCCGAAGACCATCGGTGCCGCGGCGATCGAGATGCTCAACAGCGCCAACATGAGCTTCGCGCTGTGCCCGCTGCTGACCGATGGCGCGATCGAAGCCCTGCTCACCGCAGGCTCGCCCGAGCAGCAGGCGCTGTTCATCCCCAAGATGATTTCCGGCGAGTGGACCGGCACGATGAACCTGACCGAGCCGCAGGCCGGCTCGGACCTGGCGATGGTGCGCACCCGCGCCGAGCCGCAGCCCGATGGCAGCTACAAACTCTTCGGCACCAAGATCTTCATCACCTACGGCGAGCACGACATGGCCGCCAACATCGTGCACCTCGTGCTGGCGCGTGTGGTCGGTGCGCCGGAAGGGGTGAAGGGCATCAGCCTCTTCATCTGCCCGAAGTTCATGGTGAACGCGGATGGTTCGCTCGGCGCGCGCAACGACGCGCACTGCGTGAGCATCGAACACAAACTCGGCATCAAGGCGAGCCCGACGGCGGTGCTGCAATTCGGCGACCACGGAGGCGCGGTGGCCACGTTGATCGGGCAGGAGAACCGTGGCCTCGAATACATGTTCATCATGATGAACGCGGCACGTTATGCCGTCGGCATGCAGGGCATCGCGGTCGCTGAGCGCGCGTACCAGAAGGCGGCGCTGTTCGCGCGCGAGCGCATCCAGTCGCGCCCGGTCGATGGCTCGCTGCCGGGCAGCGGGCCGATCATTCACCACCCCGACGTGAAGCGCATGCTGATGACGATGCGCGCCAACACCGAGGCCTGTCGCGCGATGGCGATCACCGCGGCGGCGGCCTTCGATGCGGCGCACCATCATCCGGATGCCGAGGTGCGCAAGGCCAACCAGGCCTTCTATGAGTTCATGGTGCCCCTGGTCAAGGGCTACAGCACCGAGATGAGCATCGACGTGGCGAGCATCGGCGTGCAGGTGCACGGCGGCATGGGCTTCATCGAGGAAACCGGCGCGGCGCAGTACCTGCGCGATGCACGCATCCTGACCATCTACGAAGGCACGACGGCCATTCAGGCGAACGACCTGGTGGGCCGCAAGACGGCACGCGATGGCGGGCGCACTGCGAAGGCGATTGCGGAGCAGATCGAGCTGACCGAGGGCGAGCTGAGCCGCCGCGACAACGCTGCGGCACGCTCGATGCTGAAGCGTCTGCGCGCCGCGCGCGAAGCCTTCGAGCAGGTCGTCTATTTCGTGGCCGGCCACACCAAGGCAAGCCCGAACGCCGTGTTCGCCGGCTCGGTGCCTTACCTGATGCTCGCCGGCAATGTGGTGGCGGGCTGGCAGATGGCGCGTGCGCTGCTGGTCGCGCAAGACCGGTTGGCGGCGGGTGAAGATGCCGCCTTCATGGAAGCGAAGATCGTCACCTCGCGCTTCTACGCCGAGCATGTGCTCAGCAAGGCGGCGGGCCTGCGCGACGCCATCATCGAAGGCGCCGACAGCGTCAACGGGCTCGCGCTCGAGTCCTTCTGAATCGTCACGAGAGTCCTTCATGACCTTGCCCGCTGTACTCGCCAGGCTGCCGCTGCCCATCATCGGCGCGCCGCTCTTCATCATCAGCAACCCGAAGCTCGTGATCGCGCAGTGCAAGGCGGGTGTCGTCGGTGCGATGCCGTCACTCAACGCACGGCCGGCTTCGCAACTCGACGAGTGGCTGGCCGAGATCACCGAAGCGCTCGCCGCGCACGACAAGGCGCATCCTGAGCAGCCGGCCGCGCCCTTTGCCATCAACCAGATCGTGCACAAGAGCAATGACCGGCTCGAACACGACCTGCAGGTGTGTGCCAAGTACAAGGTGCCGATCATCATCACGTCCCTGGGCGCGCGCACCGACGTGAACGACGCGGTGCATGCCTGGGGCGGCGTGGTGCTGCACGACATCATCAACAACTTCTTCGCGAAGAAGGCGATCGAGAAGGGCGCCGATGGCCTGATCGCCGTGGCCGCGGGTGCCGGTGGCCATGCTGGTGTGAAGAGCCCGTTCGCGTTGATCCAGGAAATCCGCGGCTGGTTCGACGGTCCCCTGGCGCTGAGCGGCGCCATCGCGACCGGTGGTGCTGTGCTGGCGGCCCGTGCGATGGGCGCGGACTTCGCCTACATCGGCTCGGCCTTCATCGCGACCGAGGAAGCGCGCGCGATCGACGCCTACAAGCAGGCCATCGTCGATGGCAACTCCGACGACATCGTCTACAGCAACCTGTTCACCGGCGTGCACGGCAACTATCTCAAGGCCTCGATTCGCGCGGCGGGGCTCGACCCGGATCAGTTGCCCGAGAGCGACCCGAGCAAGATGAACTTCGGCGGCGATGCGAAGAAGGCCTGGAAGGACATCTGGGGTTGCGGCCAAGGCATCGGCGCCATCGACGCGGTGGTGCCGGCGCGTGAACTGATCGATCGCCTGCGCCGCGAGTACGCCGCGGCGCGTGAGCGCCTCGCAGCGAATTAACTCGCTGCCGCCTCGTCTTCGAGCGCGAGGTCCGAGTCGCAGCCCACGCCGGCAGCGACCATGCGCCGCGCCAGCCGCGCCGCAGCGCCCGCCAGCCAGCGCGGGCGCACGAAGCTCTCGGGCTCGGTGAGCAGGCCGCATACGTAGCGGTGCTGTGGCGCATCCCAACGCAGCACCGAACAGACGCCGCGCGTTTTGCCACTGAACAACATGCCGATGGGGCAAGGCGCCACGAGGCAGCACACGCCGCAACCGTTGCAGGGTTTTCCCTCCGCGGGTTTCAGCGGGGCGTCAGCCTGGATGTGAATGATGCGTGTCATGCCATCGGGTCATTTGAGGTCAGTTTGCAGTGCTCCACGGCGGCTCGATCGCCCGAAGAGGCGTCAAGAATCAGCGGTGTTACAGTCGCGTCCAGACTTACAGGTCCTTCCCGTCCCCTTGCTGGTAACAGTCAAGGCGGGTCGCTAGTCCGCCAGCCGGTGCAGCCGTGTCGCGGAAGGTTTTTCAACCCACTACAGTGCCGGAAGCCGGTGCGAGAGGTGAGCGAAATGATTGAGCAATACAGGTCGAATTCGTACCTGTTCGGTGGTAACGCGCCCTACGTCGAAGAGATGTATGAGGCCTACCTCGACAACCCGGGCTCCGTGCCCGACAACTGGCGCTCGTATTTCGACGCGCTGCAGAACGTCCCCGCGACCGATGGCTCGAACGCCCGCGATGTGGCGCACGCGCCCGTCGTCGAATCCTTCGCGCAGCGTGCCAAGGCCAACGCCTTCGGCAACAAGGCCTCGACGACCGATCTGGCCATCGCGCGCAAGCAGGTTCACGTCCAGTCCCTGATCGCGGCCTACCGCTTCCTCGGCTCGCGCTGGGCCGACCTCGACCCGCTGAAGCGCCAGGAGCGGCCGAAGATTCCCGAGCTCGAGCCGGCGTTCTACGACCTGACCGAGTCCGACATGGACATCTCGTTCAGCGCCTCGAACACCTACTTCTCGTCGGCCGAGAACATGACGCTGCGCGAGATCATCGGCGCCCTGCGTGAAACCTACTGCGGCTCGATCGGCGCGGAGTACATGCACATCACCGAGCCGACCGAAAAGCGCTGGTGGCAGCAACACCTGGAAAGCATCCGCAGCAAGCCCAACTTCAGCATCGATCAGAAGAAGCACATCCTCGACCGCCTGACCGCGGCGGAAGGGCTGGAGCGTTACCTGCACACCAAGTACGTCGGCCAGAAGCGGTTCTCGCTCGAAGGCAGCGAAAGTTTCATCGCCTCGATGGACGAGCTGGTGCAGCGTGGCGGCGCCAAGGGCGTGCAGGAAATTGTCATCGGCATGGCCCATCGCGGCCGCCTGAACGTGCTGGTGAACACCCTGGGCAAGATGCCCAAGGACCTGTTCGCCGAGTTCGACCACACCGCCCCCGAGGCGCTGCCTTCGGGCGACGTGAAGTACCACCAGGGTTTCTCCAGCGACGTGACGACGCCCGGCGGCCCGGTGCACCTGAGCCTCGCGTTCAACCCTTCGCACCTGGAGATCGTGAACCCGGTCGTCGAAGGATCGGTCAAGGCGCGGCTGGATCGGCGTGGCGACAAAC
>JANYJL010000276.1 GCA_025361845.1 Rhizobacter sp.
CGTCGAAGCTCAGAGTCACGTCACGCACAGCGGCCTGGTTCGGGTCTTCGGCGAGCGCGGCTTGCGAGTCGAAGGACAGCACGAGGATCGGCGGTGCGCCGTCTTCCGCACTCGGCAACACCAGGCGCCCCGGCACCGCGCCCGGCACGAAGCCGTGGCGGCCGGCGTGCTGCTGGATGTAGCCGACGCTCCACGCGGCCGAACGGGCGTTCAGGTGCACGGCGAGTTGGGCGTCGTGCTGGCTCGCGAAGGCATCGAGCTCGCGTGCGCGGCCGACCACGTCGAGCATGTCGGGAAAATCGGGCATCGCGCCGACGGCTTCGGCAAAGGCCTGCACCTTCTGCACGAACTCGGAGTATTCGATCTCGTTGAGCGCACCGGTGCGGTTGGCCAGTTGCACACCGGCCTGCAGCTCGCCGTAACGCTGGCCGGCGCTCGGTGCCTCCCACTCGCCGGTCTCGGTGTTCAGGCCTTCGATCAGGAAAGGCTTGCCGCCGGCGCGGCGTGATGACGGCAGGTGCGTCTTCACGAATTCGGCACCGAGCGGGGCGTCGAGCGTGAGCGCCGCGATGGCGTCGATCAACGCATCGAGCCGCGGCACGCTGCGGCGCGGCAGGCGCGCTTCGAGCGTGGGTTCGATGGCGCCTGCATCGGCCAGCGGCGCGACATCGCCCAAGCTCGGCTCGTGTGGCTCCAGGCTCGGCTCGATGTTCTGCTGCGGCTCCTCACGCGGCTGCTGCACGAGCGCGCGCTTCGGACCCGCCTTGCGCGCCTGCCAGGCACCATGCGCCACCACGCCCGCCAACACCACGCCCCCGAGGGCGGCAAGGGCGACGGTCAAGCTGCTCATGCCGCTTCAGCCAACCGAACCGCGACTTCCATGTCGACCGTGACGATGCGCGACACACCCTGCTCCTGCATCGTCACACCGATCAGCTGCTCGGCCATTTCCATCGCGATCTTGTTGTGGCTGATGAACAGGAACTGCGTGCCCTGCGCCATCTGCTTGACAAGCTTGGCGTAGCGTTCGGTGTTGGCATCGTCCAGCGGTGCGTCCACTTCGTCCAACAGACAGAACGGCGCCGGGTTCAGCTGGAAGATCGCGAACACGAGGGCGATGGCGGTGAGCGCCTTTTCGCCGCCCGAGAGCAGATGGATCGTGCTGTTCTTCTTGCCCGGCGGCTGCGCCATCACCTGCACGCCGGCGTCCAGGATTTCATCGCCCGTCATCACCAGGCGTGCATTGCCGCCGCCGAACAGCTCGGGGAACATGCGCCCGAAGTGTTCATTGACCTGGTTGAAGGTGCTGCCGAGCAGGTCGCGCGTTTCGAGGTCGATCTTGTGGATCGCGTCTTCGAGCGTGGCGATGGCTTCGTTCAGGTCGGCGTTCTGTGCATCGAGGAAGGTCTTGCGTTCGCGTGATGCGGTCAGCTCGTCGAGCGCTGCGAGGTTCACCGCGCCGAGGGCGGTGATCTCGCGCGTGATGCGGTCGATCTCGGACTGCAAACCTTGCAGGCGCACGCCGCCGTCTTCGATGCTTTGCGCCAGCGCTTCGATGTCGAGGTTCGCCGCCGCCAGTTGCTCCAGGTACTGCGCGCCGCCGAGCTGCGCGGCCTGCTCTTCGAGCTGCAACTTGGTGACGCGGTCGCGCATCGGCTGCAGGCTTTGTTCGTGCTGCAAACGTTGTTCGTCGGCGCGACGCAGGCGGAGCGACAGATCGTCGTACTCGCTGCGCTTGGCACCGAGCGCGGCTTCGCGATCGAGCTTCAAGGCGAGTGCGGTTTCGAGCCCGGCTTGTGCGGACGCATCGGTCAGGCGCACCAGCTCTTCATTCAGCGTGGTCGCCGATTGTTCATTGCTCGCGAGCTGCTGCACCGCGGTCTCGATGCCACGTTGCAACTCGCCGCGGCGCGCCGCCAGCGAACGTGTGGCGAACTGCGCTTCCTGCGCCTGGCGCTCCAGCGCGCGCAACTGCTCGCGCGCATCGGCCAACTTTCTCTCGGCCGCGATCACCGCTTCGTCGAGTTCCGCGTGTCGCTCCTGGGTCGTCGCCAACTGCATGTCGAGTTCTTCGAAACGCGCTTCGCCGGTGGCGCGGCGTTCGTCCAGTTCTTCGAGCTGGGCATCGATTTCCGCCAGCTCGGTTTCGATCTGGCCGCGCCTTGCGCCGGTGGCTTCGGCCAACTGCGAGAGGCGCAGCAGCTCGACCTGCAACTGGTGCGCGCGTGTCTGCGTTTCAGCCGCCTCGCGGCGCACGCCGATGAGGCGTTGCGAGGCATCGGTGTAGGCCGCTTCAGCCCGCACCAGCGCACTGCGCGCTTCTTCCGCGATCAACACCTGGGCACGCAACTGGCGCTCCAGATTCTCGATTTCCTGCGCGCGCGCCAGCATGCCGGCCTGCTCGGAATCGGGTGCGTAGAAGCTCACCGCGAACTGGCTCACCGCGTGACCCTCGCGCGTCATGATGACTTCGCCGTGGGTGAGCTTCGAGCGTTGGGCGAGTGCTTCGTCGATCGAGGTGGCGGTGTAGACGCCTTCGAGCCAGTCGTTCAGCAAAGCCTTCAGGCCGGCATCGCCCAGGCGCAGCAGATCGCTCAGGCGCGGCAGCGTCTGGTGGGTGTTCGAGATCGCGGCTTGCGGCGCGGTGTAGAAAGCCAGGCGCGAGGGCGGCGCATCGGCCGCGAAGGCGCGCACGGTGTCGAGGCGGCCGACGGCGAGTGCGCCGAGGCGTTCGCGCAGCGCGGCTTCGAGGGCAGTTTCCCAGCCCGACTCGATGTGGATCTGGGTCCACAAACCCTGCAAGCCATCGAGCCCGTGGCGCGCCAGCCAGGGCTTCAACTTGCCTTCGGTCTGCACTTTCTCTTGCAAGGCGCGCAGCGCTTCGAGGCGCGCACTCAGCTCGGCCTGCTTGCCACCGTCGAGGTTGAGCTGCGCCTGCTTCGCGCGCCGGTCTTCGTCGAGCGCGGGCACCTGCTCGCCCAGGTCGTGCAGGCGCGCATCGGCCATCGTCTGCGATTCTTCGGCGGTGGCGAACTGGACTTTCAGTTCTGCCAGGCGCGCCATGTCGGGCGCAGCCAGCTGCTTCTGCTCGGCATCCAGCCGATCGCGGCGGGCGTTGAACTGGCGGCGCTGGTCGTCGAGGTTGCGGCTGTCGGCGGCCAGCACCTGGATCTGCTGCTGCACGCTGGCCACGACCGTGCGTTGTTCGTTGGCTTTGCCCTGCGCGGCACGCAGCGCTTCTTCGAACTCGGGCAGCTTGTCGGTTTGTTCTTCGGCCTGCGCGGCGAGCAACTCGCCCTGCTCTTCGGCAGTGGCGACCTGCGCGGCGATCGATTCGATCTCGTCTTGCGCCTGCGTCTGCCGATCGGCCCACTGCGCGCTTTGCACTTGCAACTCGGCCAGCCGCTGCTCGACCCGCTGGCGGCCTTCGACCACGTAGCGGATGCGCTCTTCGAGCCGGCTCACTTCGAGCGCCGCTTCGGCGAGCGATCCTTGCGACACGTGCAGCTCGTCGCTCGCGGCGTAGTGCGCCTGGCGGATCGTCTCCAGCTCGGCTTCGCCGTGGCGCAGCTCGGCGGTGCGCGCCTCCAACGCGTTGACGGCTTCCAGCACGGCCTTCTTCACACGCGCTTCTTCGCTCGCCGCGTCGCGGTGTTTCAGGAACCAGAGCTGGTGCAGCTTCAGCTCGCCCTGTGTTTGCAGCCCGCGGTAGAGGCTCGCGACTTCGGCCTGCTTTTCGAGCTTGTCGAGGTTGCTGTTCAGCTCGCGCAGGATGTCGTCGACGCGCGTCAGGTTCTCGCGTGTGTCCTTGAGACGGTTCTCGGTTTCGCGGCGGCGTTCCTTGTACTTCGACACACCGGCCGCTTCTTCGAGGAACAAACGCAGCTCTTCGGGCTTGCTCTCGATGATGCGGCTGATGGTGCCCTGGCCGATGATCGCGTAGGCGCGTGGGCCGAGGCCCGTGCCGAGGAACACGTCCTGCACGTCGCGGCGGCGCACCGGCTGGTTGTTGATGTAGTAACTGGAGGTGCCGTCGCGTGTGAGCACGCGTTTCACGGCAATTTCCGCGAACTGCGACCACTGGCCGCCGGCGCGGTGGTCGGCGTTGTCGAATACCAACTCGACCGACGCGCGCGAGGCGGG
>JANYJL010000031.1 GCA_025361845.1 Rhizobacter sp.
GTCGCCGATCGCGCAGTTCGTGGCGGGGCCGTACGAGTGGCAATCCGGGCCGCTCGCGAATTCCGACATCTACGGCAAGGCCTATCTGGCCTGCGCGTTCGACGCCGCCAACAACAAGGCCTGCGACTTCGTTGCGCCACAGTTGGGCGCGCCGGTGCTGACGGGCTTCACCGCCACGCCCACCACGCTGCCCAACGGCGGCGGTGCAGTCACCCTGGCGTGGACGGCGAGCGACGCCAGCACGCTGACTATCGACCAGGGCGTGGGCGACGTCTCGGGGCAGGTAAACGCCAGCGCCAACGTGAGCACGACCACGACCTTCACGCTCACCGCCACCAACGCGATCGGCAGCACCACGGCGACGACCACCGTCACGGTGCAGCCACCGGCAGCGCCGACCGTCACGAGCTTCACGGCAACGCCCACCTCGTTGCCCACGGGCGGTGGCAGCGTGACCCTGAACTGGGCCACCAGCGGCGGCGCCACGGGTTTGTCGCTTTCCGACGGCACCGTCACCAGCCCGGTCACAGGAACCAGCAAGCTCGTCAGCGTCACCGCGAGCACGACCTTCACCCTCATCGCGACCAACGCCGGCGGCAGCAGCCCGCCCGCGCAAACGACGGTGCTGGTGGCCGCGACGAACGACCGCTTCGTCGATCCGGGCGCCGGTCTGGACACCAACGCCTGTTCGCAAGCCGCGCCGTGCAAGACGATCGCCAAGGCCCTGACCGGTGCGCCGGTCGGCAGCACCGTCTACCTGGCCAACGGCAGCTACAACGCGAGCACACAACCCAACGCCACGCTCCCCGATGTCGTGACGCTGCGGGCCACGAACGCCGGCGCCGCAACGCTGGCCGGCATGGCCCTGACCGCGAGCGGCTCGGCCACGCTGAACGGGCTGGTGTTCGGCGTCGGGCCCGCGTTGTCCTGCACAAGCCTGACGGCCACCAGTGCCGTGGGCACGCCCACTCTCGCGCTGACCGGCGTGCTGATGCAGTGCGAGTCCAACTCGACCATCGGCGGCACGGTGAAGGCGGTCATGACCCCCGGCTCGCTTGCCGGTGGCCTCTACACGACGGGCCTGGCCGGCTACGACTATGCGATCGTGCAACTGAATGGCAATGCCGAGTTGCTGATTCAGGGTGGCGTGATTGACGGCTACGGCGCGACGTCTGCAAGCGGCTCCGGCCTGCTCAGAACGGCGGGCAACAGCAAGCTGACGCTGGACGGCGCGACCGTTCGCAACCGCAAGGCGGCGGGGGTGAGCATGGTCGGGGCAAGCAACCTGGTGCTGCAGAACGGCACCGTGCTCGACAACGTCGGGCCGGTGGGAACATTTGCCGGAGCCGTCCACATCAGCAGCACGGGCAGTCTGACGATGGACCACGCGCAGATCACGAACAGCCCGGGCTCAGCCATCTGGGTGGACATGCTGCCCAGCGCCCCCGCGCTGAACTTCATCCAAAGCACGATCGCCAACAACGCCCAGGCGGGCATCGTCAGCGGCTACGGTTTTGTCGGAACCATTGCCACCATCACTGCCGATGGCCTGAGCCTGACCAACAACAATTACGGCATTTACTGGCAAGGCGCGGCGGCCACCAGCTTCGACTTGCGCAACTCGACGATCACCGGCAACACCAGCGTTGGTGTGTCCGTGAGCGGTGTGCCGGGTACATCGTTCAAGCTGCGCGGCAGCACGGTCTCGGGCAACAGCGCTGATGGCGTCTATCTCAGTGGCAGCATGACGGCCGACCTTGGCACGGCCGCTGCGCCGGGCGGCAACAGCTTCAGCACCAACGGCACAACCGGGCTGCACACCGCGTTCAACGCCGGTCAGACCGCGAACGCGGTGGGCAACACCTGGACGCCCGGCCAGCAAGGCGCCGACGCGAACGGCCGCTACTCGACCCCGCCGAGCTACACGCCGGTTCCGAAGACCGGCCCGATCGGCGGCATGAATTTCAAGATCGACGGCGCGACCAGCCTGAACCTGTGAGCCGTTCAGGCGGCCCGCATCAGGAAGCCCTGCAACACCTGCGCGAACTGCGCCGGTTGTTCGGCAACGCTGAGGTGCGAGGCCTCGTCGAACACCACCAGCTCGGCGCCGGGAATGCGCTCGGCCATGGCCTGCGACATCGCAACCGGCGCGCCCACGTCGAGCGCGCCGGCGATGATCAGCGTTGGGCAGGTGACGGTGTTCAGGCGGCCGAGCCAGTCGACACCGCCGACCGCCTGGCAGCAGGCGGCATAGCCGGCGGTATCGCAGCGTAAAACGGTGGCGCGCGCCGCTGCAACGGCCTCGGGCTGCCCGGCGCGGAAGGCCGCGCTGAAATAACGCTCCATCACCGAATCGACGATCGCCGCCATGCCACCGGTCTGCACCGCCTGCACCCGCTGCGCAAAGACTGCCGCCGCGGCCTCGGGGTACTTCGAGCTGGTGTTCGCGAGCACGAGCGCCTTGACGAGTTCGGGGTGGCGCACCGCGAGGCCTTGCCCCACCATGCCGCCCATCGACAAGCCCACCCACACGACCGGGCCACGGCCCCATTCGCGGATCAAGCGCGCTGCGTCGTCGACCAGGTCGTCCATGGAATACGGCCCGGCCGGCACGGCCGATCCACCGTGGCCGCGGTGGTCGTAGCGCAGCA
>JANYJL010000033.1 GCA_025361845.1 Rhizobacter sp.
TTCTGGGACGCGGCCAAACAGGGCGTGCTTGCGCTGCAGCGTTGTCAGAGCTGCGGCCACTTCCAGACGACATGCTCGACCTCGTCGGCCGACACCTCGCCCTGATACGGGCAGCCGAGCGCGCATGAAATCGCTGCACGCACCTTGATGCCCTGCACATGAGCGGCGGCGACGACCGGGCGAAAGCGTTCGATCGATTCGGCGATCGAACAATTGATGTTGCGCTGGCTGAAGGCCTCGCTGGCCGCGCCGAACACGACGATCTCGTCCGGCCGGCTCACCAGCGCCGCTTCGAGGCCTTTCAGGTTGGGCGTGAGCACCGCGTAGCGCACCCCGCTGCGGCGTGGCAACGCGGCCATCACGGCGGCGTTGTCGGCCATCTGCGGCACCCATTTCGGGCTGACGAAGCTGGTGACTTCGATCTCGCGCAGGCCCACATCCTGGAGCCGCTGCACGAGCTCGACCTTGTGCGCGGTCGACACGGTTTGTGCCTCGTTCTGAAGGCCATCGCGCGGGCCCACTTCGACAAGCGTAACGCTGGAAGGAATCATGACAAAGGTCTCACTTCAATGGCGGCCCCGTCACCACAGCCCCCACCCTTAGGGGTGGCGCCGGCGCGCCTGAAACATCAAGATACATGAAGCAAAAGGAACCATCTTGGACCCGACTTCCCGCCTCCGCCTGGCCACCCGAATCCACTTTTCGTTGCTGCGCCAATTCGACGAGGCGGTCGAGGTGCGTGACCTGCTCGACGGCACCTCCGACGGTCGGGAAGCGCTCTGGGTCTGTGAAGCCTCGGGAGACGCCGAACTGGCCGCACTCGCACGCGATCTCCGGCGCGCCACGCGACGGGCTGCGCCGGCTGCGGCTCCCTCGCGCTCGCCGGCCCATGTGGTGGCAAGCGGCCGGGTGCCGCAGGACACCTCCTGGTCGCAAGACACCTCGGGCTACGGCCTGTCGCGCCCGCCCGAGCTGGAAGCCCGGCCGGCGCGCGCGGAAGCTTCGCCGAGCTGGTTCGCGCCGATGGATTGGCTGCGGCGCGGTTCGACGCGCTGAGCCCGTTTCGGCGGGGCCTGCCCGCGCACTCAAAGCTTGAAGACCTTGGCCAGGAAGTCGCTCACGGCCTTGCCTGCCAACTCACGCGCCTCGTGGTTGCCTTCCAGCGTGGCGCCCTTGTCCGCGCACAACTCGGCGCCGAGTGACTGTGCCCGGGCGGCTGACAGGGCTTCGCCGCTGCGGCGGTCACGCATCGTCACATCGATGACGTCGAATTCGAGCGGGCAGCCTTCCTTGGTCTTGGGGTTGTTGCGCGCGTTGACGCGGCGAAGGTCGTCGACATCGAACTTGTGGCGCGCCCCCGGCAAGGCGACCACCTCGGTCGGCGTGCCGGCGGCGGAAATGCGCTGGGCATAGGCGCGGCAGTCGCTGAGGTAGGTGTAGTCGTCCGCGTCGCCGTGCACGAAGAGCATCGGCGCGGGCCCGAACACCCCCGGCTTGGCGGTGACCGCGAGCTGCCCGGCGCAGCCGCCCGCATACATCGCCACGTGCGCCGCGAAGCGCGCACTCGACGCGGCCGAGCCATTCGCAATGCGCACCACGGCACTGCGAAGCGCCGTGATGCCGCCGCGCGAAAAGCCCATCACCGCAATGCGCTTCGCATCGATGCGCGGGTGGCTGGCGAGCATGCCGAGCGCGGCGAAGGCATCGGCCGTGTCGGCGCCGTAGGGCACGAGGCTCTGGTCTTCGCCGGTGGACTTCACGCCGCGCGGGCCGAACACATCGATCACGAACGCGGCCATGCCCTGCTCGTTGAAACGCTTCGCCCAGAAGCTCACCTCTTCGGGATAGATGCCGCCCGAGCCGTGCACCAGCACGACGGCGGGCAGCTTCGCATCGGCGGCCATGTTCGGCGGCAAGACCAGTTCACCGCGCGCCGTGGCCGAGGGGCGCGGGCGGGTGCTCTGCATCAGGTCCATCACGTTGGCGGGCGTGCTGGACGGGTAGCTGTAGACGCCATTGCCCGGCGCGCTCTGAAAGTCCGTCAACGCGGTGATGGTTTGCGCGCCGGCCGCCGCGGCGAAGCAGGCCAGCACGAGGCCGACGGTCGAAGTGACAACGCGGTTCAAAGCCATGATGCGAACGCCTCGAGGTGGACGATGAGCGCGCTGCACCTCAGGCCGGCGAGTTGCGACCGAAGCCGGTGCTTCCCCGCAGCCGAGCCAGCAGCCCGCGCAAGAATTTCATCAGCAGGACGGTCGTGATCACCATGGCGAGCACGGCGACGCCGAGGGCGATGAGGGCCGCCACCGGGTGCACCCACGACAACCACAGCATGCCCGGCACCGCGGCATCACCCGCGAGCGACAACGCGATGTTGGAGAACGGTTCGGGCGAGGTGTTCACCGCTGCCCGCGTGGTGGCCTTGGCGACGTGGCTGGTCGCGGCCAGCGTGCCGCCGAGCAAGGCCGCCCCGGCGGCCCAGCTGCCCTGGTCGATACCGAACACGGCCGCCGCCAGCGCCGCACCAGCGGGGATGCGCAGGAGGGTGTGCACACCATCCCACAGCGTGTCGAGGCCGGGGATCTTGTCTGCAAAGAACTCGATGAAGAGCATGACGCCGCTGGCGCCCAACATCCACGGGCTTTGCAGCAGTTGCAGGCCCGGTGGCAGCGGCACCCAGCCGAGGAAGCCGGCCAGGCCGGTGAGGAACAGCACCGCGTACAGGCGCAGGCCACTGGCCCAGCCGAGTGCGGCGGCCACGGCCACGAGTTGGGTGGTGTCGAGATTCATCGGTTCACGTCTTGGGCGGCTTGGCCGCCTTCGCCTCGACGGGCGCGCCGGCATCCTTCCACGCCGTGAAGCCGCCCTCGACGTGGGCCACACGTTCCAGGCCCATGTCCATCAGCGTCTTGGTCGCCAGCGCCGAGCGCCAGCCGAGGGCGCAGAAGAGCACGTATTCCTTGTCCTGCGCGAACACATCGCGGTGGTAGGGCGAATCGGGGTCGACCCAGAATTCGAGCATGCCGCGCGGCGCGTGCAGCGCACCCGGGATCACGCCTTCGTGCTCCAGCTCGCGCACATCGCGCACGTCGATGAACTGCACGCCGGGGTGGCCGTGCAGGGCGCGCGCCTGTTCGACCGTGTAGGTCGTGACCTGGGCCATGGCTTCGTCGACGAGGGACTTCGCGGTTTTCTTCATCGCTCGCTCCTTCTCAGAACGGACCGCCCGACAACCAGCGCTCGATCTGCGCGCGCCGGTCGTTGCCCCAGAAGGGTTCGCCGTCGATCACGAACGAGGGCGCGCCGAAGATGCCGGCCGCAATCGCCGCATCGTTGGCCGACTTCAAACGGAGCTTCCACTGCGGATCGCTCCACACCGCTTCGGCCTCTTGGGCATCCAGCCCGAACTCGACCGCCAGGCCTTTCAAGGCCTCGGTGTCGCTCAAGTCCACACCGCGGGCGAAGTAAGCGCGCAGGCAGTGGCGTGCCCAGTGGCTGGCGGTGGTGTCGCGCTTGGCCTTCAGCCACCAGAACAGACGCGCGGCATTCTGCGTGGGGATGGGGAACTTCTCCGGCAGCTTGAGCGGCACACCCGCGAAGCGTGCCGAGCGTTCGAAGTCACGCAGGGAATATTCGCGCTTGATCGGGTGCGAGACCGGGCTCTTGAGTTCGGCCGCCTGGAAGGTGGCGCCCAGCAAAATCGCCATCCAGTTCACGGTGCGCCCATGGCGCGCGGCGAGCGCTTCGATCCACTCCGACGCGATGTACGAGTACGGAGAAGAAAAGTCGAAGTAGAAGTCGATCGGCACGGCGCTCATGCGTTGAGTTTGCGGCAAAGCATCGTGCAGACCCTCGGCGCTTTCCCGCATCGCCATGTGCCGCTCAAGCCAGGGCGCGGCCGATCAGGATGCGCTGCACGTCGCTGGTGCCTTCGTAGATCTGGCAGACCCGCACATCGCGGTAGATGCGTTCCACGGGAAAGTCGCTCAC
>JANYJL010000301.1 GCA_025361845.1 Rhizobacter sp.
TGGCTGTGATACCAGTAGGTCCCGGCCTGCTTTACTGGAAAGGAATAATCGAACGTCGCGCCAGGTGCGATGCCCGGGAAACTCACACCGGGAACACCGTCCATGGTGAACGGCACCAAAAGCCCGTGCCAATGGATCGAGCTATCATGGGGAAGCATGTTCGTCACCCGCAACCGAACCTGCTGACCCTGCTTCAGCCGGATCAGCGGTCCCGGGACGGTACCGTTGATCCCGATCGCCTTGCTGACCTTGCCATCGACCCGAACAGCGACGTTGCCGATCGACAAAGCGATGTCGTTGCCGCTCACTGTCGGAAGTGAACTGGCGATCCCTCCCGAGACTGGTTGCGCCCAGGCTGGCATGACTTTCGTAAGTGCTGCACCTGCTCCAACAAAGCCTGCCGTGCGGAGGAAATTCCGCCGCTCGAGCGTCAGTGACTCAAACATGATAGGTCCTCAAAGTCTGTATTGAATGAAAGTGCTCGTGAATGTGATGTTGCCCTCGGCCATCACCGCGTCGAACACCCGCAGCAGATTGAGGTCCAGCGTACGAAAGTTCATGGCCTGCCAACATATTCACGAAGTGAATGGCCAGAATTCACACTATTCCGGTCGGGGACTTAGTGTTTACCCTACACTGCACTGCAACATCAATCCAGATGTACAGGAGTAAGCACCATGACCAGCATCACTTTGAACTCGCAGAACCCCTCGCCGGCAGCCCAGCCGAGCATCGGCTCCGCGCTGCGCGAGTTGGCGGTCGCAGGCCGTCACCTCAGCGTGGCGTTGCTGTCGACCTTGTCTCGCAACAGCGCGGCAAACCGGCAGCTCAGCAGCTTCGAGGAGGCCGAAAGCCTTCGCTCCTATGCCCAGACTTTCGTGAGCAATGACCCGGGCTTCGCCGCCGACCTGTTCGCGGCCGCCGACCGGCACGAGCTGACGCACGGCGCCTGAGCGCCGAGCCAGCCCGAATCACCGAACCCTATTTGAGGAATCATCATCATGAATACGACCACCTTTGAACTGCGCGCCCTGCGCGTTTCCGACCTCCTTGCTGCGCTGACGCACCAGCCGATGCAGTTCCTGCGCGAACTGCTGAGCGTGCCGGCGCCGACGGTGCCGCAATCGGCCCAGCAACTGATGGAGCTTGCCGACTCGTACGAGTCGACCCAGCCCAGCTATGCGGCCGACCTGCGCGCTGCTGCTACCGCAGCCACGCGCCACTGAGCCTGGCGCCCACCACTGCGGCCTCGACCGAGGCTGCGGTGGTTTGCCCCATCGGAACTTTGACCAGGGAGGATCCTGTGAGTACCACTGTCCAAGTCCACCTTCCCCAAACCACACCGCTGGCTCAGGGCCTCAATGCCCAGGTTGCGCGCATTGGGCACGCCATCTGGAACGGGCTGCATGCCGTCGGCGCCGCCCGTGCCCGCGCTGAACTGCTGCGCGTGGCTGCCACGTCCGAGTCCACCAATCCGGAATTGGCCGCGCGCCTGCGCCGCCTCGCTCGCGAAGACTGGCTGAGCCAGGGCTGAACGCGCCGTCCCGGCACCGCAACGCGGTGGCCGGGGCTTTTCAACAGAGCCGCCGGCGTCGAAGGAAGCGCGACCCCTGGGGCCGCTCAGATCGGCAGCAGCGTGGTGTTCTTCACCTCTTCCATCACCGCATACGTGCGCGTCTCGCGCACACCCGGCAGGGCCCAGATAACCGAGCCGACAAACTCGCGGTAGGCCTGCATGTTGGCCACCCGGGTCTTGATCAGGTAGTCGAAGCCGCCCGCCACCAGGTGACATTCCAGGATCTCGGGGCGCACCTGCACGGCCGCCTTGAAGGTGTTCATCGCGTCATGCGTCGTGCGGTCGAGCACGACCTCGATGAAGACCATCATCCCCGCCCCCAGCTTCTCCGGGTTGAGCTTGGCTTCGTAGCCGAGGATGTAGCCGTCGCGCGCGAGCCGTTTCACGCGCTCCAGCACGGCGGTCGGCGAGAGGTGAACTTCCTCCGCCAGTTTCAGGTTCGAAATGCGCCCATCCTTTTGCAGGACGCGCAAAATTCGCGCATCGATCTTGTCGAGCGTGCTGGGCCCGTTGTCGTCGGTCTTCATGGCGATGGCGCTTTGTAAATTGTTGGTAGTGCCTTTGTATTTTGGCGATTAATGCTAGCTCCATCCGGATAACCTAGCAACTAATTCGTTGAAATTCAGCAAATGGGGCCCGCCATGTTTTCCTTCCCAACTGCCGCCGCACGCACGCCGTACCCGTACCGCGACGAGCTCGACACCCTTACCCGCCTGCTGCCGCCCCTGGCGGGCACGCTCGACTGGACCGTCGCGATGCAGGTGGCGCGCCCCTGGGTGCAGGCCGTGCGCGACAAACCCGCGCCGTTCTGGGCGATGGAATCACTGCTGCGCGAATACCCGATCTCCAGTGCGGAAGGCCTCGCCCTGATGCGCCTGGCCGAGGCGCTGCTGCGTGTGCCCGACGCCGAAACCGCCATCGCCCTCACCGCCGACCAGCTCGGCAAGGCCGAGTTCGACGCCAGCGCCGGCGGCCCGCACAAGATGTTCGCGGTCTTGTCGGCCAGCGCCATCACGCTGTCGAAGAAATTCCTGCCCGAGGCAGAGGCCGAAAGCGGCCTGTTCAAGCGCCTGGGCGCGCAGACCGTGCTCGCGGCCACGGTGCGCGCGATCCAGCTGCTCGGCCGCCAGTTCGTGCTCGGCCGCTCGATCCAGGAGGCGATGGGCGAAGCCGGCGCAGCGCGCAAGGCGCAGCCGAACACCCGCTTCAGCTACGACATGCTCGGCGAAGGCGCACGCACCGAAGCCGATGCGCGGCGCTACCTGGCTTCGTACATCAACGCCATCCAGCACATCGCCGCCGGGCGGCGCGCCGAGGCGCCGGAGTCGGCCGACGGCATTTCGATCAAGCTGAGCGCGCTGTTCTCGCGTTATGAAGATGCGCAGCGCGAGCGCGTGTTCGCCGAACTGCTGCCGCGGGTGTGGCAGCTCATCGAAGCGGCCGCGCGCGCCAACATCAACCTCACGATCGATGCGGAAGAGAGCGACCGACTCGAAATCTCGCTCGATGTGTTCGAGGCGCTGGCCGCACGCATCGCGAAAGACTTCCCCGCGTGGCGCGGCTTCGGCCTCGCGGTGCAGGCCTACCAGACTCGCGCGCTGCCCGCGATCGACGAAGTGGCGCGCATCGCACGCGCGCACGGCCTGCGCTTCATGGTGCGGCTGGTCAAGGGCGCGTATTGGGACGGAGAGATCAAGCGCGCGCAGGAGCAGGGCTTGCCGGGTTACCCGGTCTACACGCACAAGCACCACACCGACATTTCGTACCTGGCCTGCGCGAGCGCGTTGATCGGCCACCAGGACGTGATCTATCCGCAGTTCGCGACGCACAACGCCGGCACCATCGCCGCGATCCTGCACATGGCGCGGCGAGTCAAGGCGCCCTTCGAGATGCAGCGCCTGCACGGCATGGGCGAAGCGGTCTACCGCGAAGTGATGAAGGACGCGGCCATCCCCGTGCGGGTCTACGCGCCGGTCGGCGAACACCGCGACCTGCTCGCCTACCTCGTGCGCCGCTTGCTGGAGAACGGCGCGAACTCGTCGTTCGTGCATCAACTGTCCGACACGGCGGTCGATGTGGACGCGCTGCTCGCCTCGCCGCTGACGCCGGCCTCGGCGCCGGCGCTGCCCTTGCCTGTGGCGCTTTACGGTTGGGATGGCCGCACGGGCCGCGCCAATTCGAGCGGCGTGGATCTCGCCTGCCTCGCGCAGCGTGCACCGCTGGACCGCGCGCTGGCCACGACCCACGTCGAGACCGTGCCCGAAGCCAGCGCCGCCGACGTGAGTGTCGCGATGGCGCGCCTGCACGCAGGCTTCGCCGCCTGGAACACCGCCCCGCTCGCCGAGCGCGCCGCCGTGTTGCGCCGCGCCGCCGATGCACTCGATGCACGCCTGCCCGAGTTCTACGGCCTGCTCGTCAAGGAAGCGCACAAGACACTCGGCGACTGCGTGGCCGAGGTGCGCGAGGCGGTGGACTTCTTCCGCTACTACGCCGACCAGGCCGAGTTGCGCCTGGCCACTCAGGTGCTGCCCGGCCCGACCGGCGAGAGCAACGAGCTGCACCTGCATGGCCGCGGTGTCTTCGTCTGCATCAGCCCCTGGAATTTCCCGCTCGCGATCTTCGCGGGCCAGGTGGCCGCGGCACTCGTCGCCGGCAACAGCGTGGCCGCCAAGCCGGCGGAGCAGACGCCTTTCGTCGCGCAGCGCTTGGTCGCCTTGCTGCACGAGGCGGGTGTGCCGCAAGAGGCACTCGCGCTGCTGCATGGCCCCGGCGAGACCGTCGGCGCCGCGCTGGTCGCCGACGCACGCACCGCAGGTGTGTGCTTCACCGGTTCGACCGCCGTCGCCAAGATCATCAACCGCGCACTCGCCGCGAAAGACGGCGCCATCGTGCCGCTGATCGCCGAGACCGGCGGCATCAACGCGATGATCGTCGACAGCACCGCGCTGCCCGAACAGGTGGTCGATGCGGTCGTGCAAAGCGCCTTCCGCTCCGCCGGCCAACGCTGCTCGGCGCTGCGCTTGCTGTGTGTGCACGAAGGCATCGCCGACGGCGTCATCGAGATGATTCGCGGCGCGCTCGCCGAGCTGAACGTCGGTGACCCGGCGCTGCTGGCCACCGATGTGGGGCCAGTGATCGATGCCGAGGCCTTCGCGGGCATCTCGGCCCACGTGGCTCGCCTCCGCAAGGACGCGACCCTGATCGGCGAAGCACCCGTCGCGCCCTCGACCCTTCCGGGCCAACACTTCATTGCACCGGTCGCCTTCGAGCTGCGCAGCGTCGCCGACGTGAAGCAGGAAATCTTCGGTCCGGTGCTCCACGTGGTGCGCTGGGGCGGCGACGTGGGTGCGGTGCTGGCGCAGATCAACGCCCTCGGATACGGCCTCACGCTCGGCATCCAGACGCGCATCGACAGCCGCGCGCTGCGCCTGGCGCAGGCTGCGCGCATCGGCAATGTCTACGTCAACCGCAACATGATCGGCGCCGTGGTCGGCGTGCAGCCCTTCGGCGGCGAAGGCCTGAGTGGCACCGGGCCGAAGGCCGGCGGGCCGCACTACCTGTACCGCTTCTGCGCCGAGCAGACCGTGACCATCAACACCGCGGCGGCGGGTGGCAATGCGGCCCTGCTGGCCGGTACGCATTGAGATGCCAAATTGAACGGTCTGCGTAAACTCGACCCATGAACTCAATAGCATTCATCGGCGGCGGCAACATGGCCAGCGCCATCATCGGCGGCCTGCTCAAGGCGGGCCGTGCGGCCGACAGCGTGCTCGTGGTCGACCCGGGCGAAGCGCAGCGCGACAAGCTGCGCGCCGACTTCGGCGTGCGCGCCCTCGCAGCGGCGGACGCGTCGCTGGCGGCAGCTGCGCTCGTCGTCTGGGCCGTCAAGCCGCAGTACTTTCAGGCCGCGGCTGCACCCTGCGCACCGTTCGTCTCGAAGGCCCTGCAACTCAGCGTGATGGCCGGCATCCCGAGCGGCGCGATTGCGCGCGCCAGCGGCTCGCCGCGCGTGGTGCGCGCGATGCCCAACACGCCAGCGTTGATTGGCCAGGGCATCGCCGGCCTGTTTGCGCGCGACGGCGTCACGGAAGATGAGAAGGCCGAGGTCGAAGCCGTGCTCGCACCGACCGGCCGCACGCTGTGGGTGGCGCGCGAAGATGATCTCGACGCTGTCACCGCGTTGTCGGGCTCAGGCCCGGCTTACGTCTTCTACTTCGTCGAAGCGATGATGCAGGCGGCGACCGAGATGGGCCTGAGTCCTGAACAAGGCAAGCAGCTTGCGCTGGCCACCTTCGCCGGCGCCACCTCGCTCGCGCAAGCGTCGAGCGAGCCACCCGAGTTGCTGCGCGAACGCGTCACGTCGAAAGGCGGCACCACCTACGCGGCGCTCACGTCACTCGAAGCCAGCGGCGTGAAAGCCGCGTTCGTGAAGGCACTCAAGGCCGCGCAGACACGCGCCCACGAACTCGGCGAGGAGTTCGGCTGAGCGTTTGCCGTGCCCATGCCGGGCGCAACGCAAGTCATGCCAACGCGGCATGACGAATGGTGAACAACTCCGTGGCAGCGCGCCTAAAGTCGCGCCGCATGCAGGCCCGATGCCTGCGCAGCCCGGAGCCACCATGAGTTACCTGTCCTACGTCAACCCCACCGCCACGAGCCCGTGGCACACCTACCTCGCGCAGGTCGACCGCGTGCTGCCCTACCTCGGCCCGCTGGCCCGCTGGGCCGAAACGCTCAAGCGCCCGAAGCGCTCCCTGCTGGTCGACGTGCCGATCGAGATGGACGACGGCACCGTGCGCCACTTCGAGGGCTACCGCGTGCAGCACAACCTCTCGCGCGGGCCCGGCAAGGGGGGGGTGCGATACCACCCCGACGTGACGCTCGAAGAGGTGATGGCCCTGGCGGGCTGGATGACGATCAAGAACGCCGCCGTGGCCCTGCCCTTCGGCGGCGCCAAGGGCGGCATCCGTGTCGATCCCAAGACGCTGTCGCGCAAGGAACTGGAGCGCATGACGCGCCGCTACACCAGCGAGATCGGCATCATCATCGGCCCGCAGCAGGACATCCCGGCACCCGACGTCGGCACCAATGCCCAGATCATGGGCTGGATGATGGACACCTACTCGATGAACACCGGCGCCACCGCCACCGGCGTCGTGACGGGCAAGCCGATCCACCTGGGCGGCTCGCTCGGCCGAGTGAAAGCCACCGGCCGCGGCGTCTTCGTCACCGGCCGTGAAGCGGCACGGCGCATCGGCCTGAAGCTCGACGGCGCGCGGGTCGCGGTGCAGGGCCTGGGCAACGTGGGCGGCGCCGCGGCCGAGCTGTTCGGCCAGGCCGGCGCCAAGCTGGTGGCGGTGCAGGACCACACCGGCACGCTCGTCAATGCGAACGGTTTCGACATGGCCGATACCATGGAGGTGGTCAAGCGCGATGGGGCCATCGGCGCCTACAAGGACGCCGAGCGCATCGACAACGAAGCCTTCTGGGATGTGGATTGCGACATCCTGATCCCCGCCGCGCTCGAAGGCCAGATCACCCCGGCGCGCGCCAACCGCATCAAGGCGAAGCTGGTGCTCGAAGGCGCGAACGGCCCGACCCTGCCCGAGGCCGACGACGTGCTCGCCGACCGCGGTGTGCTGGTCGTGCCCGACGTGATCTGCAATGCCGGCGGCGTGACGGTGAGCTACTTCGAGTGGGTGCAGGACTTCAGCAGCTTCTTCTGGAGCGAGGACGAGATCAATGTGCGGCTCGACAAGATCATGGTCGATGCGCTGAAGAAGATCTGGGACACCGCCGACCGCCACAAGATCAGCCTGCGCACCGCCACCTTCGCGGTGGCCTGCGAGCGCATCCTGGTGGCGCGCGAGGAGCGTGGCCTCTACCCGTGAACCCGTGATTTGGACGCTGCTCAGCCCGCGACCTGACGCCACCGCGTGAGGTCGCTCCGCGTCGCGTGGAAGTGCCCGCCGAACAGCGGGCCGCCGCGGCTGGCCATCATCAGTGCAATGCGCGCTGCGGACGCGTGCCCGCGGCCTGCCAGGTCCGACAGCTCCTCGAACGCATGCGCCCATAGGCCCGCTTCGAGCAGGCTGAGGGCGTGGCCGAACTGCCCCGCCAACGCGCGGGCGGCCGGCGCTTGTTCGAGGACCGATGCGCGGGCCAGCGCCCCTCGCGGGTCGCGTGGGTAATGCCGGCGCTCGAAGGGCCGGTTCGGGATGTAGGGGACGACGGCCATGGCTTCCTCCGCAGACCCACCAACGCTGGCAAGCAGCGCGGTCGGGTGAAACAACTCTAGGCGGCCCGGCCTCTCGCCGCCTCCCACAATCTGGGGAGCGCGTGGATTCGATCTAGGGGGGAAGCGTCTGTCATAGTCACGAGCCGATCGACACCCGACCATGACCGACGCCGCCCAGCTCCAGTCTCGCAAGCAGGCCGTGCGCTTGCGGCGTTTCCTGCTGGCCTCCACCACCTACGCGCTGGGGCTCCTGATCCTGGCGCTGTGCAGCGCGTTCGGGCTGCTCGCCGTGGCCGACCTGGCGCGCATCGGCCTGAGCTTCCTGGCCGCGAACCTTGTCTTCTACGCGGTGTTCCGCAGTGGCTGGAACCTGCGTTTTGCCGACCCTTCGCTGACCCAGGTTCAGGTCTGCGTGGCGGCCTGCCTGGTCGGCTTCATCCTGGTGTGGGGCGAGCACGTGCACTTCGTTGCCGTGCCCTTCTACAGCTCGATCTTCGTGTTCGCGATGCTCCAGCTCAACACCCGCCAACTGGTGGCGGTGGAGTTGTTCGTGCTGGGCACCTACGGTGTGGCGATCGCGCTGCGCATGAACCGCTACGGGGGCTCGCTCGACCTGCGCATCGAGGCCATCGACGCCGCCGTCGTGGTGCTGTGCTCGATCTGGTTCGCCTTCGCTGCCAGCTACATCAGCAACCTGCGGGAGCGCTTGCGCGAATCGAAGCAGACGATCGAGGCGCTGGCCACGCGCGACGCGATGACCGACACCTGGAACCGCCGCCACATCGACGCCCTGCTCGCCTCCGAGTTGCAGCGCAAGGAGCGCATCGGCGGCCAGCTCTGCGTGGCGTTGATCGATCTGGACCACTTCAAGTCCGTCAACGACCGCTACGGCCACCTCACCGGGGACGCCGTGCTCCAGCAGGTGGCGCATGCCATGAAGCAGCAACTGCGCTCGGTCGACCCACTCGGCCGCTTCGGTGGCGAGGAGTTCCTGGCCTTGTTGCCCGGTGCCTCGCTGCCCGATGCACGCGCCTGCGCCGAACGGCTGCTGCGCGGCGTGGCGGGCCTGAGCGTGCTGCCGGATGCGGCGAGCCGCGTCACGATCTCGATCGGCTTGGCCGAGGCCGTGCTCGGCGAGCCGGCCGAAGGCCTGCTGGCGCGGGCCGACGGTGCGCTCTACCGGGCCAAGCACGAAGGCCGCAACCGCGTCGAGCTGGCCCTGCGGGCCGTGCACTGAACGGGGTCGACCGGATCAAGCGATGGCGTAGGCCAGCACCGTGCCGATGAAGACGCAGAAGCCGAGCCAGTGGTTGAGCCGGAAGGCGCGGAAGCAACCCTCGCGCGAACGTTCGCGGATCAGCGTGTAGTGCCAGAGCGCGACCAGCGCAGCGGCGGCCAGCCCGGTGAAAAACGGCCAGCGCAATGCGAGTTGCATACCGAGAGCGGCCCAGATGACGATGAAGGCAGCGTAGAACAGCATCACGCCGACCACGTCGTAGCGGCCGAGCGTGATGGCCGAGGTCTGGATGCCGATCTTCAGGTCGTCGTCGCGGTCGACCATCGCGTACTCGGTGTCGTAGGCCAGCACCCAGAACAGGTTGCCGATCAGCAGCCACCACGCCAGCGCCGGCACCTCGCCACGGACGGCGGCAAAGGCCATCGGAATGCCGAAGCTGAAGGCCACGCCCAGCACCGCCTGCGGCATCGAGAAAAAGCGTTTGGTGTAGGGGTAGAAGATGCTCACCGCCAGCGCAGCGACGCTCCAGGCGATGGTGGCCGCGTTGGTGGTCAGCACCAGCATGAAGGCCACGAGCGCCAGCACGGCGCCGAGCAGCAGCGCTTCCTTCGTGCTCACCGCGCCACTGGTCACCGGCCGCTGCGCGGTGCGCTTGACGTGTTTGTCGAAGTCGCGGTCGGCCACGTCGTTGACCGCGCAGCCCGCGCTGCGCATCAGGAAGGTGCCGAGCGTGAACACGATCAGCAGATGCCAGCCGGGGAAACCGCCGCCTGCGATCCACTGCGCCGACAGGCTCGGCCACAGCAGCAGGTAGCTGCCGGCCGGGCGGTCCCAGCGGATGAGGTTGAGGTAGAGCGCGAGGCGGGTCGGCTTCTCGGCCATCGGCGTCAACCGTCGAGTTGCTTCTGGAACACCAAGCCCGCGTGTTCGCGCAGCGCATGGAACTTGATCTTCGGCCAGTTGGCTTCGATGGCGCGCAGCTCGGGTGCGTATTCCACCAGCACCGTCGGCGCATCCACCGCGTCGTAGGCCACGCGGTGCGCGTTGCCGTCGATGAAACGTTGCAACTCTTTCGCGCCGCCATCGGCCGCGTCGCAGGTCACCCAGCGCGCCACCTGGAAGCGGCTCGGCATCACGCGCGCCTTCACGCCGTATTCATGTTCGAGCCGGTGCGCCACCACTTCGAATTGCAGTTGCCCGACCGCACCGAGCAACAGCACCGAACCCGCCACCGGGCGGAACACCTGGATCGCGCCCTCTTCGCCGAGCTGCGTCAGGCCGGCCTTCAACTGCTTGGTGCGCAGCGGGTCGGCCACTTCGACGCTGCGGAACATTTCCGGCGCGAAGAAAGGCAGGCCGGTGAACTGCAAGGCCTCGCCTTCGGTGATGGTGTCGCCGAGCTGCAGCACGCCGTGGTTCGGGATGCCGATGATGTCGCCGGCAAACGCTTCGTCGAGCAGCTCGCGCCGCTGCGACAGAAAGCTCACCACCGTGTTCGGCCGCAGCTCCTTGCCCGAGCGCACGATCTTCAAACGCATGCCGCGTTCGAAGTGGCCCGAGGCCACGCGCAGGAAGGCGATGCGGTCGCGGTGCGCCGGGTCCATGTTGGCCTGGATCTTGAAGACGACACCGGTGAACTTGGTCTCGGTCGGTTGCACGTCGCGCTGGATCGAGCTTCGCACGCTCGGTGACGGCGCCAGATCGACCAGCGCATCGAGCACTTCCTGCACACCGAAGTTGTTGACCGCCGAGCCGAAGAACATCGGCGTCTGCCGGCCGCTGCGGAAGGCCTCGCGGTCGAACGGCGGCGCGGCATCGCGCAGCAACTCGATCTCGTCCTTCGACTGCTGGTACTGCATGCCGAAGCGTTCCGCGTAGACCGGGTTGGCGGCCACGCCGGCGATGAGGTGCTGAGCGGCCTGGACAACCCGGCCTATGCGCAGCGCTTCGGCAT
>JANYJL010000037.1 GCA_025361845.1 Rhizobacter sp.
ACGCGCGAGCAGACAATCGGTTGTCATGTATTTAGAGAAGATCAATAGTTGATGGGTTGATGCACGGTCACCAGTTTGGTGCCGTCGGGAAAGGTCGCCTCGACCTGGATGTCCGGGATCATCTCGGGCACGCCTTCCATAACGTCGGCACGGCCGAGCACGGTCTTGCCTTCGCTCATCAGCGCGGCCACGCTCTTGCCGTCCCGGGCGCCTTCCATGATGGCGGCGCTGATCAGGGCGATCGCTTCCGGGTGGTTGAGCTTCAGGCCGCGCGCACGGCGCCGTTCGGCGAGCAGCGCGGCGGTGAAGATCAGGAGCTTGTCTTTTTCGCGCGGCGTCAGGTCCATCGCAGTCGGATTCGTCGGTCGCCTGGCGCGCCCACGAAGAGTGCAGCAAGTCCGATGCCAGTGCGGAAGGGCCGGGCCATGATACGTCGCCGGTGCATGGCGAACACCTCTTCAGGTACGCCAGACGCGCGGCGCGCAAGGCTCGAGTTGCCATGCGCTGCGCCGCCAGGCGCTCCAGATGCGAACCAGCAGCGCCATCACCGGCTCGACGTTGGGCGCCAGCACGCGCACGACGACGACGCCGGTGTGCGGTGCCGTCGCGCCCGTCGTGCGCTGCAGAGCGTCGCCCTGCGCGATGCTGCGTGCCGCGTCGAGCAGCGCGTCGCGGCGCGCTTCGGTGATCGGGCTGCCGGCGGCGAACCAGAGCGTGCCGAGTGTGCGGTGGCCGGCCCAGCCGAGCGGCCCGTCGAGCAGGGCGGGCGCGTCGCCGCGCACCGTGCCGCGCTCCAGCCAGCGGCCCGGAAACTCGATCGACTGGCAGAAGCTGCCGGCGATGAAGGGCTGGTCCGACGTCGGCAAGCCGAGCGCGGTGAGGTCCCAGCCGATCATCTCGGCACCGGCGTCGAGCTCGAAGGAGATCGAGCTTTCGGCGATGCAGCCGCTGTAGGCGATGGTCTCGAGCGGCAGCCATTCGAGGCGGGCAGCGCCGCGTGCCTGCACGGCCGTCGATTGCGACGCCGTCGCGCCGGCGCTGCGATAGAAACGCGTCGCGCCTGGCGTCGTGATGAGGGCGTGCGCGCCGGACTCGAGGCCGATGGTGATCGTGAGCGCGTCGCCGCCGACGATGCCGCCGGGCGGATGCACGAGCACGCTGTGACAGATACGCGGGTCCTCGGGATGCAGACTCTTCAGCACGCGCAGCGGCCCGTCGTGGCGATCGTGGACGATGGTGCGTCCGTCGCTCAGGCGGTAGTCGAGCGAGAGGCTGCCCCGCCAGCTCACGGCCGCTGGTTTCGTGACCGGCCCGGCGCGCCCGTGCGCGCGATCACGCCCCGGCCAGCTTGCCGATCAGCTCGCGCAGCACCTGGCGCATCTGGTTGAAGCCGCGCGCGCTCGGCATCCACTCCAGCACTGGCGAATCCAGCCTGCGCACCAGGCCCATGGGCGCGGCCTCGACGCGCACGTCGGGGCCTGCCGCCTCCGTGAAGGCGCGCATCGCGCGCGCCATGTGATAGCCGTGCGTCACGAGGACGATGTGGTCGATGCCGGCGGGCTTGAGCAAGGCCATCGTGCGTGACGCGTTCTCGCGCGTGTCTCGCGACTCCTCCTCGACCCACTTGAGCGGCCGGCTGAACTCTTCGACGGCGATCTTCGCGGCGACACGAGCCTCCGGCGCGGCGTCCGATTGGCCCCAGCCGATGCCGCCGCTGAACGCGATCGGTGCGCCGGTCTCGCGACCGAGCCAGAGACCATAGCGCAGCCGCTCGAGCGAGGGATATTGCAGGCTGCTCACGCCGTATTCGGGCGCGAAGGGCTCGACCCCGGCGCCGAGGATGACGATGGCGACGGGCTTCCTGGCTGCCACTTCGGCGCGCAGCTCGCGGACCCGGTCGAAGCTGAGCGCCGGCGGCGGCGGCAGCAGCAACTGGGCGACGGCGCGTGCCGCGCCGGTGCAGGTCGAGAGCCAGAGCATGACGACGCTGATGAAGATCAGCAGCCAGCCCAGGCCGCGCCGAGGCAGCAGTAGCCGGGCGCCGATGAGCGTGAGCAAGAGGAACGGGACCGGCGGCAGCAGCAGCGCTGCCAGCACCGGCTTCCAGGATTCGATTCCGAGCACGATGAAAAGACTGTTCACGATTCTTGTTGTTCGTTGTGGACGCCGTGACGGCCCGCGATTGTTCCCAAGGCCGGGCCTGCCGTGCGAACGGCGTCGCGTCCGCGCGTGGCCTCATGGCGCCAGGCGCTCGCGCAGCCAGTGGCCTTGCTCGCGCCGGTAGCGCAGCCGGTCGTGCAAGCGCGACTTGCGACCCTGCCAGAACTCCCAGACCTCGGGCCGCAGGCGATAGCCGCCCCAGTGCGGCGGCCGCGGCGGCTTGAGCATGAACTGCGCACCGTAGCGTGCCGCGTTCATCACCAGGGTGCTGCGCGAGGCGATGACCTGGCTTTGCGGCGAGGCCCAGGCGCCGATCCGCGAATCGAGCGGCCGCGAGACGAAGTAGGCGTCCGACTCCTCGGCTGAGACCTTCTCGACGCTGCCCTCGATGCGCACCACACGCTCGAGCTCGACCCAGTGAAACTGCAGGGCGGCGTTCGGCTGCAGGGCCAGCTCGCGGCCCTTGCGGCTGTCGTAGTTGGTGTACCAGACAAGGCCGCGCTCGTCGCAGCCCTTGACGAGAACGATGCGCGTCGAGGGGCGCCCATCGGCGCCGACGGTGGCGAGCGTCATCGCGTTGGGCTCGGGCAGCTGGGCGGCGATCGCCTGCTCGAGCCAGCCGGCGAATTGCTGCGCCGGGTCGGCAAGCGAGGCCGATTCGTCGAGCTCGGCAAGCTCGTAGCTCTTGCGCAGGGCGGCGAGGTCGGTCACGGGCGGAGTATAGGAAGAGCCGCGCCGGGACGGGGGGCAGCGCCTGCCCGAAGCGTGGCGGGTTCCCCCGCACGAGCGCTTTTGCTTACGGGGAATGCCTTACGTAGACCTCCCACTTCCTGATTCGGCGCGCGTCTCTCATCCTCGGGGCATGGCAACGACATGCACGGTGATCGTTCTCGCGGCCGGCAGCGGCTCGCGGTACACGGCCGGCTCGCATAAGTTGGCCGCACCGTTCGCCGAGCAGAGCGTGCTCGCGACGACGCTGCGACATGCCATCGCCAGCAACCTGCACGTCGTCGTCGTCACCACCGAGCCGTTCGCCGAGCTGGCGCGCAGCAGCATCGCCGCACGCGACGTCGTGCTCGTTCCCGAGGTCGGAAGCGCTGGCCAGCCCAGCCTGGGCATGGGCCACTCGATCAGCGCCGGCGTCAGCGCCCGGCCGCACGCCGGCGGCTGGCTGATCCTGCCCGGCGACATGCCGCTGGTGCAGCCGTCGACGTTGCAAGCAGTTGCCCGCCAGCTCGACCAGCACTCGGTCGCCTATGCCCAGCACCGCGGCAAACGCGGCCACCCGGTCGGCTTTGCCGCCGAGCTGTACTCCGAGCTGGTGGCACTGACCGGCGACGAAGGCGCGCGCCGCCTCGTCGCCCGCTATCCGGCCTTCGGCGTCGAGCTCGACGACCCCGGCATCCTGATCGACATCGACACCTCTGACGACCTGAGCTCGGCGCGCCGAGCTGCGCCGGCGGCGCCGGCCTTGCGCACGACCGACGGCGTCAGGCCGTGAGGGCGTTGCGGCGGGCCAGGTCGACCAGCCGCTCGATGTCGCGGTCGCGGATGCCGCAATTGCGCAGCGAGGTCGCGGTCTCGACCAGGTAGGAGAGCGTGCTGCCGTAGCGGCCGTTGGCGGTACGCAGGATCTCCAGCATCTGCGCGTCGGGCACCGGCCCGGTGTGGCTCGGGCTCTTGCGGTCCAGCGTGAAGGCGAGGGCGCGCACGACGCCGAGCGGCGTGCGGCAGGGCAGCCACTTCGGGTCGTAGACGCCGGTCGGCATCTCGCGGCCCCAGAGCCGGCGCAACTCCGCCTCGACCTGCGAGCGCTCGATGCGATAGGAGCGGCCGCGGCAGGAGCCACCACCGACGAGGGCGAACACAAGACCGGGGCACTCCGGCGTGCCGCGGTTGACGCGCGAACGCATGGTCAGGGCGCGATGCCAGCCGTAGACCGTCGCGGGCCGGTCTTCGACCGAATCGAACTCGGGTTTCCAGATCAGCGAGGCGTAGCCGAAGATCCAGGCGTCGCCGTGGCCGCCCCAGGCGGCGAGCGCTTCGTCGAGCAGCCGATCCGGATCGCGGCCGCCATGCAGAAGGGCGTGGTACGCGTTCATCCCCAACTAGAATCGGCCATCGCAGAACAGAACAAATCACCCGGGGAATTCATGAGCGAACCAAAGAAGCCGCCGACGAGCAATTCTTCACGCACCGTCGTCATCGTTGCCGTCGCCGTGTTGATCGTGGTCGCCATTGCAGGAATCGTGCTCGCCGGTCGCTACGCCCCTGCCGACCCCGTCGTGGCTGGGGCGCCTTCGGCGAGCCCGGCCGCGCCGGCCTTGTCCGGCTCAACGCCGCAGGCCGCTTCTTCGCCGACAGACGCGGTGCCTAAAGAGCTCGTCTTCGACCCGGCCTCCGACAAGCTGCCGCCCCACTCGGCCGACGAGCTGGCCCGCTTTGCGGACGCGGCGCGCGCCAGCGCCAGCTCGGTTCGTCTGAGCGCCCGCTACCTTACCGGCGCCAAAAAGGCGCGCGACCTCGAGCTCGCCAAGGCGCGCACCGGGGCGATCCGCCACGCCCTCGAGGCCAACGGAATCAGCTCGGGGAAGATGCAGATCGAGCTGGTCGAGATGCCGGAGGGCAGCCTGACCGAGGCCGCCGGCAACCACGTCGATTTGACCCTGCGCTGAGAGCGGCGGCTGGCCGGCGCGAAGATCGGCCGATGAAACCAGGCATCGTCGAGGTCACCGAGCGCATCCGCGAACGCAGCGCCGCCACCCGGCGTGCCTACCTGGCGCGCATCGACGCCCTGGTCGCCCGGCCGCGCGGCGCCGATCACATGGGCTGCGCCAACCTCGCGCATGCCACCGCGGCGCTGCCGGCGGCCGACAAGCTGCGCATCGTTGCCGAGAAGGCGCCGAACATCGGCGTCGTCACCGCCTACAACGACATGCTGTCGGCGCACCAGCCCTACGAGCGCTTTCCAGGCGTGATCCGCGACGCCGCGCATCGGCTCGGTGCGACGGCGCAGGTCGCCGGTGGCGTGCCTGCGATGTGCGACGGCGTCACCCAGGGCCGCCCGGGCATGGAGCTGAGCCTGTTCTCGCGCGACGCGATCGCCATGGGCACGGCGATCGCGCTCTCGCACGACGTGTTCGACGCTGCCCTGCTGCTCGGCATCTGCGACAAGATCGTGCCCGGCCTCCTGATCGGCGCGCTGCACTTCGGCCACCTGCCGTGTGTGTTCGTGCCCGCCGGGCCGATGAGCACGGGCCTGGACAACACCGCCAAGTCGAAGGTGCGCGAGCAGTTTGCGCAAGGCCTGGTCGGGCGCGAGAAGCTGCTCGAAGCCGAATCCGCGGCTTACCACGGCGCCGGCACCTGCACCTTCTACGGCACCGCTAACAGTAACCAGATGCTGCTCGAAGCGATGGGCCTGCATGTGCCCGGTGCGGCCTTCATCCACCCGTATGCCGATCTGCGCGAAGCGCTGACGCGCGAGGCGGTGCACACCGTGCTGTCGATCGCCAAGGGCAGCGAACGTTTCACGCCGATCGGCCGGCTGGTCGATGAACGTGTGATCGTCAACGCGATGGTCGCGCTGATGGCCACCGGCGGCTCCACCAACCACCTGATCCACTGTCGCGGTCGCACGCGCTGCGGGCATCCTGATCGACTGGACCGACTTCTCCGACCTCTCGCACACCACGCCGCTGCTGAGCCGCGTCTACCCGAACGGCACGGCCGACGTGAACCAGTTCCAGACGGCAGGCGGCCCCGGCTTCGTGATCCGCGAACTGATCGACGGCGGCTTCATGCATGCCGACGTGAGCACGGTGGCCGTCGGCGGCCTGCGCCAGTTCGGCAAGCTGCCTGTGCGCGACGGCGAACGCATCCGCTGGAACGATCTGCCTGTCGCGAGCGGCGACGACAGCGTGGTGCGCCCCGCCGCTGCGCCCTTCAGTGCCACGGGTGGTTTGAAACTGCTGACCGGCAACCTCGGCCGCTCGGTCATCAAGGTCTCGGCCGTGCCGGAAGACCGCCACATCGTCGAAGCGCCGGCCATCGTCTTCAACGCGCAGGAAGAACTGCTCGCCGCCTTCAAGGCCGGTGAGTTGCAGCGCGACTTCATCGCCGTGGTGCGTTTCCAGGGCCCGCGCGCGAACGGCATGCCCGAACTGCACAAGCTCACGCCACCGCTGGCGGTGCTGCAAGGCAAGGGCTTCAAGGTCGCGCTCGTCACCGATGGCCGCATGAGCGGCGCCTCGGGCAAGGTGCCCGCCGCCATCCACGTGAGCCCGGAAGTGCTGGCCGGTGGCCCGCTCGGCAAGGTGCGCAATGGCGACCTCCTGCGCCTCGACGCGGTGGCGGGCACGCTGGCTGCTTTGGTTGACGATGCGACCTGGGCCGCGCGTGAAGTCGAAACCTTGCCGCCGGAACAGGCCGAGGGCAATGCGCACGACCTCGGCCGCGAACTCTTCGGCGGCATGCGCCGCAATGTGCTGACGGCCGAAGAAGGCGCCGTCACCTGGCTTTGATTGGGCCCCGAGGTCTCGGCTTTGCCGAGCCCACCCCCCGAGGGGTGCAAGCAATCTCGGGAGCGGCCCTTCGCTTGCTTTCTCGAAAGGAATGAACATGAACCCGCTCGATCTCGCAAAACACGGCCCGGTGATCCCGGTCATCGTCATCCAGAAGCTCGAAGACGCGGTGCCGATGGCCCAAGCGCTCGTCGACGGCGGCGTGAAGGTGCTCGAGATCACCCTGCGCACCTCGATCGCACTGAAGTGCATGGAAGCAATCGCGCGCGCCGTGCCGGGTGCCATCGTCGGTGCGGGCACCGTGCGCAGCATTGCCGACGCGAAAGCCGCAAAGGACGCCGGCTGCCAGTTCGCCGTGAGCCCGGGTTACACCACGCCGATCGGCCTGGCCTGCAAGGAGATCGGCCTGCCGCTGCTGCCCGGTGTGGCCACTAGCAGCGAGGTGATGCAGGCGGGCACCGACGGCTACTCGTTCCTGAAGTTCTTCCCGGCCTCCGCGGCCGGCGGCATCCCGTTGCTGAAGGCCTTCGCCGGCCCGTTCGCCGACGTGATGTTCTGCCCCACCGGTGGCATCAGCCTGGAAACGGCGCCGCAGTTCCTCGCGCTGCCGAACGTGGTGGTGTGTGGTGGTTCGTGGCTCACGCCGGCCGACGCTGTCGCCGCGAAGGACTGGGCGCGCATCACGAAGCTCGCCAAAGAGGCCGGCACGCTGCGCGCCTGAGCGGCGCAGCCCGCGATGCTCACGCGTCGCGCTGAATCAGCTCCACCTTGTAGCCGTCCGGATCGGTGATGAAGGCGATCACGGTCGTGCCGCCTTTCACCGGCCCGGCCTCACGCGTCACCGCGCCGCCGTTTGCACGGATCTTGTCGCAGGCCGCGTAGGCATCCGGCACGCCGATCGCGATGTGGCCGTAGGCCGTGCCCAGGTCGTACGACGACACGCCGTGGTTGTAGGTCAGCTCGAGCTCGGCGTGTTCGGGGTTCTTGCCGTAGCCGAGGAACGCGAGGCTGTAGTTCTGCGTCGGGTTCTCGGACGTGCGCAGCAGCGTCATGCCCATCACCTTCGTGTAGAAGTCGATCGAGCGCTGCAGGTCGCCCACGCGCAGCATGGTGTGGAGAAGTCTCATGGTGTGTCGAACAGGAAGCAAGTGGTGGTGGCGTGAGCGTACAGCTTGCCGTCCGGTCCCGTCATGCGCGCCTCGGCGGTGGCCATGCGCTTGCCGAGGTGAATGACCTTGCCCTCGGCGCGCACCCGCACGATCTTGTCGCTGAGCGGGCGCACGATGTTGGTCTTCAACTCGGCTGTCGTGTAGCCGCGGCCGACGCCGAGCGTCGAGTGCACCGCGCAGCCGAGCGCTGAATCGAGCACGGTGGCGAACCAGCCGCCGTGCACGCCGCCCATCGGGTTGTAGTGGCGGTACAGCGGCGCGCCCTGGAACACCGCGCGGCCGCGCTCCAGCTCGACCAGCATGAAATCCAGCGTCTCGAAGATCGGTGCCGAGGGCAGTTCGCCGTCGAGCATGGCCTGGAGCCACTGCAAGCCGGTCCGGCCAGTCAGCTGCTCGGGCCGCGACACACCGCGTTCGCGAATGCGCCCGAGCAACAAGGCTTCGCGTGCCTGCCACTCGGCGAGCACGGCGGCGGCCGAGGTGTCGGGTCGGGGCGCGGTTTCATCCATCGCACAGGCTCCAAAGAAGTTGCAACTGCAATGATTGTAGCTACAATCATTTCATGCACAAGTCCATCTCCACATCAACCCATCGCAGCCCGGCCCGCGAAGCAGCGGCCGAGACCGCGCCGCGCGGCTGCACCAACCTCAAGCTGCGCCAACTCACGCGCCGCGTGAGCCAGCACTACGACCGCATCGTCGGCGTGGCCGGCTTGAAGACGACGCAGTACTCGCTGCTGTCGCACGTGGTGCAGCTCGGCCCGATCCGCCCGAGCGATCTGGCCGCGCGCATGGAAATGGACGCCTCCACGCTGACACGCAACCTGCAACCGATGGCCGCGCAGGGTTGGGTGGAAGTGGGTGCCGGCGACGACGCGCGCAGCCGCTTCGTCACCGCCACCGACGCCGGCCGCGCCAAGCGTGCCGAGGCGCAGCGCGAATGGAAGCGCGCCCAGCTCGCGCTGAACGAACGCCTGGGCACGGCCAAGGTCGCGCAACTCCACCAGCTGCTCGACGAATGCCTGGCGTTGATGAGCGACTCGTCCGGAGATCAAGATGAATGACAAGACAGCTCAGCGCAGCGTGGGCCTCGTGCTGCTCGCCGCAGCCGGCACCTTCGCGCTCACGATGGGCGCGCGCCAGTCGATGGGCCTCTTCCTCAGCAGCATCAATTCGTCCACCGGCCTGGGCCTGGCGAGCATCAGCCTGGCCTTCGCGTTCGGGCAACTGTGGTGGGGCCTCACCCAGCCCTTCGCGGGCATGGTGGCCGACCGCGTGGGCGCTGGCCGTGTGCTGGTGACCGGCGTGGTGCTGGTGGCGATCGGCACCGCGCTCGTGCCCTTCATGACGACGACCGCGGGCCTGATCTTCGCGATCGGTGTGCTCGCGGCCGGCGGCGCCGGCATGGCCGGGCCTTCGGTGCTGATGGCCGCGACCACGCGCCTGGTGCCGGCCGAAAAACGCGGCATGGCCACCGGCATCGTCAACTCCGGCGGCTCCTTCGGCCAGTTCCTGTTCGCGCCGATCGCGCAGGGCATCACGGCGGTGGCCGGCTGGGCGGTGGCCTTGCAAAGCCTCGCCTTGCTGACTTTGCTGGCCTTACCCCTGGCCTGGGTGCTGCGGGGCAATTCGAAGCGGCCCGCCAATGCCGCGGGCGCCGCGGCATTGGCCCCATCGGAAACTACCCGCGCCGCGGTGCGCCGCGCGCTGAACGACCGCAGTTTCCAGTTGCTGTCGCTCGGGTTCTTCGTCTGCGGCTTTCACGTCGCCTTCATCGCGACCCACTTGCCGGGTGTCGTGGCGTCGTGCCAGTTGCCACCTGCCGTGGGCGCATGGGCGCTCGCGATGATCGGCCTGTTCAACATCATCGGCAGCTTCAGCATGGGCTGGGCGATCTCGTTCCAGGGCGGGCGCTGGCGCATGAAGTCCTTGCTCTCGCTGGTGTACGCCGCGCGCGCGGTGGCGGTGCTGGTGTTCCTACTCGCACCGAAGACGCAGACCAACGTGCTGATCTTCGCCGCGGTGATCGGCTTCACCTACCTCTCCACCGTGCCGCCCACCGCGGGGCTGGTGGCCAAGTTCTTCGGCCCGGCGCACATGGGCACGCTGTTCGGCCTCGTGATGCTCGCCCATCAGGTGGGCGGCTTCTTGGGCGCCTATCTGGGCGGCAAGGCCTTCCAGTGGAACGGCAACTACGACTGGATGTGGTACGCCGACATCGTGCTCGCGGTCGGCGCCGCCTTGATCAACCTGCCGATCCGCGAGGCGGCGAAGCCGCACATTGCCGCCGTGCCAGCGACCTGAGCTGCGGTTACGGCTGCGGCTTGCGGGTCGCTTCGATGCCCGGCACCACCTCGGCGCCATAGGCCTTGCGCCAGCGCTCGGTGAGCTTCAGGTGCTCGTCGAGCCGCTGGCCCGGCAGCCCGTCTTCGGCATGCCAGGCCGCGACGCGCGACTCGACGGCGAAGTGCGACGCAGGTCTCACCGCACCCGGCTCGTCGAGGCTGCCGACCGACACGTCCAAGCGCTCGGAGCCAAGGTACTCGAACGAGAGCGGCGTGCCACACACACCGCAGAAGCCACGCAGCGCGAAGGCTGACGAGGCATAGGTCTTCGGTGGCTGGCCGGTCCAGGTGATCTCGTCCTTGCGCAGGTTGAAGAAAGCCGCGCGAGTGTTGCCAAAGGCGAGCTGGCACATGCGGCAGTGGCAGTAGTAGCCCTCGCGCTTTTCCAGTCGGGCCGCATAGCGCACCGCGCCGCACAGGCAACCGCCGGTCAGCGCAGGCGCATCGTTCGTCTCGGTCATCGTCATCACCTCACACGGTGTAGTTGAGCGTCATGCGACCGCCGTCCACGACGACGATCTCCCCGGTCACGTAGGTCGCCGCGCTGCTGAGCAGGAAGGCCACCACGTCGGCGATTTCCGAAGGCTCGCCGAGCCGGCGCATCGGCGTGCGGCTCATGATGCGCGCGCGGGCCTCGTCACTGCCGAGCACCGCGTTCTTCGCGAGTTCGGTCGCGATGGTGCCCGGTGCGACCGCGTTGACGCGGATGCCCTGGTCGGCGAGTGCCAGCGCCATCACGCGCGTGAGCTGGTTGATGCCGCCCTTGCTGACGTTGTAGCTCGCGATCGACGGAATCGCGAGCGTGCCGTTCACCGAACTCAGGTTGACGATCGCGCCGCCGCCGCTTGCCGCCATCACGCGCGCGCAGGCCTGGCCGACGAGGAAAGCGCCCCTGAGGTTCACGTCGATCACCGCATCCCAATCGGCTTCGGTGATGTCGAGAAAGTTCGCGGCCTTGAAGATGCCGGCGTTGTTGACGAGTGCGTCGATGCGGCCGAAGTGTTGCAGCGTGCCGGCGAGCGCCGCATCGACATCGGCCTTGTCGGCGACGTTGCAATGCAGGTACTCGGCACGCTGGCCGCGCTGCACGAGCGTGGCGGTAAGGTCTTGTCCTCGTACATCGTCCACGTCCCACAGCGCGATGTGCGCGCCGTCGCTGGCGAGTCGTTCGGCGCAGGCCGCGCCGATGCCCTGCGCCGCGCCGGTCACGACGATGACCTGGTCTTCGAGGTGGAAGTCGACGCGGTTCATCGTTGGTTCATCGCTTCTGCCGATTGAGCCAGATGGCCATGCCCTGGGCATTCAGCTCCATGTCCATCGCGAGCAGTTCGAGTGCGGCCTCGGTGCCCATCGTGCAACCGTGTTGGGCCACACGCTGTGTGTACATCGCAGCCAGGCCTTGTTTCAGCGCCGCGTGCCGATCGGGGTGGGCTCGCAGCGTTTCGCCGAGCTGCACCATCTGCGCCAGTTGTTCCAGCAACTCGGCGCCAAGCCGCGCCACATCGCCCACCGCGCCGTAGTGCGTGAGGTACATGCGCGCCGGATCGAAAGCGATCAGGCGCCGCACTGAAGTGCGCAGGGCATCGGGCTCGAACTGCACCGGCGTCGTGGTCGGCAACAGCCACGCGCCTTGCGCGCTGTCGAACTCACGGTAGGACAGGCCGAAGGTGTCGCCGGTGAAGAAACCGCGGCTGCGTTCGTCCCAGATGCAATGGTGGTGGCGCGCGTGGCCGGGGGTGTCCAGGAAGGTCAGAAGTCGGCCAGCGAGACCGATCGTCATGCCGTCTTCGCTGCGCATCACACGTCCTTCCGGCACGCCGACCACCTGGCCGTAGGTGCGTGCGACCTCGTCGGCACCGTACACGGCACTGGCGCCGTACACCAGGGCAGACGGGTCGATCAGGTGCGGCGCGCCACGCGGGTGGACCACGAGCTGCGCACGCGGCAAGCTCTGCATCAGCAGGCCGACACCTCCGGCGTGATCGAGATGCACGTGGGTCGCGATAACGTAGTCGACTGCATCGCGCGCCAGCCCGGTGGCGTCGAGCGCGGCCAGCAGGCGCGGCACCGAGTAGTTGGTGCCGGTGTCGACGAAGGCCGCGCGCCCGTCTTCGACGATCAGGTAACTCGCATCGAAACGTGGCCGGTGAAAGCCGGTGTCGATGACGTGGATGCCGTGGTCCAGCACATCGACGAAGGGCAGGGGCGTGGTATCGGTCATGGTGGTGGCTGAGAACGTGGCCGATTCTAGAGACGGCGCGCTCAGTGCCGCCACGTGAGAATCACCCCCACCGACCTTGGAGCGAGCGCATGACGATCACGATGTACGGCATACCGAACTGCGACACGATCAAGAAGGCGCGTGCCTTCCTGGCCGAGCGTGCGATCGACTACCAGTTTCACGACTACAAGAAGCTCGGCGTACCGGCCGATGAGCTGGCGCTCTGGGTCGAACGCATGGGCTGGGAGCGGCTGCTCAACCGGCAGGGCAACACCTGGCGCAAGCTCGATCCCGACGCGCAGGCCGAGGTGCACGACGCGCCCTCGGCCTGCGCCGCGATGGTCGCGCAGCCCAGCGTGATCCGCCGGCCGGTGCTGGTGGCTGGCAAGGAGTTGCTGGTCGGTTTCGACAAGGCGGTGTGGGCGCGCTCTTTCGGCTGAGCAAGCGCCTCAGGTGCGCAGCATGAAGTCCCGTTCGGCCAGCGGCGCGCCGTTCACGCGGATGTCGACGGCGTGCCGGCCGGGGTGGTACTTGCGTGTCGTGATCGGCCGCAGCGAGTGGTTCTTGCTCAACACGCGGGTCTCGTGCGGCGCAAGCTCGAGCACCCAGCCCTTGAACACCTTGGGTGAGGTCACGCCGCTGGCTTTCATGTGGTGCACGGTGTAGTCGATCGCCAGTTTCTGCAAGCGCGTCGAAGTCGATTGAAGTGTCGCGGTGATCGTGAGTGTGCCGCCCACGGCCAGCTGGTGTGGCGCGAGCTTCAACTCGATGTTTCCCTTGTAGCGCTGGCCCAGGCCCCAGGCTTTCAGCACGCGCAGGTCGCCCTTCTTGATGAGTGTTCGGCTCGCGTGTTTGAGCAAGCTGCGGCGTTCGGGCGAGGCATCGACAAGTTGCCGTTCGATCCAGTCTGCGAGCAGGGCAGGATGATCCTTCGCGATGTCGTTCAGGTGGTTGGCGACGCTGCGCCGCACATACGCGCTCGCGTCGTCTTGCAGCGCGAGCAGCAGGGGCAGCGTCGGCGACGGGTCCGAGATCAGGCCCTTCAGCTGCATGCCCCAGGGCAGGCGCGGGCGGCTGCCCTCACTGGCCAGGCGGCGCACATGCGGGCTCGGGTCGCGGGTCCAGGCGGCGAGCGTGGCGAAGCTCAGGTCCGGATGCCGTTCGATGAACGGGCGGATCGCGAATTCGGCCGTCGAGCGCTGCGTGAGCGCGTGCAGCGTGGCGAGCGCACGTTGCGGTTCGTGCTGCCCCCGGCGCACCACGAACTCGCCCAAGGACCACACGATCCAGCCGGCCAGGCCGTCGTCGCCCGGCCGCGGCGATTCGTCGCCAACGGCTGCCTGCATGCTCGCCAGGCTCGCCTCGATCACCGTGGCGGCTTCGGCGAAGGGGGTGGGCAGTGTGGCCTCCAGCGCATCGCTGAGGTGCTGCACACGCGCCTTCAGTTCGAGTGCTTCCAGGCCGGTGACGGCGAGCTTTTCAAAGCGCTTGCCGTCGAAGCTCGGCCAAGCGCGCGTCAGGTGCTTGCGCGCTGCGCCGACGGTTTCTGCGTTGATCAGGTTCTTGAAGGGTTCGGCCATGGAGTGCGGTTCTCCGCGTGAGAGCCCGCCGGTGCGCCCGGCCGGCGGTCACTTTCATTTGCTGGCACAAATGAAAGTAACCAAAGCAAAGTGCCTGAAATTTCCATTTGACTGTCTGACGTGGCAACAGGGTTCCACTTTTGTATGACGCAGCCACCGTGTGGCCGTGGCGCGCTCGACGTTGCCGGAATGGCCCGGATACGCCGAGCGCCCCGACGAGCCTGTGCCCCACACCGTCTCAAAAGTGGCGCCCTCGATGCAGATGTTTGGCCGCATGGAAACTTCGAGCCCCTTTGTTTGGTTACTTTATTTGGGGCCGCAAATAAAGTGACCGCCGGCCGGGCGCACCGGCGGGCCCTCACGCAAAGCACTAAAGCGACGACGACTCAGGCGAGAAGTTGCCGCAACACAAACGGCAAGATCCCCCCATGCTGGTAGTAATCCACCTCGATCGGCGTGTCGATCCGCAGCGTCAACGGCACCCGCTTCTTCTTGCCCGCCGAAGAAGTGATCACCAAAGTCGCATCCTGCTGAGGCGCAATCTCCGCCGCCAGTTCGATGTCGAACAATTCATCGCCGACGATGCCCAGCGTCTGCCAGGAATCAGCGCCCTTGAACTGCAAGGGCAGCACGCCCATGCCGACCAGGTTGCTGCGGTGGATGCGCTCGAAGCTGCGTGCCACCACGGCCTTCACGCCGAGCAGCATCGTGCCTTTGGCGGCCCAGTCGCGCGAGGAGCCGGTGCCGTATTCCTCGCCGCCGAAGATCACGGTCGGCGTGCCGGCCGCCATGTATTTCATCGCCGCGTCGTAGATGAACATCTTCTCGCCGGACGGCTGAAATAGCGTCACGCCGCCTTCCTCGCGCGAGCCGTCGGCCCCCGCCGGAATCATCAGGTTCTTGATGCGCACGTTCGCAAAGGTGCCGCGCATCATCACGTCGTGGTTGCCGCGCCGTGAACCATACGAATTGAAGTCGGCCTTCAGCACCTTGTTCTCGGTGAGCCAGGCGCCGGCCGGCGAGGCTTCCTTGATCGAGCCGGCCGGCGAGATGTGGTCGGTCGTGATCGAGTCGCCGAACAGCGCCATCGCACGCGCGCCGATGATGCCGGCCGCTGCGGCAGTCGGCTCCATCGTGAAGCCGTCGAAGAAGGGCGGCCGCGCGATGTAGGTCGATTTCGGCCAGGGGTAGACCTGCCCGCGCGCGCCGTCGATCTTCTTCCACAGCTTGCCCGGGTCGCTCGCGACCTTGTCGTAGTTCTTGCGGAAGGCCTTGCCGTTCATCGCGTACTTCATCAACGCGTGGATCTCGTCGCTCGTCGGCCAGATGTCGCCGAGGTAGATGTCCTTGCCGCCCGCGCCCTGGCCGACCGGCTCGCTCATCAGGTCGGTGTTCACCGTGCCGGCGATCGCATAGGCCACCACGAGCGGCGGGCTGGCGAGGAAGTTGGCCTTCAGGTTCGGGTGGATGCGCGCTTCGAAGTTGCGGTTGCCCGAGAGCACCGCGGCACACACCAGATCGTTCTTCGTGATCGCTTCGTTCAGCTCCGGCGTCAGGTCGCCGGCATTGCCGATGCAGGTGGTGCAGCCATAACCGGCGAGGTAGAAACCGAGCTTCTCCAGGTAAGGCAACAGTCCGGCCTTCTCCAGATACTCGGTGACGATGCGCGAGCCCGGCGCGAGCGAGGTCTTGATGTGCGGCTGCACCATGAGCCCGGCCTCGACCGCCTTCTTCGCGAGCAGGCCCGCAGCCAGCAGCACGCCGGGGTTCGAGGTGTTGGTGCAGGAGGTGATGGCGGCGATCAGCACGTCGCCGTTGCGAACCTGC
>JANYJL010000325.1 GCA_025361845.1 Rhizobacter sp.
GAACAGGCCGCGGTGCAGCTTGCGCAGCATCGCCGGCAGGTCATCGCCCGCCTGGGTGAGGCGGCTCGTGAGGCGCAGATTCTGTGAGCCACCCGCGTGGCCGGTGGTGCGCATGCCGAGCTTGCGTGCCGAGTAGGTGGAAAGGAAGTAGCCCTGCACCACGCCAGCCTTCACCACGTCGCGTGCTCGCGTGACCACACCTTCGTCATCGAACGGTGCACTGCCCTTGCCACGCAGTTCGTGCGGGTCCTCGACCACGTCGATGTGCGGTGCGAGCACCTGCTGGCCGAGGCTGGCGTCAAGGAAGGTCGACTTGCGGTAGAGCGCACCACCGCTCGTCGCCTGAACGTAGGCGCCCAGCAGACCAGAAGCGATGGAAGACTCGAACAGCACCGGCACTTCGCAGGTCTTGATCTTGCGCGACTTCAAACGCGACAAGGCGCGCTCGGAGGCGTAGCGGCCCACCGCTTCGGGCGGCGCCATCTCGGCGTGCGAGCGCATCGAGGTGTACCAGGCGTCGCGCTGCATGTCGTCACCGCGCTTGCCGGGCAGCGAGGCGATGGGTGCCACCGACAGCGAGTGACGTGAACTCGCGTAGCCACCGCGAAAACCGCGGCTGTTGCCCGCAAAGAAATGCGATTGCTGGGCCGACACGCCCGCGCCTTCGGAGTTGGTGATGCGCTTGTCGACACCCAGCGCCGCGGCTTCGCAGCGCTTCGCGATGGCGACGGCGCCTTCGGCATCGATGTCCCAGGGGTGGAACAGGTCGAGGTCACGCAGTGCGGCCTCGCCCAGCGCCAAGTCTTGCGCATCGGGCAGTCCGGCGACCGGGTCTTCGGCGGTGAAGCGCGCGATGTCGTGCGCGGCACGCACCGTCTGTTCGAGGGCCGCGCGTGAGAAATCAGAGGTGCTGGCGTTGCCACGCCGCTGGCCGATGTAGACCGTCACGCCCATCGACTTGTCGCGGTTGCGCTCGACGTTCTCGACCTCGCCCTTGCGCACCGAGACCGACAGACCCACGCCCTCGGACACTTCGGCCCCGGCATCGCTGGCACCGAGCGAGCGTGCAAAGGCCAGCGTGTCTTCGACCAACTGCTGGAACTGCGCCCGCGAAAAAGCAAAACCTTGGGCGGGTGCAGCGGCAGGTGTCGGGGACATGGGCATTGGGATGGGGGGAGGGTCGGTCTGGCGGGCGGCCCGCCGCGGGGCCATCAAGGCGGCGCGGCTATCATACCCAGCGCTTTTGTTCGACCTCAGCACAGACCCCTTCATTCCCCCTCATGCCCATCGTGAATTCCACCGACGCCGACACCGACAAGGGGAGCGACGTCACCGTGCCCGGCGCGATGGGGCAGATCAGCAAGACACAGCTCAAGAAAGCCTCGCACGACTTGCAGGAACTGGGCGAAGCCCTGGTCGCGCTGCCGGATGATCGCTTGAACGCGCTGCCGATCGCCGAGAGCCTGCTGGATGCGGTGCGTGAATACAAACGCACCCGCTCGCACGAAGGCCGGCGCCGCCAGATGCAGTACATCGGCAAGCTGATGCGCCGCAACGATGCCGATCCGATCCGCGAGGCGGTGACCGGCATGCAGCTCGGCAGCGCGAAAGACACACTGGCGCTGCACGAGACCGAACGCTGGCGCGCCGAACTCATCGCCAGTGACGACAACCTCACCCGCTGGATGGCGGACCACCCGAAGACCGATTTGCAGCAACTGCGCAGCCTCGTGCGCAGCGCCCGCAAGGATGCCGCCCTGGAGCCCGAGAAGCGCAGCGGCCGCGCCTTCCGCGAGCTGTTCCAGTTCATCAAACAATCGACCCAACAAGGCGCCGAACCAGACGCTGGAGCGGACGAGGATGTTTGACGCCGCTTTTGCCACGGTACGCATCGGCCTCGTCTCGGTCAGCGACCGGGCTTCGAGCGGCGTCTACGAAGACAAAGGCATCCCGGCGCTGAAGGATTGGTTGAGCCGCGCGCTGCGCAACCCGATCAATTGGGAAACACGCCTGATCCCCGACGACGAAGCCGGCATCAGCGCCGCGCTGCGCGAGCTGGTGGACGGCGCGGCCTGCGACCTCGTGCTCACCACCGGCGGCACCGGCCCGGCATTGCGCGACGTGACGCCGGAAGCAACGCTGGCCGTGGCCACGAAAGTCATGCCCGGCTTCGGCGAACAGATGCGCGCGATCAGCCTGAACTTCGTGCCGACCGCGATCCTCTCTCGGCAAGTGGCCGTGGTGCGTGGCAAGGCGCTCATCGTCAACCTGCCCGGGCAGCCGAAATCGATTGCCGAAACGCTGGAAGGCTTGCCGAATGCGCAGCCGCCGGTGCCGGGCATTTTTGCGGCCGTACCGTATTGCATCGACCTGATCGGTGGCCCGTACATCGAGACCGATGCGGCGGTGTGCAAGGCCTTTCGTCCGAAGTCGGCGCTGCGGCCGGCAACGCCCTGACCGCTCGGCACCCCATGACATTGCACAAGCTCACCTCCACCGTTCTGGCGCTCGGCCTGCTGGCGCTCGGCCATGCCGCTCACGCTGCCGACGAACCCCTGCTGAGCTACACGGTGAACCCGCGGGACACGCTGATCAGCCTTTCCTCCACCGTGTTCGCGTCCCCCGCGGCCTGGCGCGAGATCGCGGCGCTCAACCAGTTGCGCGACGCCAACCGCATCTACCCCGGCCAGGTGCTGCGGGTGCCGGCGCGGCTGATGCGCTTCAAGCTCGCTGCGGCGAAACTGGTCAGCGTGACGGGGGACGTGCGTGCGGGCGAAGCACCCGTGGCGATCGGCGACTCGCTGAACGAAGGCCAGTCGCTGCAAACCGGCGAGGCGGGTTCGGCCGTGCTCGAACTGGCCGACGGCTCGCGCCTGCGCTTGCCGCCGTCGAGCCTGGCCGAGGTGGTGGCGAGCCGCCACTATGGCGCGCAAGATGGCAGCGACCCGGCACGCAGCGCCACGACCGGCTGGTTCTCGGGCGTGCTGCGCCTGGTGCGTGGCTCGGTCGAGGTGTTCGCGACCAAGGTGCTGCGGGCCAGGCCGCTGGAAGTGACGACACCGACCGCGGTGGTCGGCGTGCGTGGCACGCAGTACCGCGTGAACTTCGACGCGGCGAACGGCAGCACGCGCACCGAGGTGCTCGAAGGCTTGGTGCGCTTCGATGCAGCCGAGGCCAAGGCGACTTCCAGCGGCGCCGATGTCGCCGCCGGCTTCGGCGCGGCGATCGACACCACGGCCGCACCGCCGAACGTGGT
>JANYJL010000041.1 GCA_025361845.1 Rhizobacter sp.
GCATCGACACGCTGAACGTGCGGCAGGGCGACAAGGTGCGCATCCGATTCGGCAACCTGACGATGACGAACCACCCGATCCACCTGCACGGCCACGAGTTCAGCGTGACCGGCACCGACGGTGGCCCGACCCCGAAAGCCGCCCGCTGGCCCGAAGTGACGACCGATGTGGCGGTGGGCCAGATGCGCCAGATCGAGTTCCTCGCCGACGAAGAAGGTGACTGGGCCTTCCACTGCCACAAGAGCCACCACACGATGAACGCGATGGGCCACGACGTGCCCACCTTGATCGGCGTGGAGCATCGCGGCGTGGCGAGGCAGATCACGAACCTGATCCCCGACTACATGGTGATGAGCGAACGTGGCATGGCCGACATGGCCGAGATGGAGATGCCGCTGCCCGACAACACCGCACCGATGATGACCGGCGACGGCCCCTACGGCTCGGTCGAGATGGGCGGCATGTTCAGCATGCTGAAGGTGCGCCGTGACCAGAAACCGGGCGACTACAGCGACCCGGGCTGGTTCAAACAACCCGCCGGCACGCAGGCCTTCGAGTGGACCGGTGCGCTGACCGAGCCGGCGCGTTTTGCAGCCGAAGCGGCCCCTGCGATGCCGGTGAAAAACATGCCGATGCAAGAGGTCGAAGTCCAGGTGAGAAAGCCGAAGAGCCACTCCGGTCATTGAATGGTCACCCCCCCCAATTCCCCCAAGGTTCCCAAGAAAGGTATCCATGCAGTCGAACAAACATCCCCTGCGCGCCGCGCTCATCGTGCTCGCACTCACGAGCGCCGGCTGGGCCCACGCGCACGGCGACGAAGCGCATGCCGCGAAGGCCGGCCCGGTGAGGAAGGAGCAGAAGCCGTGGGGCATCGCCGGTGACGCCAAGGCCGTCACCCGCACCATCAACGTGACGATGATGGACACGATGCGCTTCTCGCCCGACCGGGTCGACATCAAGCTGGGTGAGACCGTGCGCTTCGCTCACAAGAACGCCGGCGGGCAACTGCACGAGTTTGTGATCGGCACTCAGGAAGAGAACGACGCCCATGCCGCGCTGATGGTGAAGTTCCCCGGCATGGAGCACTCCGAGCCGTACATGGCGCACGTGGGCGCCGGCAAGACCGCCGAGATCGTGTGGACCTTCAACCGCCCCGGCGAGTTCGACTTCGCCTGCCTGATCGCCGGCCACTACCAGGCGGGCATGAAGGGAAAGATCTTCGTTGCCGCTGCGTCAGGCAAAACCAAGTAAGGAGCTGAACCTCATGAACACTCTCAAGCAACTGCTGTTCGTCGCCGTGTTCGCGGCGACATCTCTGGCCCACGCCGCCGACATGACCGACGGCGAGGTTCGCAAGATCGACAAGGAGACGAAGAAGATCACGCTCAAACACGGCACCATCAAGAACCTGGACATGCCGCCCATGACGATGGTCTTTCTCGTCAAGGACCCGGCCATGCTCGACAGCCTGAAGCCCGGCGACAAGGTCAAGTTCGCCGTCGAGATGGTCGGCCCCGCGATGGTCGTGACCGAGATCAGCGCGGTGAAATGACGGCTCTGCATGCGGCCCGTTGCAGCGGTTCGCTTGCGTTGATGGCCGACATTCGCAGCGCATTGCACGCGCAGACCGAGCGGCGCTGCCGAGGCCATCGGGCAAGCGGCTGCTCATGACGCAGGATGAAGGCTTTCAGGACAAGGGACCCAAGACCGCGGCGGGCCGCAAGCGACCGCACGGAACTCAGTCTTCCAGCTCCGCCTTCGCCATCTCCACGTCCAGCCGCTCCATCGCATCCATCGGTGTGCAGGCTGCCGCGTCGGCATAAAGCTTCTCGGCCTCCTTCATCTTCTTGTCGCCTTCGAGCATCACCAGGCCATTGGCGTACTCGACCATCGCAATCGCCGAGCTCGGGTTCAGCTTCAGCGCGGTCTTGAACATCGTGAGCCCCGCGTCCTTGCTCGCGCCCTGCGTGCGGCCGAGCAGCGAGCCGACCTTGTCGATGACCTCGGCGTGGAAGGCGCCAAGCGCGATGTGTGCGTCGGCGTGTTTCGGCGCGAGCTTGATGGCGGTCTCGAGCGCGCTCTTGACCTTACCGCCCAGCCCCTGCGCCAGCGCCTTCGTGATGCTGATGCCCTGGCTGTAGCGGCCGAGCGCGTAGGCCATGAAGTAGTAGGCGTTGGCGTTCTTCGGCTCGGCGCCGATCTGCGCTTCGGCACGCTCGGCCACTTCCATGAAGAGTTCGAGCTTGGTCTTTTCGCTCTTCTCCAGGTAGTTGGTGTAGATCGACTGCGCCTTGTTCGCGACCGTGATGCCGGCACCGCCGGCTTTCAAGCCAGCCTCGGCCGCTTTCTGGAATTCACCGGCGTGGAACAAGGCCCACGCGGCCAGCACTTTCGCATCGGTGGGCAGCGGTTCGGCGTCGCCGGCGTGCAGGCGTGCCCAGCTCTTTTTCAAGGCCGCGGTGTCGTAGCTGTAGTCGTCGGCGTCGTGCGGGAAGGCGGTCCATTTGGCCATGGTTTCAGTCTCC
>JANYJL010000386.1 GCA_025361845.1 Rhizobacter sp.
CGACGCTGAGCGAAATCGAAGCGGCCGATGTCGAGCGCACTCCGACCGGGCAGGAGGAGCTCGACCGCGTGCTCGGCGGCGGCATCGTCGCCGGCGGCGTGGTGCTGATCGGTGGTGACCCCGGCATCGGCAAGAGCACCTTGTTGCTGCAAGCGGTCGATGCGCTGTCGATGCAGATGAAGGTGCTCTACGTCACCGGCGAAGAAAGCGGCGCCCAGGTCGCGATGCGCGCGCGGCGGCTCGGCCTCGCCGGCACGCAGGTGCGCGTGATCGCCGAGATCAACCTCGAAAAGATCCTTGCCACGCTCGAGGTCGAACAACCGGCCTTCTGCGTCATCGATTCGATCCAGACGCTGTACTCGGAACAACTCACCTCCGCGCCGGGCTCGGTCGCGCAGGTGCGCGAATGCGCGGCCCAGCTCACGCGCACGGCCAAGGCGACGGGCATCTCGATGGTGCTGGTCGGCCATGTCACGAAAGACGGCGCGCTCGCCGGCCCGCGGGTGCTCGAACACATCGTCGACACGGTGCTGTATTTCGAGGGCGACACCCATTCGAGCTTCCGCCTCGTGCGCGCGATCAAGAACCGTTTCGGCGCCGTCAACGAGATCGGCGTGTTCGCGATGACCGAGCGTGGCCTGAAGGGCGTGGCGAACCCGAGCGCGATCTTTTTGTCCACGCATGGCGAACCGGTGCCGGGCTCGTGTGTGCTCGTCACGCTCGAAGGCACGCGGCCCTTGTTGGTGGAAATTCAGGCGCTGGTGGACAGCGGCGGGCCGAGCCCGCGGCGCCTCTCCGTTGGACTCGACCGCGACCGCCTCGCGATGCTGCTGGCCGTGCTGCACCGCCACGCGGGCGTGTCGTGCATGGACCAGGATGTGTTCGTCAACGCGGTCGGCGGGGTGCGCATCAGCGAGCCGGCGGCCGACCTGGCGGTGATGCTCGCGATTCAGGGCAGCCTGCGTGGCAAGGCGCTGCCGCAGGGGTTCATCGCCTTCGGCGAAGTGGGGCTCGCCGGTGAAGTGCGGCCCGCGCCGCGCGGTCAGGAGCGCCTGAAGGAAGCCGCCAAGCTCGGCTTCAGCGTCGCCGTGGTGCCGAAGGCGAATGCGCCGAAGAAGCCGATCGAAGGGCTGACGGTGCATGCCGTCGAGCGCATCGAACAGGCGATCGACGCGGTGCGCGGGCTCTGACCCCGCCGCCCTGGCGCGGCGTCAGGCTGCTGCCGTTCGCGCCCGGCTCGGTTCGATCCAACCGGCCGTGACGCAGGCCGCCTGCGTTGCAGCCAGATCCTCGCGGAAGCGCTTGCGCAGTACGCCGACGGCGGTTTCGCCGCTCGTGTCGGTCAGGTCTTCAATGTCACCGCTGGTCGCGGCGAGGCGGCGCAGGCCCAGGCTCAGCGCCGCGCCACGCACCGAGTGGGCCGCGTCGCGCAGGTCGGCACCGGCTGCACCGTTCAACAAGCTCGACAGGCGCGCGATGCTGCCGCTGTCGTCCTCGAAAAAGACCGCCAGCAACTGGGCATGCGTGCCGGCCGGCAGGCCCTCGAACATCAACTCGGGCGCCGAGGTGTCCAGCCAGGGCGCCGCGGCCAGCGGTCGGGCTGCGCGGGCGCTCGTCGGCACCCAATCGGCCGGCCGGGCGCGGCCGAACATACGGGCCAGCGAGCGTTGCAATTCAGCCGGTTGCACCGGCTTGGTCAGGAAGTCGTTCATGCCAGCCTGCGTGGCGCGCTGGCGTGTGTCGGAAAAGGCATCGGCGGTCAGCGCGACGATCAGCACATCGCCCCGCAGCGCCGGCAAGGCGCGGATGGCCTGGGCCGCAGCAAACCCGTCCAACACCGGCATGTGCAGGTCCATCAGCACGAGGTCGTAGTCGCCCTGCGCCGCGGCCTCGGCGGCCAGCTGGCCGTTCTCGCACAGGGTGACCTGATGCCCCCGGCGGCCGAGCAGCACTTGCAGGAACTGGCGGTTCACCGGGTGGTCTTCGGCGACCAGCACACGCAGCGATGGGGTGTTGTCGGGCACCGCGGGCACGGCCGCCGCCAGCTCGGCGGCGGACGGCGCTTCGCAGCTCACCAGCGGCAGGCGCAACGTGAAACTGCTGCCGCGGGCGGGCTCGCTCGCCACCGCGATGTCGCCGCCCATCATGCGCGCCAGGCTGCGCGAAATCTCCAAGCCCAGCCCGGTGCCGCCGAAGCGCCGCGAGTGGCTGTCGTCGCCCTGCGTGAAGCGCTGGAACAGCCGGCCGATGGTGGCGGGGTCCATGCCGATGCCGGTGTCGGTGACCCGAAAGCACAGCGCGGCCGGCCAGGCGAGATCGTCTTCGACAAAGGTTTCCAGCAGCACCGTGCCGCTGTCGGTGAACTTGATGGCGTTGCCGACCAGGTTGAACAGGATCTGCTTGAGGCGTGTGGCATCGGCCCGCACGTGAACCGGCACATCACCATCGCGGCGCACGCGCAGTGCGATGCCTTTCGTGCGCGCCGGGCCGTCCATCAGGGCCTCGATGTCGGCCAGCAGCTCGTGCAGCGCAGTCGGTGCCGGGGCGAGTTTGAGCTGGCCGTTTTCCAGCGTCGAGACGTCGAGCACGTCGTTCAGCAGGGCCAGCAGGTGGCGCGCCGATTCGCGTGCGGTGCGCAGCTGTTCGGCCTGCGTGTCGGTCAGCGGGCCGTCTTCGGCCAGCGCGATCATGCCCAGCACGCCCTGGAAGGGTGTGCGGAGTTCGTGGCTCATGTTGGCCAGGAAGGCGCTCTTGGTGCGGCTGGCAGCTTCGGCACCGCGCCGCGCTTCCTGCAGGCGCGCGGCGAGGCGTTCGAGCGCGCCGCTGCGCTGTTCGAGCGCCCGCAGTTGCCGCACCACGATCACCGCGAAGCCGATCGTCAGCAGTGACTGGAACACCGTCAGCGCGATGGCGATGCGGTTCTGCTCGCGCACCAGCGCGTTGCGCGCACCGATCTGCGCGGCCATGGTGTCGTTCGCCCACATCGCCATGTCGTGCACCGGCTCGGCGAGCGGTGTCATGCGTTCGAGCACGGCATGCACGCCGGCCAGGTCGATCGGCGGCACGCCGGGGCCGAGCCACTGGTCGGCGCCGGCGACGAAGGCGCGCAGCCCGGCGATGGTGTCGACCTGGATCGGGCGGGTTTCCATGTGCGCGACGGTGCGCTCGGGTTCGACCAGCTCGACACGGCTGACGAAGATGTCGTAGCGCGTTTGCAGCGCATCGCGGTCGAAGCTGCCGGGGTCGCGGTCGATGTCGCGCAGGGTGTTGCGCAGCTTCAGGTACTCGGCTTCGAGCTGGAAGAAGCTCCAGACGATGTTGTCGCCCTCGTAGTGCACACTCGCGTCGAGCAGGGTCAGTTGTCGCCACTGCACGGCCGCCACGGTCGCGAACGCGCCGAGCAGCACGGCCACGATGATTGCCAGCCAGCGCCGGGATGGTGGCGGTTGGGGTGCCGGCAGGGCGTCGTCGAACTTGGTCATCGAACGTCCAGCGTCCGCAACTGCCAGGCACTGCGGCTGTAGTAGCGTTCCGAGCGCAGCTCGGTACGGCTGTCGAAGGGGTAGACGATGAAGAGCGGGCCCTTCTCGCGGACCGCCATCGGCTTGCCGTCGAGCAGCCGCGCGACGATCACGTCGAAGGCCTCGGCATCGGCCGCCGGAATCTCGATCTTGTAGTCGTTCAGCGCGACCGCATGCAGCACCGCGCCGTGCGCGCCAGCGGCGGCAAGCACGTCGCGCAGCAGCGGGCCGGTGAAAGTCTTGGGCTGCGCGTACCAGGGCGTCGTGGTCGTGAAGCTGTGTTGCGGCAGCTTTTCGAGCATGGCCATGTCGAAGTCGGCGTGGTCGCCCGCATTCGCGTGCGCCACCTGGCCGCTGATCGTCAACACGACCTTGCCGGGCGCGGCGTCCAGCGCAGCCGCCCAGGGCGCGGCGAAGCACAGCGCAAGTGCGGCGGTCATGCAGGCGGAGCGGCGGCGGGCGGTGTCCATGGCGAAGTGTCCCGGTGGAACAGCCACGATGATAGGGGGGTCTTGTCAGCCGAGGTCGGCGACCCCACGTTGAAGGCGAGCGGCATGTTCTGCTGCGCCCGGGAGTATCGACATGTGGAAGCGTCTTGCCGTGATCTGGACTCTGGTGCGCAGTGATGCGCGGCTGCTGTGGCTCGCGCTGCGCCACCCGCAGGCGCCGCTCTGGCTGAAGCTGGGCACGGCCGGCGTGCTGCTCTACGTGGTCTCGCCGATCGACCTGATCCCCGACTTCATTCCGTTCTTCGGCGTGCTCGACGACGTGGTGCTGGTGCCGCTGGCGATCCGCTTCCTGCTCAAGCGCCTGCCGGCCTTCATTCGGGACGACATCGAGGGGCGCGGTGCGAGCCCGCGCCAAGCCACGCCGCAAGGCGACGTGGTCGACATCTGATCTTCAGTACAGCACCTCGACCACTGCATCGAAGCGGTAGCCCGCGCCACGCTCGGTGACCAGCAGGGTCGGGTGCGAGGGGTCGGCTTCGATCTTGCGGCGCAGGCGCAGGATCTGCACGTCGATGCTGCGGTCATAGACCTCGGCGTTGTGCAGGCGCGAAAGCCCGAGCAACTGGTCGCGCGAAAGCACCCGCTGCGCGGCGCTGCAAAACGCCACCAGCAGGCTGAACTCGCCGTTCGACAGCTCCACCGCGTCACCGCCGTTCTTCAGCAAGCGGCGTGTGCGCAGGTTCAGCTCCCAGCCGGCGAAGCGGAAGGCGCGGCGGGTGTCGTCCTGCGGCACCGGGTCGTCCTGCATGCGGGCACGGCGCAGTTGCGCTCTTACCCGCGCCAGCAATTCGCGCGGGCTGAAGGGTTTGGTGACGTAGTCGTCGGCGCCGATTTCCAGGCCCATCACGCGGTCGGCCTCCTCGGCCTGGCCGGTCAGCAGGATGATGGGCACACGCGCCCGTTCACGCAGCCGCGCGGCCAGCTTCATGCCGTTCTCGCCAGGCAGGCGCACGTCGAGCAGCACCAGGTCGATGGCCTCGCGGTCGAAGGCTTCGAGCATCGCCGTGCCGTTCTCGGCGGCGGTGACACGCAGTTCGTTGTCGCCGAGGTACTCGCAGAGCAGGTCGCGCACGGCGGGGTCGTCATCGACGACCAGGATATGGGGCAGTGGGGTGTCGTTCATGTCGATCATTCAAAGCCGATGCTACGTCCACCGGCCGGCTTGCGTATGCTCAGCGCAAGATGACCGCCCCAGCCCACTTCGTTCGCGGCCCCCGAGGGGCGCTTCAGCGCCTTCGGGCGGCCGGGCGACGCTGACATGACCCAACTGCCGCCCCTCACAGGCACCGATCTGCAAGACGAGGACCGCGCCTCGCGTCGCCTGGTTGGTGGCGCCTTGGCCCTGGCCGTTCTGATCTGCGCATTGATGGCTTACTGGTTGGGGGTGCTGTACGACCACCGCTTGCAATTCGTGACGCGCCAGGTGCTGCTGCAAACCTCGGCGGCGAGCGAGCAGGCGAGCGTGGTGCTGGGCATGGTCGACGCGTCGTTGCGCGAGACGGCCACCGATCTGAGCGAGGGCCGCATCGACGCCGCCAACGCCCACCGCACCCTGCGCCTGCGCATGGGCGCTGCGCCCGACGTGCGGGCCCTGGCCCTGGCCGACCGCGACGGCCGCGTTCTCGCTTCGTCCTGGGGCGAAACGCCGCCGACCGCGCGTACCCAGCCGGCCGCCTCCGACACCGAGACGCTGCACATCGCCGCGCCGGCACCCAGCGCCTACGACGGCCGCGACGCTGTCGAACTGGCGCGCAGCGTGGCCGAACCCGTGGGTGGCATGGCCCAGGTGGTGGCCGAGGTCGATAACCGTTTCGTGGCGACCTTCTTCTCGCGCATGGTCACCGCGCTCGATGCACGGGTCGGCCTCTTCACGCTCGATGGCACCCAGCTCGGCGGAACGGTCGATCTGAACCGCATCGCCCCCGGGCGCACCTCCAATGGCGCCTTGCTCGAGGAGCTGGTGCGTGCCAGCGGCACGGGCACCGTGGCGATGGGCGATGCCTTCGTCGCCGCGCAACGCGTGGAAGGCCTGCCGCTCATCGTCGCGACCACCCGCGACCGCGCCACGGCCCTGGCGCCCTGGCGCGACAGCGTGGTCAGTGCCGGCATCGGCACCACCGTGGCCCTCGCCCTGCTCGGCTTCATGGTCTGGCGCCTGGAGCGCGAAACCCGCGCGCGCGTGCAAGCCCAGGCCGCGCTCGCCCGCACCCGCGAGCGCACGCGGCTCGCCTTCGAAGCGGCGCAGGAAGGCACCTGGTCCTGGGATGTGGCGCTCGACACGCTCGACCTCTCGCCCCGCATGGCCGAGTTGCTGGGTGTGCCGCTGGCCTGCGTCTCGCGCGAGCTGCTGCGCGGCGAGCACATCCATCGCGACGATCGCAGCCTGGTCGATCAGGCGCTCGCCGCGCACCTGGCCGGGCAGTCGGCGCAGGTCGGCGTGCAGTTCCGCGTGGTCGCAGGCCCGAGTGTGTGGCGATGGGTGCATCTGCGCGGCCGCGCACTGCGTGATGCCGAGGGTCAGGTGCAATGCATCGTCGGCACCGCCTCCGATGAGACCGAGGCGCGCAACCGCAGCGAGCAGCTGCAGGAACTCCAGTCGCAGTTGCAACGCACCCGCCGGCTCGAATCGCTCGGGCGGCTGGCGGGCGGCATCGCACACGACTTCAACAACATCCTCGCGGCCATCCTGGGTTATGGCGAGCTGATGCAGCAGCAGGCCGCGCCGGGCACGGCGGCGGCGCGCCATGCCGAGCAGATCGTGCGGGCTGGCGAGCGCGGGCGCAGCCTGGTCGCGCGCATCCTCGCCTTCAGCCGCGGTGGCCTGCGCGCCCACACGCCGCTGGTGCTGGCGCCAGTGGTCAACGAGGCGCTCGATTTGCTGGCCGCCTCGCTGCGTCCCGGCGTGCACTTGCTGCGCGAGTTGCACGCGGCCGATGCCGTGGTGGTGGGCGACGCGACCCAGCTCTTCGAAGCCGTGAGCAACCTCTGCGCGAACGCGCTGCACGCGATGCCCGAGGGCGGCACGCTGCGGGTGCGTGTCGAGACACTCGAAACCGACACGCCGCGCGGCCTCTCGCACGGCACGCTGGTGCCGGGCCGCTACGTGTGCGTGTCGGTCAGCGACACCGGCGTGGGCATGGACCGCGACGTGCTCGAACACCTGTTCGAGCCCTTCTTCACCACGCGCGCACCGCAGGTCGGCACCGGCCTGGGCCTGGCGATGGTGCACGGCGCGGTGAAGGAAATGCATGGCGTGATCGACGTGCAATCGGTGCCCGAACGCGGGTCGAGCTTCGCGCTCTACTTCAGCCGCGTCGATGCCGATGTGCAGGCCGATGCGGCCGCGCCGCCGGCCGCACCGGACGGTGCCGGCCAGGTGGTGATGGTGGTGGACGACGAGCCGGCCCTGGTGGCCTTGGCCGAAGAGGTGCTCGCCGGCCTGGGCTACGAGCCGGTTGGTTTTCGCGATCCGGCGCTCGCACTGGCCGCACTGCGCGAGGCGCCGAACCGCTTCGACGCACTCGTCACCGACCAGATCATGCCGGGCATGACCGGCACCGAACTGGCCCGCGCGGTGCACGCGTTGCGGCCCGACCTGCCGATCCTGCTGGCGAGCGGTTTCGGTGGCGCGCGGCTCGACGAGCAGGCGCGCGATGCGGGTGTGACCGCGGTGTTGCAGAAGCCCTTGCGCCAGGGCGAGCTGGCCGAGCAGCTGGCGCAGGTGTTCGGCGCAGAACAGGCCGTCGGTTTCAACTGAAACCCGCGGGGCGTTCGTGGAAACGGTGGAGCAACCGCGCCCGCCGAAGATTCCTTCACTGCAGCAAGTTTGTTGCGGACACCACCAAGGAAACACCATGAACACCCGCTTCAACAAATTCATCCTCGCCGCCGCCCTCGTGAGTGGCCTCGCTGCCGCCGCGCTGCCCGCCAGCGCGCAGACGGCCATGCCCCTGACCGGCGACGACGCCGCGCTGGTCGAACAAGTGAAGACCGCGCTCTCGCAATCGCGCCCCTTGAAGGATGCCGATGTGGACATCGCCGTCAGCGCCACCAACGGCGTGGTCCATCTGTCCGGCTGGCTGACCTACTCCGACGACATCGCGACGGCTGAGCAGATCGCTGCCTCGGTCAGCGGTGTGAAGTCCGTTGACACGCACTTCCATGTCTGGGCTTCGAACGGCCGCACGTCGAGTTTCTGAACCCGCGCCGTGTTCGGCTCACGCAAGAAGGGCGCGGTCAGCGATGACCGCGCCCTTTGGTTTTGAGATTTACTCGCCACGCACCTTGCCGCGTGTGGCCTTGACCTGCGAGCGCACCGACTTGCCTTCGAGCCGGCGCTGCTTCGAACCATAGGTCGGCTTCGTCGCCTTGCGCGCCCGCGGTGGCGTGGCGACGCTTTGCACCAGCTCGTTCAGGCGCGCCAGCGCGTCGGCACGGTTCATGTCCTGGCTGCGCGTGGTCTGCGCCTTGATGATCACGACGCCGGCTTCGGTGATGCGCTGGTCGCTCATGGCGAGCAGCCGCTCCTTCACGTCGTCGGGCAAGGACGAAGCCCGGATGTCGAAGCGCAGGTGCACCGCGCTCGACACCTTGTTGACGTTCTGCCCGCCCGCACCCTGCGCGCGGATCGCCGTGAATTCGACCTCGCCCGGCGCGACTTCGACGATGCGACTCACACGCCGGCCACCGGCGCGTGGCGCATCTGCCGGTAGCGTGCTTCGAGTTCCTGGCGCAACTGGCGGCGCACGGTCGCGGCCTCGAATCGGCGGCGCTCGTCGTCGTTGCCCGGCACCCGCGGCTCCACGCGCACCGGCTTGCCGTCGTCGCCCACCGCCACCATCGTGAAGAAGCAGCTGTTCGCGTGGCGCTTGCCCTGGCTGCGGATGTCTTCGGCCACGACCTTGATGCCGACCTCCATCGACGAGGTGCCGGTGTGGTTCACCGAGGCGAGGAAGGTGACGAGCTCGCCCACGTGGATCGGCTGGCGGAACATCACCTGGTCGACCGACAGCGTGACGACATAGCGGCCGGCGTAGCGGCTCGCACAGGCATAGGCCACCTGGTCGAGCAGCTTGAGGATGGTGCCGCCGTGCACATTGCCGCTGAAGTTGGCCATGTCGGGCGTCATCAGCACCGTCATCGTGAGCCGGTGGGACAGAGGCTCGCTCATGAAGGGTTCCCTCTCCAAACTCAGACGGCGCGTGTCGGCACCCGTTGTGCCAACGCACACATCAACTCGTACCCGACGGTGCCAGCGCAAGCCGCGACCTCGTCGATTGGCAGCACCGCGCCGTTCTGCGCGCGGCCCCACAAGGTGACCTCGCTGTCAACGCCGGCTTCGGGCACAGGGGCCAGATCCACCGTGATCATGTCCATCGACACCCGACCGACGATGCGCGTGCGCACCCCGTTGACCAGCACCGGTGTGTCCTCGCGCACGACACGCGGGTAGCCGTCGGCATAACCGCAGGCGACGATGCCGATGCGCATCGGCCCGGTCGCGCGAAAGCGGCTGCCGTAACCGACCGCATCACCCGCGTGCAGTGCCTGCGTGGCGATGAGGCGGGCGCGCAGGCTCATCGTCGGCTGCAAATCCCAATGTGCGATGTCGTGGTCGGGGAAGTCGGGCGCCGAGCCGTAGACCATGATGCCGGGGCGCACCCAGTCGGCACGCACGGCGCCGTCGTTCGGCGCGAAACGCAAGGTGGCCGCGCTGTTGCACAGCGAGCGGTCGCCCGGCATTTCACGCGTGGCAGCCTCGAACACCGCGGTCTGCGCGGCCACACCGGCCGGGCCGTCGGCATCCGAGAAGTGCGTCATCAGCGTGATGCTGTCCACCTGCGTGAGGCCGCTCAAACGCTGCCACGCCGCGCGAAAGGCCTGCGGCCGAAAGCCCAGCCGGTTCATGCCGCTGTTCATCTTCAGGAACACCTGGTGCGGCTGTTGTGTCTTGTGCGCAGCGAGCATGTCGATCTGCGCTTCGTGGTGCACGGTGTGCCAGAGGTTCAGGCGTGAGCAGAGCTCCAGGTCGCGCGCTTCGAAGCAACCTTCGAGCAGCAGGATCGGCCCACGCCAGCCGAGTGCGCGCACGCGTTCGGCTTCATTCAGATCGAGCAGGGCAAACCCGTCGGCCCCTTGCAGCCCCGCGTAGGCGCGCTCGATCCCGTGGCCATAGGCGTTCGCCTTCACGACGGCCCAGACCTTCGCGTCGGGTGCAGAAGCCCGTGCACGCCTCAGGTTGTGGGCGAGCGCGTCGGTGTGGATCAGGGCTTCGGTAGGGCGGGGCATGGCCTCAAGATTCTGCCAGCCCGCCCCGCGAAGCGGAGGGTTGCGCGGCATTTGTGCCGCAGGCCGCGTGCTATAACGCCGCCGCAGCACCCAGACGAGGACGTCTTTACGCGGACGCAAGAACCGCCCGACAAGGCCAGCATTCCGCGAATGAAACGAGGTTTTTACACGATCATGGCGGCGCAGTTTTTCAGCTCGCTGGCTGATAACGCGCTGCTGGTCGCCGCCATCGAAATGCTCCGCACCTCGGGTGCGCCGGCTTGGCATGTGCCGGCACTCACGCCGATGTTCGCGCTGTTTTACGTGCTGCTCGCGCCCTTCGTCGGCGCCTTCGCCGATGCGGTGCCGAAGGGCAAGGTGATGTTCATGTCGAACGCCATCAAGGTGATCGGCTGCCTGATGATGCTGTTCGGCGCGCACCCGCTGATGGCGTATGCGATTGTCGGCCTCGGCGCGGCGGCGTACTCGCCGGCCAAGTACGGCATCCTGACCGAACTGCTGCCGAACTCGCAGCTCGTGAAGGCGAATGGCTGGATCGAGGGCCTGACGATCCTGTCGATCATCTTCGGCGTGCTGCTCGGCGGGCAGCTGGTGGGCAAGGTGGTGTCGCGCCACCTGCTGTCCTTCGACCTGCCGATCATCGATACCGGCATCGATACCGCGCCCGAGGCGGCCATCTCGGTGATCGTGTTCCTCTACGTCGCTGCGGCGATCTTCAACCTGCGAATTCCGCGCACCGAGGCACCGCTGCAGCCGCTGGCTCACGGCATGAGCGAGCTGGTGCGCGACTTCTCACGCTGCAACGCGCGTCTGTGGGGCGACAAGCTCGGGCAGATCTCGCTCTCGACCACGACCTTGTTCTGGGGCGTGTCCGGCAACCTGCGGGTGATCGTCTTCGCGTGGGCAGCCGTGGCGCTGGGTTACTCGACCACGCAGGCCTCGTCCCTCGTCGGCGTGGTGGCGATCGGCACCGCGGCCGGTGCCATCGGCGCGTCGATGCGCATGCGGCTCGACCAGGCCACCGGCGTGATTCCGCTGGGCATCGCGATGGGCGTGCTGGTGATCGGCCTGAACTTCATCACCAACGCCTGGGCGGCCGCGCCCTTCCTGATTTTGCTCGGCGCGATCGGCGGCTACCTGGTGGTGCCGATGAACGCCCTGCTGCAACACCGCGGCCACAACCTGATGGGCGCGGGCCGCTCGATCGCAGTGCAGAACTTCAACGAGCAGGCCTGCATCCTCGGCCTCGGTGCGTTCTACGCCGCGATGACCCGCTTCGGCATGTCGGCCTTCGCGTCGATCACGATCTTCGGCGTGGTGGTGGCGGGCACGATGTGGCTGATCCGCCGCTGGCACGCGAACAACTGCATCGAGCACCGCGACGAGATCGAGCGCCTGCTCGCCATCGCGCGCAGCGACAAACACTGAGCGCGGGCCGAATCCGTCAGCGCTGAGCGAGCACCTTCTCGATCGCCGCGCACCACGGCGCCGCGAGCTTTTCGTAGCCGCGCCAGGTGAGGTGGATCTCATTCACCCAGTCGCCACTTTCACCGCTGCTGCCCAGCGCAGCGGGCTCGACCGCAATGGCGGTGGTGTCGAAGAAGTGCAGGTTGGGGTAGCGAGCCGTGTCGGCCGCCGAGCGCGCGAACAGCGCGGCCATGCGGCCCAGCAGCACCCGCGCCAGCGGAATGAAATCGGCCTCGGGCACACCATAGGCTTGCGCCGACGGGTACAGCCACGGCCCCATCTTCGGGCCCGCACCGGCCGGGCGCGGTGTGGGGAAGGCATACCCGTGCATGAAGACCGGCACGCCCTTCGACGGCCCGCTGTCGCGCAGCGCGATCAGGTGATCGAGGTTGGCTTGCACGTAGCCGCAGTAGGTTTGCCAGCCGGCATCGCTGAGGTAGCGCGACGGGCCTTGCGCCTCCGGTCCCCATTCGGCCTGGGTGAGCAGCAGGCGCTTGTCGGGCGCGACGCCGTCGGCACGCACGCCGAAGGCATCGATCAGGTCGTTGCCGCCGCAGGACATCAACAGCGCATCCCAGATGCGGGCACGCCGGCCGACCAGCAGATCGGTGAAGTTCGGGTCGCGGTTCATCTGCGACATGCGGTTCAGCGTGTCGCCGGGCGAGGCGCAGTTCACCGCGCCGGCCCACTGGCTGAAGGCCATCTCGAACAGCAGGTTCGAGTTCTTCGCGGGGTTCAGCGTGCCGATCGAGAACCAGGAATCGCCCTCTGCCAGAAAGCGGTAGCCGAGCGATGAAAAATCGGGCGGCTCGTTCGAGAACACCTGCCCGGGGGAATAGACGGCCAAAGCTTTCATGTCGTGTCCTGGTGCCCGAAGAGCATGGACCTTAGACCCGTCGGCGGCGCGGCGCAATCCGACAAACATGGGGGCGCGCGCGGCGCACGGACAATCCGGCCGATGCCTGTTCCCGTTCCCAAGCTCCTCACCCGCTGGCCTGCGCTGGCCCTGCTGATCAACGCCATGGTGTGGGGCTGCGCCTGGTGGCCGTTCCGCCAGCTCCAGGCACTCGGCCTGCACCCGCTGTGGGCGACGGTGCTGGTCTACACGGCGGCGGTCGGCGTGATCATCGCGGCGCGCCCGCGCGCGCTCGGCCAGGTGCTGCGCACACCCGAGCTGTGGTGGCTGCTGCTGGCGGCGGGCACCACCAACGCGGCCTTCAACTGGGCCATCGTGATCGGCGACGTGGTGCGCGTGATCCTGCTCTTCTATCTGATGCCGCTGTGGACCGTGCTGCTTGCGCGCCTGCTGTTGCACGAGCCGCTGACACGGGGTGCCGGGCTGCGTGTGATCGTGTCACTGGCGGGCGCGGCGATCGTGCTGTGGCCGGAAGGGCACGGCAGTGGGGTGACGCTGCCGTTACCGCAATCCTTACCCGACTGGCTGGGTCTGCTGGGCGGCTTCTCGTTCGCACTCAACAACGTGTTGCTGCGGCGCGCCGCCCACCGGCCCGAAGAAGGCCGCGCCGTCGCGATGTTCGGCGGCGGCGTGGTCGTTGCCGGCGTGCTGGCCACCACGCTCGCCGCGCAGGGCGCCCTGCCCTGGCCGCCGCTGCCCGCACCGAGCTGGGCGGCGGGCGTGCTCGGTCTGGCCCTGCTGTTCTTGGTCGGCAACCTCGCCTTGCAGTTCGCCGCGGCGCGGCTGCCGGCGAACGTGACCTCGGTGGTGATGCTCACCGAAGTGGTGTTCGCCTCCGGCTCGGCCGTGGCGCTGGGCGGCGGGGAGATGACGCCCCGCCTGCTGCTCGGCGGTGGCTTGATCGTCGCCGCGGCGCTGCTGGCGGTGTTCGAGCCGGGCGAGGCGGGCGGGCACTGACGGTGCCTCGGCACAATGCTGCCCGATGAACAGTCCGAACAGTCACGCCAACAACCTGGACTCGCTGAGAGGCCTGCTGTCCATCGTCGTCGTGGCGGCCCACGGTTGGCAGATCTTCGCGCACCCGTTGGATGCCGGCGCCGTCACCTGGGGCTCTTATGTGTTCGGCATGAGCGCTCGGCTCGCGGTGCTGGCCTTCTTCGCGCTGAGCGGCTTCGTGATCACACTGAGCATCGCCGCGAATGTGCAGCGTCATGGCGGCTTCAGTGCCAGGGAGTTCGTCTTCGGGCGCGTGTTTCGCATAGCCCCGCCCCTGCTCGTGATCATCGGGCTCACGTTCGCCTTGCAGCTCGCACTGGCCCTCATGGGCAGCATGTCCACGTCGGTCAACGGCGCGGCGCGCGCCCACTTCATCACGGATGTCGGGCAGCAACTGCTGGCCCTCGTCACGCTTTGTCTGCGCGGTCAGCTGAGTGGCGCGTGGTTGAACGGGCCGCTCTGGTCCCTGGTGTTTGAAATCCAGCTCTACGTGCTGGCGGGGCTGCTAGCCACCCTGCTCGCGAGCACGGGCTGGCGCTGGCGCGTCGTGGCAGCCGTGTTGCTGGCGATGTACCTGAACGGCCTGGGGCTGCTGTCCTTCGCCGACTCGGGCCTGTCGCTGCAAACCCTGTCCTTCGCTGCGTTCCTGGCCGGCGCGCTCGCCTGTCGATTCAAGGATGCGGCGCGTCGCGCCGTGCTGGCGGTGGTCGCCGCGGCATTGGCGGCAGCCGCACTGCGATTCCTCGGCGCCGAAGGCAAACTGATCGGCGACATCGACACCGACCCCGCCCTGCTGGCGTGCCAGGTCGCGCTGGCGATCGCTTTCGCCGGCGGCATCGTGCTGGCAGCACGTGGCGGCGCATGGCGCTTGCTGAGGGGCTCGGGGGCGTATTCCTACACCTTGTACATCGGCCACTTCCCGCTGCTGCTGGCCATTTACTTCGTCGTTGTCAACGGCGCACCGCGCGCCTTCAACCCCTGGTCGGCACCGATTATTGCCATCGCATCAGTGCTGCTGGTGTGGGGCGTGCTGGCGAAGCTGGGCCGCTGGGTCGAACGACCGCAGCTTCAGCGCCAGACCCTGGCCCGCCTGCTGGCCAGCGACGCGCCGGCACGGCGCGGTGGCGCAACGCTGTTGGCGCTCGTCGCGGCGGTGACCATAGCCATGGCATCCAGCGCCGTGCCGGCGCGGCCGGCACTTCAGCTCTTCGGCGACTCAACCCAGGTGCAGCTCTATCCACTGCTGCGTGATCGGCTCGGCCAGGTCGTCGCGAACAATGCGGTGGGCGAGACACGCAGCGACATGCTGCTCGGCGGCACCGATGGGCGCAACGCGCCATGGCCCGGGTCCGTGCAGGGCAGCGTGCTCTTGATCAACCACGGCATGAACGATGCGCGGCCCTGGGCCAAGGTGCCGGTCGCCACGTACCGGGTGAACCTCCATCGGCTCGCCTCGGCACCGGCACAGGTGATCTTTCAGACGCCGAACCCATCGACCTACCCCGGCCGCGACACCGCCCCTTACGCGCAGGCCATGCGCGAGGTCGCCACGGAGTTGGGGCTGCGCTTCATCGACGTGCACACCTGCTTCATGCGCCAGCCGAATTGGCAGGCGCGCCTACCCGACGGTGTTCATCCAGACATGCTCGGTAGGCACTGGATCGTGGACGAGTGCCTGATTCCCGGTTTGCAGTCGGTGCTCGCGCTGCGCCGCCCGAGCGCTGAAGAAATCGGCTCCCAGCGCTGGGTCGTCACCGGGGTGTTGGCGACGCCCTAACCCAGCATCGACTCGCTGACCGGGTCGAAGCCCGGATCGACCTGCCGCAGCGCTTGCAGGAACTCGACCTCGATCAGTGGCTTGGTGAGGTAGGCATCACAACCGGCGAGGCTGCCGCGCACGCGGTCGGCGGCGCTGGTGGAGCCGGTCACCATCACGATGGCGGGTTCGGGCTCGTCCAGGGACGGGCTGCGCTGGCGGATCGCCTGGCAGACCTGCAAGCCGTCCAGGCTGTCGGCGTCGCCCAGCCGGATGTCGAGGAACACGATCGCAAACGGGATCGCCTCGGTCATGTCGAGCGCCTGTTCGCCGGTGCAGGCGAACTGCACGCGGTAGCCCAGGCCTTGCAGGCGCAGTTGCAGGAACTTGCGGGCAATCGCGCTGTCTTCGACGACCAGCACGTCGCGGCCCCGGCCGCCCACGGCCGGCTGGTAGGGGCGTGCCGCCAGGGCCCGCGGGCGCGTTGCTGGCTCGAGATCGTGCAGCAGCAGATCGATGGCGGGCGGCATGGGCGCATCGGCCGGCACCGCGCGGCCCGAGACACGCTGCTCCACCAGCGCATCGAGTTCGCGCACGATGTGCATCGGGTCGATCGGGCGCGGCAGCCAGGCCATCGCGCCGGAAGGTGCGGTGGCGCCGACGAACACGGTGTCGAGTTCACGGCCCGCGCGCTGAACCGCGTCGAGCGCGCCGGGGTGGTCGGCATCGGCGATCAGGAAGTCGCCATGGTCGACGGCAGCCACCTGAACGTAGGTCGGTGAGCGCCGTGCCGCCAGGCGGAAGAACGAGGCCAGCGCGGCACGCTCGAACTCGCTGAAGCCTTGCAGGGCGACGGCGTAACGAGGGACCGGCTGAGTGGAGGTGGGCTGAGGCATGAACGTCGAGCGGGCGTCGTGTAAAACGGCTCGAGGCAGTGTGCAACGGCGTGTATCGGTGCGGGCCGAAGGGGCACGCACACGCGGGCCGCATTCGTGCAATCCGGCGCGCTACCATCGACTGTCACATATCCACCCGTGAGGTTCCCATGGCCACCAGCGTCTACGACTTCGAAGCCCTGTCCATCACCGGCCAACCGGCGCAACTGGCCAGCCAGCGCGGCCGTGTGCTGTTGATCGTCAACACCGCCAGCGCTTGCGGCTTCACACCGCAATTCGCCGGGCTGGAAGCGCTCTGGAAAACCTATGGCGACCGAGGCCTGACCATCATCGGTTTCCCGAGCAACGAGTTCGGCGGGCAGGACCCGGGCGAGAACACCGAGATCGCCTCGTTCTGCCAGCTCAACTACGGCGTGAGCTTCCCGATGATGGCCAAGGTGAAGGTCAACGGCAACGAAGCTCACCCGCTGTGGAAGTGGCTCACCGCCGAAGCGCGCGGCGTGCTGGGCACGCAGTCGGTGAAGTGGAACTTCACGAAATTCCTGGTCGGCAAGGACGGCCAGGTGCTCAAACGCTACGCCCCGAACGACACCCCAGAGTCGATCAAGTCCGACATCGAAAAGGCCTTGGCGGCCTGAACCTCACAGAAATCACATTCCATGTTCGAACACATCGAGCCCTACGCCGGCGACCCCATCCTCACGCTCAACGAAGCCTTCGGCAAGGATCCGCGCGCGCACAAGATCAACCTGTCGATCGGCATCTACTTCGACGACGCCGGCAAGCTGCCGGTGATGCACGCGGTGCGTGAGGCCGAGACGGCCATGCTGCAAACGATCGGCGCGCGGCCCTACCAACCGATGGAAGGTGCCGCGAACTACCGCGCGGCGGTACAGCAACTGCTGTTCGGCGCCGAGCACGAAGCGGTGAAGAGCGGCCGCATCGCGACGCTGCAAACCCTCGGCGGCTCGGGCGGGTTGAAGGTCGGCGGCGACTTCCTGAAGCGCTACTTCCCGACCTCGAACGTGTGGGTGAGCGACCCGACGTGGGACAACCATCGCGCGATGTTCGAAGGCGCAGGCTTCACCGTCTCCACCTACCCCTACTACGACCCGGCCACCGGCGGCCTGCGGTTCGCCGAGATGCTCGCCGCACTGAAGGCGCTGCCCGAGCAGAGCATCGTGCTGCTGCACGCCTGCTGCCACAACCCGACCGGGGTGGACCTGAACGCGGCGCAGTGGGCCGAGCTGATCCCGGTGATCCGCGCGCGCCGGCTGATCCCTTACGTGGACATCGCCTACCAGGGCTTCGGCGACGGCATCACGCAAGACGCGTTTGCAGTGCGCGCGCTCGCGGATGCCGGCATCAGCTTCTTCTGCGCGAGTTCGTTCTCGAAGAGTTTTTCGCTTTATGGCGAACGCTGCGGCGGCCTCAGCGTCGTGTGCCCGAACCGCGCCGAGGCTGAGCTGGTGCTCGGCCAGATGAAGGCAACGGTGCGCCGCAACTACAGCAGCCCGCCGACACACGGTGGGCAGATCGTCGCGCGGGTGCTGCAAACCCCGGCGCTGTACGCCGAGTGGGCCGGCGAACTGGATGCGATGCGCACGCGCATCCAGGCGATGCGCGAGCAGCTGCACGCGGTGCTCTCGGCCAAGCTGCCGGGGCGCGATTTCGGCTACTTCCTGAGCCAGCGCGGCATGTTCAGCTACACCGGCCTCACGGCCGAGCAGGTCGACCGGCTGCGCGAGGAGCACGCCGTCTACCTCGTGCGCTCGGGGCGCATGTGCGTGGCCGGGCTCAACTCCGGGAACGTGGAAGCCACGGCCGTGGCGATGGCGGCGGTGCTGGGCACCTGACCGGATGAGCGCGGGCGCCGCGGCGCCAACTTCTTTAAGGCAGTTAAGACTGCGGTAATCCGCAGCAGCCACCATGGCACTCACAGGAGTTGCCATGAACCTCGCCAAGACCTTCACGACCGCTGCCGCCCTGGCGAGCCTCGCGTTCGCCTTGCCAGCGCAAGCTGACACGCCGGCAGAGATGCTGGCGCGCTACAGCGCGGCGGCAGGCGCTGCCGCCGACACCAGCCGCGGCCAGCAGTTCTTCACCACGACCCACGGTCATGAGTGGAGTTGCTCGTCCTGCCACGGGGCGGTGCCGGTCAAGCTCGGCAAACACGCGTCCACCGGCAAGCTGATCCAGCCGATGGCGCCAGCCTTCAACGCCGAGCGTTTCACCGACAGCGCGAAGTCCGAGAAATGGTTTCGGCGCAACTGCAACGATGTCGTCGGGCGCGAATGCACACCCGGCGAGAAGGCCGACCTGATCGCGTGGCTGTTGACGCTGAAGGCTTGACATGCACACACCGACGCTCCGCACCGCCCTCCGGCTGGCCATACTGACGCTGCTGCCCCTGTTCTGGAGCGCCAGTGCGCGCGCCGAAGAGCCCGGCAGCGGCGGGCCCGCCATACCCCTCTACACGCAGGAATGCGCGGCCTGCCACCTGGCCTATCCGCCGGGCATGCTGCCGGCTTCGTCCTGGCAGCGGCTGACGGGCAAGCTCGGCCAGCACTTCGGCGTCGATGCCTCGCTCGACCCGGCCACGCTCGCCCAGCTCAAGCCCTGGCTGCTCGCGAACGCCGGCACGGTGCGCCGCATTGCCGAGAACCCGCCGGAAGACCGCATCAGCCGCTCGCCCTGGTTCGTGCGCCAGCACCACGAGATCGCGGCCGACACCTGGAAGCGCGCGTCGATCAAGAGCGCCTCGAACTGCGCGGCCTGCCACCGTGGCGCGGAGCAAGGCGACTTCGATGAAGACCGCGTGCGGATTCCGAAGTAGGGCCGCATGAAGGATTCAAGCCACCACACGCCCGTGCTCGTCTGGGACGCGCCGGTGCGTGTATTCCATTGGCTGCTGGTGCTGTGCTTTGCCGGCGCCTACGTCACCGCTGAAAGCGAGCGCTGGCGGCTGTTGCACGTGACGCTGGGCTACACGGTCGGGGGCCTCGTCGCCTTCCGCGCCGTGTGGGGCCTGGCCGGCACCCGTTACGCGCGCTTTGCCGCCTTCGTGCGCGGCCCGCGCGCCGTGGCGAGCTACCTCGCATCGATGTGGCGCCGCCAGCCCGAGCATCACACTGGCCACAACCCAGCCGGCGCGCTGGCCATCGTCGCGCTGCTCGGCCTCGCCGCGGTGACCGTCGCCTTCGGCTGGGCGACCTACAACGAACTCGGCGGCGAATGGCTCGCCCAGGTGCACGAGACCGCCGGCAACCTGATGCTGGCCGCGGTCGGCGTGCACGTGGCCGGCGTGGTGGCGGGCAGCTGGATGCACGGCGAGAACCTGGTGCGCGCCATGTTCACCGGCCGCAAAGAGGGAAGGCCGGGTGAGGGCATTCGCCGCGCCTGGGGCGCACTCGCCGCGCTGTTGATGGCGGTGGTGCTGGGCTACTGGCTGCTCGCCTGGCGCGAGGCACCGAGCCCCGACACGCCGACTGTGCCCGCCAGCCAGGCGGCGCCGAACCAGCCCGCCCCACGGAGCTGATACAGCGATGCGCCTGCTGCTCGCCGAAGACGACCCTCTGATCGGCGACGGCCTGCGCGCCGGCCTGCGCCAGCGTGGCTTTCAAGTGGATTGGGTGCGCGATGGCGTGGCCGCCGAACGCGAGCTGCTGGCCGAACCGTATGCCGCTGTCGTGCTCGACCTGGGCCTGCCGATGCAGGACGGCCTGGCCGTGCTGGCCGCGGTGCGTGCACGCGGCCTGGCCACGCCCGTGCTGGTGCTGACCGCACGCGACACGGTGCCCGAGCGGGTGCAGGGCCTCGACCTCGGCGCCGACGATTACGTCGTCAAGCCGATCGACCTGGACGAACTGGCGGCGCGCCTGCGCGCCCTGGTGCGCCGCTCGCACGGCCAGCCGCAGGAAACCCTGCAGGCCAGCGACCTCGTGCTCGACCCGGCGGCCCGCAGCGTCACCCTCAAGGGCACCCGCGTGCCACTGTCCACACGCGAGTTCGACCTGCTGCACGCGCTGATGCTGAACGCCGGCCGCGTGATGTCGCGCGACCAGCTCGAACAGCGCCTGTACAGCTGGGGCGAGGAGATCGACAGCAATGCCATCGAGGTCCACATCCACCACCTGCGCCG
>JANYJL010000394.1 GCA_025361845.1 Rhizobacter sp.
GGTTATATCAAGGCGCAACCGCTGTCCGAGTATCGCGCGCAAAAACGCGGCGGGCGCGGCAAGCAGGCCACGCAGACGAAGGAAGACGACTGGATCGAACAGCTCTTCATCGCCAACACACACGACTACATCCTGTGCTTCACGAACCGCGGCCGGGTGTATTGGCTGAAGGTCTGGGAAGTGCCCTCGGGCTCGCGCAATTCACGCGGCCGGCCGATCGTCAACATGTTCCCGCTGCAGCAGGGCGAGAAAGTCAATGTCGTGCTGCCGCTGACCGATGGTTTCCGCAGCTTCCCGGCCGACCACTACGTGTTCATGGCGACGGCGCAGGGTGTCGTGAAGAAGACGGCGCTCGATGAGTTCAGCAATCCGCGCAAGGCCGGCATCATCGCCGTCGACCTTGACGAAGGCGACTTCCTGATCGGCGCCGCGCTCACCGACGGCAAACACGACGTGATGCTGTTCAGCGATGGCGGCAAGGCCGTGCGCTTCGACGAAGACGAAGTGCGCCCGCTGAGCCGCACCGCCCGCGGCGTGCGCGGCATGGCGCTCAAGGACGACCAGAGCGTCATCGCGATGCTGGTGGCCGAGGACGAGACGCAGAGCGTGCTCACCGCCACCGAAAACGGCTACGGCAAACGCACCGCGATCGTCGAGTACACGCGCCACGGCCGTGGCACGAACGGCATGATCGCGATCCAGCAGACCGAGCGCAACGGCAAGGTCGTCGCTGCCACGCTGGTGCGGCCGGACGACGAGATCATGCTCATCACCGACAAGGGCGTGCTGGTGCGCACCCGCGTCTCGGAGATCCGCGAACTCGGCCGCGCGACGCAAGGTGTGACTTTGATCGCACTCGACGACGGCGCCAAGCTGAGCGGGCTGCAACGCATCGTCGAAAATGATGCGAACGCCGACGCAGCCAGCGACACCAACACAGACGCCTCGGGCGAGCCCGGCACCGAGCCGGACGATTCCACACCCACGGGCGAAGGCTCCTGATGAAGAAGCACCTCCAAAATGCGCTGACGATCCTGGTGCTGGCCATGGCCGCTGCGACCACGGCCCATGCGCAATCCACCAAGAAGGAACTGGTGCAAAAGCTGCTGCAGCTCCAGCAGCCCGGACTCGAAGGCATGGCGCGCGACCTCGCCAGCCGGCCAGCGATGCAGCTGATGCAGGCCGCCAACAACGTCTTGCAGAACCAGGTGCCGCCAGAAAAGCGCGAGGCCCTGGGCAAGTCGGTCGAGGCCGACCTCAAGAAGTATGTCGACGATGCCACGCTGGTGTTTCGCGATCGCGCGATCAAACTCGCGCCGACGACCTACGGCGTCACGCTGGAAGAAAAGTTCAACGAAGACGAGTTGAAGCAGCTGATCGCCTGGTTCGATTCGCCGGTCAACCGCAAATTTCAGACCCTCGGGCCGGAAATGCAGAACGCCTTCGTGCAGAAGCTCGTGGCCGATGCCTCGCCCCTGCTCGACCCCAAGTTGCAGGCGCTGCAGCAGAAGGTGCGCAGCACACTCGGCGTCCCCGCCAGCAGCGCGCCGCCGGGCAGCGCCCCGGCCGGCAAGCCGGCGGCCAAGTGAAGCGTACATCGAGCACACCACGCCATGGCTGAAGCCGCGCGCGAACCGTTGATCGATCTGCTGGCACTGCGTGAGCAGATTGACCGGCTCGACCGCGATTTGCTCGCCTTGCTGAACCAGCGCGCCACACTGGCGCAGCACGTGGGAGAAGTGAAGAAGAAGGACGGTTCGCCGGCCTTCCGCCCGGAGCGTGAAGCCCAGGTGATCGACGGCCTGAAGGCCGTGAACGCCGGCCCCTTGATGGCCGACAGCGTCGCACCCATCTGGCGCGAAATCATGTCAGCCTGCCGTGCGCTCGAAACGCCCACGCGTGTGGCCTACCTCGGCCCGGCCGGCACCTTCAGCGAGCTGGCGGCGCTGGGTTTTTTCGGTTCCTCGATCGTCAAGATCGCCTGCGCGAACTTCGACGAAGTGCTGCACGCCACCACCTCGGGCGCGGCCGATTTCGGCGTGCTGCCGGTCGAGAACTCGACCGAAGGCGTGGTGACACGTTCGCTCGATCTGTTCCTGACCACACCGCTCGTCATCGTCGGCGAGACCAGCCTGATCTGCCGCCACAACCTGATGCGCCGCGAGAACTCGCTCGCCGGCATCAGCGCCGTGTGCGCGCACCCGCAGGCCCTGGCGCAGTGCCATGCTTGGCTCGGCACGCACCTTGCCGGCGTCGAGCGCCGGCCGGTGTCGAGCAATGCCGAAGGCGCGCGCCTGGCGGCGCTTGACTCGTCACTGGCCGGCATCGCCGGCGAGCGTGCGGCCAGCGAATATGGCCTGCACATCGTGGCCCCTGCCATCCAGGACGACGCCCACAACCGCACCCGTTTCGCGATCCTGGCGCACCCCGAGCGGCACCCGAGCCCGAAAGCCTCGGGCCACGACTGCACCAGCCTCGTGGTCTCGGTGCCGAACCGGCCGGGTGCCCTGCACGACATGCTGGTGCCGCTAAAGACACACGGCGTGTCGATGTCGCGTTTCGAGTCGCGCCCGGCGCGATCGGGCCAGTGGGAGTACTACTTCTACATCGACCTGCAAGGTCATCCGGACCAACCGCATGTCGCGTCCGCATTGAAGGAACTGCGCGCCGTGTGTGCCTTCTTCAAGCTGCTCGGCACCTATCCCATCGACGTTCACTGAACCGAGACCGCACCTTCCATGTTCAACCAACTCGGAGTGATCGGTTGCGGCCTGATGGGCGGCTCGTTCGCGCTCGCGCTCAAACGTGCGGGCCTGGTCAAGCGTGTCATCGGCTACAGCAAGTCGCCCTCGACGACGGAGAAGGCCAAGCAGCTCGGTGTCATCGATCAGGCGGCCGAATCGGCATTGCTCGCGGTGTCCGGCTCGGACATCGTGCTGATCGCCGTGCCGGTCGCCGCCTCCGAGGCCACCTTCAAGGCGATCCGCCACCTCGTCGAGCCCGGCGTGCTGTTCATGGACGTCGGCTCCACCAAGCGCGATGTGGTCGATGCCGCGCGCCGCGTGCTGAAGGAGCGTGTCTGCTCCTTCGTGCCCGCCCACCCGATCGCGGGCAAGGAGGTCGGCGGCATCACGCAAGCCGACGCGGCGCTCTACAGCGGCCGCCAGGTCATCCTCACGCCGCTGCCGCAGACCCTGCCCGAGCTGGTGCAGAAGGCCACCGATGTGTGGGCTGCGATCGGCGCGCAGGTGCTGCGCATGACGCCGGAGAACCACGATGCCGCCTTCGCCGCCGTGAGCCACCTGCCGCACATGCTGGCGTTCGCATATTTCAACTCGGTGGCCAAACAACCCGCGGGCAAGGATTACCTCTCGCTCGCCGGCCCGGGCTTTCGCGATTTCACGCGCATCGCTGCCAGCGATTCCGCGGTGTGGCGCGACATCCTGATGTCCAACCGCGAAGAGATCATCAAGCAGGCGCAGCGCTTCCGGCACACGCTGGACGCGATGGAACACGTGATCCGCTCGGGCAACATGGAAGCGCTCGAAGACCTGATCCGCAGCGCCTCCGAGGCGCGCGCCAACTGGCAGATGGGCGCGACCAAGCCCCCCACCAACCGCTGAACCCTTCTCGCGCAGCCGGTCTGCGCGCTGCCGCATGTTCAACATTCCCTTTCTCGACCTGCCGCCGCTGCAATCGGCCGGCGGCACTGTGCGTTTGCCAGGCTCCAAGAGCATCTCCAACCGCGTGCTGCTGCTCGCCGGCCTGAGCGCGGGCACGACGCTGATCCATGACCTGCTCGATTCGGACGACACACAGGTGATGCTGGCGGCCTTGCGCGAACTCGGCTGCGTGATCGAGAGCGAGGGCGCTGCGCTGCGTGTCAGCGGCCTCGGCGGGCAATTGCAAACGCGCACTGCAAAACTGTTCCTCGGCAACGCCGGCACCGCGATGCGGCCGCTGACCGCCGCACTGGCCGTGCTGGCGGCCACGCAAGGTGGCGAGTTCGAATTGAGCGGCATCCCGCGCATGCACGAACGGCCGATCGGTGACTTGGTCGATGCGCTGCGCCAACTCGGCTGCGCGGTCGATTGCCTGGGCCAGGAGGGCTACCCGCCGCTGCGCCTGCGCGCCGGTGCCGCACCGCTGCGGCTCGACGCACCGATCCGCGTGCGCGGCGATGTGTCGAGCCAGTTCCTCACCGCGCTGCTGCTCGCATTGCCGTTGGTTAGCGAAAAGCAGCCGGTGTTGATCGAGGTCGACGGCGAGTTGATTTCCAAGCCCTATGTGGAGATCACGCTGAACCTGCTCGCCCGCTTCGGCATCGCGGTGCAGCGCGTTGGCTGGCAGCGCTTCACGATTCCGCAGGGTAGCGCCTACCGCTCGCCGGGCAGCATCCATGTCGAAGGGGATGCCTCGTCGGCCTCGTACTTCGTCGCGCTCGGCGCGATCGCAGCGATCAACCAGCCGGTGCGCATCGAAGGCGTGGGCAGCGATTCGATCCAGGGCGACATCCGCGTCGATGAAGCGGAT